>JAAEUB010000402.1 GCA_024227755.1 Paracoccaceae bacterium | reverse complement strand
TCAGTGCCGCCGATATACATGCCGGGACGCAGGCGCACATGCTCCATATCCTCCAGCACTTCGATGGAAGAGGCGTCATAACTGTCGGCGCTGGCTCCGGTCAGGAGGTCATTCATGGGCGGCTGCTCTGGTTTTGTTATTGGTTGCTGGCATTATGGCAGGAAGGGGGGGGAGGGGGAAGCGTTTCACCCGCCGAAGTCTCAGTTTTACTTCCAACCGGCGCCTTCAGCCTGTGAACATTGAATTCTGAATTAGGTTCTCGCGTTGAAACCTTTTCCAATCAGCCAGCCAGCCAGAAAGACCTCGTTTAATACTATCGGCAAAATTAGGACGTTTAAGACAGCAAGATCAGCACCAAAAAGGTTTATCATCGTAACCGCAAATAATGCGATTGTTGCAAGGATTCCCCAGATGGAAATGAACTTTGGAACAACCTGTGCCCGGTAAAGCAAAATGTAGAAAAACAAGGCGCCTGCCATAAAGAAATAGACGTGAACACTTTCATAAATACTGTTCCTGTAACCTTCCAGAGAAGGAACAAGAATAAGTACACCACCGACAATCATCAGCACCCCCTCGATGAGGCGGGAAGTCAGGTAAGCGAAATTCAGTCGCTTGTTTTCGTCGGAATTAAATATCGGAAACATCAATATAGGAATGCCAATCACGGCAAGTCCACTAAGAACATCGGTTATCAGGCCCAGGATTTTGTTGCCGGTGAATGAGTATGTAAGCATGCTGTAGGCGACGATAATAAGCACGCCGACCCACACGGCTCGGGTTCGGTTTGAGATGTCAAAAACCATTGGAACGACCTGTCAGTTGCTGAATGATATTCTTCTCTGACATATCTTGCAGAGATGCCTCAATCAAGAAAAGACCGAGCATCTGGTGCTTGGAGTGCGTCTTAAAGGGTCGGGTCAGGGTGCCTCAAACGGATCCTTGGGGTACCTAACCCCGGCCAGATACAGGCCCTGCGGCGGGCAAACTGGTCCGCAGGCGGCGCGGTCTTCGGCTTCAAGCGCTTGGGTAACGTCATCCGGGCTCCAGGCACCTGCTCCAACGCGCTCTAATGTGCCGACGAATGAGCGCACTTGGTTGTGCAGGAATGACCTTGCGCGGACATAAAATCGGTATTCGGTGCCATATGACAGCCGCACTTCCTCAATCCGCAATTCGTCAAGTGTTTTGACCGGGCTGGCCGCCTGACATTGAACCGAGCGAAAGGTGGTGAAATCATGCAGGCCGATCAACCGGTCAGCCCCTGCCTGCATGGCGTCTACGTCCAGTTCATGGCTAACGCGCCAGGCCAGTCCTTTGTCATGGGTTAGGGGTGCACGTCTTGTGATCAGGCGAAAAAGATAGCGCCTTTCCACCGCTGAAAATCGGGCATGAAAGTCATCCGAGACCTTCGTACAGGCCACCACCGCCACCGGTGCGGGTTTCAGGTGATGGTTCAGGGCTTCGGACAGGCGAAAAGGATCCCAGTCTTTGACCAGATCACAATGCGCCACCTGAGCATATGCATGAACGCCAGCATCGGTGCGTCCGGCGGCTGCAATCGATGGCAGGTCCGGTTCCAGCCGCGCCAAAGCAGCCTCGACCGCGCCTTGCACCGATGGCTGATCCTTTTGCCGTTGCCATCCGGCAAAGGGGGCTCCGTGATATTCGATTTTCATTGCATAGCGGGGCATAGCGAGGGGGATACAATCGCGCGTGCGCCCCGGCAATCCCCCTTGGTGGCATTTCCTTTCGCCAAAAACACCTTCGCTGAAGTCATCAAGACTTTTTAGCACAGCCCTAGCCGATGCCGCCCGCGCACCTTATGTATCAGCCAGATCAACGCGAGGAGCAAGCCTTTGGGGCTAGGAAACATTGTCGACAACATGACGCGCCGGGTCGAGGCTGCGGGAAGCGCTGCGCATGAGGCATTGTTTGAACCCGTGGTGCGTCTGGGCGTGACCGGGCTAAGCCGCGCGGGCAAGACCGTGTTCATTACGGCATTGGTGGCAAACCTGCTTAATCGCTCGCGAATGGGGCAATTAGTGGCCTCGGCCGAAGGCAGGATTGAAGGTGCATTCCTGCAACCACAGCCCGATGTGACACTGCCACGTTTTGACTATGAGACCCATCTGGCTGCGATGACCGGGCCCGAACCGCGCTGGCCCGCCTCAACTACCCATATATCTGAATTGCGCTTGTCTTTCAGGGTCCGTCCCGGCGGGCTTCTGGCCGGGTTACGGCGTCCGCGCATCGTGCATCTGGATATTGTCGACTATCCCGGCGAATGGCTATTGGATCTCGCACTTCTGGACATGTCATTTGGCGAATGGTCGGCGCAGACGCTGCAACATATTTCCAGCCGGGACTTTGCAGCGCAGTATTTGACGCTGGCTGAGGCCACAGACGGAGCCGCGCGTCTGGACGAGGTTGAAGCCAAAGCGCTGGCTGCAAGTTTCACCGATTATCTGCATAAGGCGCGCGCTGCCGGGTTTTCCGACTGCACCCCGGGTCGGTTTTTATTGCCCGGTGACCTGGCCGGTTCGCCTGCCCTGACTTTCGCACCTCTTACCCAGCCGGAAAAAACAAACCGCGCATCTTTATGGCGGCAGATGGAGCGTCGGTTCGAGGCCTATAAGGCCAAGGTTGTTAAACCATTTTTTCGCGATCACTTTGCACGGATCGACCGACAGGTTGTGTTGATGGATGTGTTGGGGGCCGTACATTCCGGGCCTGAAGCTCTGGAAGACATGCGCCATGCCATGGCCGGAACGCTTGGTGCTTTTCGCCCCGGTCGCAATGCTTTTCTCAGTCAGCTTTTGCGTGGTCGCCGGGTTGAACGCATTCTGTTCGCCGCCACCAAGGCAGATCACCTGCATCACACTCAGCATTCAAAGCTGACTGGCATAGTCGGCGCGATGGTAGGCGAGGCAAAGACCCGCGCCGATTTTGCCGGGGCGCATACATCGGCCATGTCTATCGCCGCATTGCGCACCACCACCGAGGAAACGCTTGAACATCAGGGCCGCCAATTGGATTGCGTGCGCGGCACTTTGCTGGACAGCGGAAAAAGTGCCGCGTTTTATCCCGGAGACTTGCCAAAGGATCCCATGCGGCTGCTGAAACCAGCGCAGGATGGGGCGCAGGCATGGCTGGACGCTGATTATCAGGTCATGCGCTTTGCCCCGTCTGCCCTAGATCTGGCGCCCGGTGATGGTCCACCGCATATTCGGCTGGATAAAGCCGCAGAATTCCTGATCGGGGATATGTTGTGAACGTCCGCGAGGCCAGCATTGTGATCGGGCCTGCTGAAGGCAAGGATGCCAGCCCCTGCAATGCGGTATTGTCGGACTGGGCCGAGGAAACTGCATGGATGCCGCGGTTAGGCGAAACCATGCAAGAAGCGCGATACCTGCGTAACCTGATCACCCGCGGCTGGATTACCGTGGCGCGGCAAAAGGGGCGTGTGGTGGGTTTTTTGGTGCGTGACGGGGCAGAAATACATGCGCTTTATCTAAGCCAAAGGATGCGGCGGCAGGGAATTGGCAAGGCGCTTTTGGACCACGCCAAAAGGCAGCAGACGCAGCTGGCATTATGGACTTATGAGGCCAACAAACCGGCGCAGCTTTTCTATCTTCGCGAAGGATTTCATGAGATTGCGCGCTCGGACGGGGCGGATAATGACGAAGGACTGCCAGATATCCGCTATGAATGGAGAATGAGTAATGGCTAAGTCCGAGAAAAATTCAGATAGTTCAGGTTCCGGCGCAAAACCTGGCCCGGTTCTAATCGAGATGGATGCGGTGGGCGCAGTCACCCCGGCCATGGCACCACCGGTGCCGGAACCTGATCTGCCCGCACCGCAAGCCGCGATGCAACGGATGGCGGCGATGGCCGCACGTAAGCCCTCGCGTCTGGTGCGCTGGTTTTGGTCGCTGCTGATGGCCATGACCGGCTTTGTCATATCACTTGCGGCCTATGATTTCGTGGCTGGTTTGCTCAGTCGCAACCCGGTGCTGGGCTACGCGGCCCTTGGCCTTGGTGGCGCATTCACCATTGTGCTGTTGGCACTGGCTTTGCGCGAATGGCTGGCTTTTGTGCGCCTTGGTCGCGTGGACGCTCTGAAACAGGCGGGTGAAGCAGCATTGCTGCATGATGACATTGATGAGGCGCGCGCGGTTCTTGCCAGGCTGGAGCGGCTATATTCTGGCCGCGATGAGTTGAAGTGGGGTCGCGAACGCTTGCACGAGCGCACCAGTGACGTGTTTGAAGCCGACGGGCTGCTGGCCCTGGCCGAGGCCGAGTTGCTGGCCCCCCTGGACGCCGCCGCCACCCGCCAGGTTGAAACCGCTGCCCGCCAGGTGGCAACCGTAACCGCGATTGTACCGCTGGCGCTGGCGGATGTTGCCACCGCGCTTACCGCCAACATGCGTATGATCCGCCAAATTGCCGAGATTTATGGCGGGCGCGCCGGTTTGCTTGGCGGCTGGCGGCTGACACGTGCCGTAATGACCCATCTGGTGGCAACAGGAGCGGTCGCAATCGGGGATGACCTGATTGGCACAATTGCCGGGGGCGGGGTTTTGTCGAAAATAAGCCGCCGCTTTGGCGAAGGCGTCGTCAATGGTGCATTAACCGCCCGCGTCGGTGTCGCGGCGATGGAGGTTTGCAGGCCCCTGCCATTTGGTGCCGGAAAACGCCCATCGGTAACCGGACTGGTCAAGCGTGCCCTGACGGGGTTGTTCAGCCGCTGACATGTTGCCGGTATTTCATTCGAACTACTTCGCAATCCGACCGACTGGGCGCTGCGCGGCCGACATTGTTTCTCGGATCAACGGCGCTCCATTGGTGGCCCCCGAATTTTTTTCAAAAGGAAGAGAAAACCCTTCTTTGCGAGACGGGGTAAACGCGGTACGATCCCCTATTTGGGGGACGGAAAATGGAAGACCTTCTGATTGGTTTAGCCATCGGGCTGGTGATAGCCGTGCCCTTGGCAACATTGGTTTTGATCATTCTGGCGGCGCGGCAGGGGCGTCGGCTAAAAGGGCTTGAAGCCCGGCTTGGGCTGCTAGAGCGCGGGGTTCCTGATGCGGGTGAAGCCGCGAAACCCGCAACAAAGGTCGTGCCTTCCGTAAGCGTGCCACCTTCCAGCCAAACCTCGCCAACCGAAGCTGCCGAAGATGAAAAAGGGCCATGGAAGCGTTCTGGAAAAAGCACCCATGCCCCGCAAGACGCCGTTCCTGCTTCGCGTAAGAAATCCCCATCCTCTCCGCCACGCGCGGTTGTTTTGCGCGCCGAAAAAATGCGGGCATTGGGTGCTTGGCTGGCGGCAAACTGGATATATCTGGTGGCGGCTGTGTCCTTGACTCTGGCAGGAATATTTCTGCTGCAATACGGTATCGAAAAGGGTTTGTTGCCGCCAGCTGCACGGGTGGCCGCTGCACTGGCTTTTGGTGCATTGATGGTGGTCGGCGGCGAGTATCTGCGCCGCCGTTGGGGGGATGACGAAGAGGCGGTGACGGCCTTTTTGCCATCGGTCTTTTCCGGAGCGGGGATTGTCACCTTGTTTGCAGCAGTTTTGGCGGCTTTGCACCTTTACGCATTGATCGGCCCGGTCGCGGCGCTGATGGGGCTTGTCAGCGTCGCCGCTTTGGCCATTGTGCTGGGGTGGTATTCCGGCCCACTTTTGGCCGCCCTTGGTGTTGTTGGCGCCATGGCCGCGCCTTTCATTGTCGGTGGAGAAAGTGAAACACCTGAGCTTTTTTACCTATACTTTGGTCTGATCACACTGGTTGGCATGGTCATTGATGCGGTGCGGCGCTGGGCATGGGTGACGATGCTGGCGCTGGTGTTGGGCTTTGGTGCTGCTTTCATGCTTTACGCAGATACCGGTGGGCCGGAATGGCTGGCAGCTTATGTCAGCGCGCTGGCGCTGGCGGCAATCGCCGTGCCGGTTTTAAGCCTTGCACCGGCCCATGCTGGGGCCGCAATGTTTGAGGTTTTCAGAACCGGATTGCCCAGTGGCTGGCCCAGCTTTCCTGTGCGCGTGGTCTGGGGGACGTTCGTGGTCAGCGTGGCTGCATTGGTACTGCTTTCGGGGGATGACACCGGAACCTTCTGGCTGTGCGTAGGCCTGCTCGCAATTCTGTTTACGGCCCTTGCCATTTGGGCGCGCAAAGCCAGCGCGTTGGAGGATCTGGCGGCGCTTCCCATCCTCGGCCTGCTGGCTGCCTTGTTTTGGCAGGATTTTGGCTTTGGGGACGTATTATCTGATTTTACTGCATTTCGTGAGGCCGAGCCGGGCACAAGTATGCCCAGCGTCGCTTTTGTACTGGCCGCGATTGGCGCAGTTTTAAGCATGATTGCGGCGTGGCGTTCACTTACCGGTGCGCGCTGGCCTTTGGGGTGGGCGGCAGGGGCGGCTTTGGCCGGGCCGCTGGTGATGGTGACACTGGAAGTTTGGTGGCAGCCGGGGGTGGTGATCGGGGCATATCCCTGGGCGTTGAGCGCGGCGGCCATGGCGGTCTTGATGGGTCTGATGGCTGGCTGGTTTGCGCGTGTGGACGGCGACGATAAGGCGCGAGTTGCATTGATGGTGCTGGCGGCATTGTCGATGATCTCATTCGGTTTCGTTGTCGTGTTAAGTGACGCGGCACTGACGCTGGCCTTAGCCCTGACTATGCTTGCCGCGGCCGCATTGGATCGGCGTTTCAACATGGCGGCGCTGGCATGGTTCGTGCAGGTGGTCGTGGTGGTGATCGGCTGGCGTCTGATCATGGACCCTGGCCTATACTGGGCCGACAACGCTGGCTTGGGACATGTCATTGCCGCCTTTGCCGGATCGATCGCGGCAATGGCCTCGGCATATCTATTGTTGCGCGGGATGGAACGACGGGCTGCTCTGATTGTGCTGGAAAGCGCGGCTTGGTCACTTTTGGCGGTATTTGCCAGTGTGCTGATTCAGCGCCTGCTGGAGCCATACAACGCCAATGACAGCCATTGGAGTGCCGGACTTATGGCTCTTGTCTGGCTGGTCTCGGCAGCCAACCAATTATGGCGGGTGCAGGCCGGCGGCAAGGTTCTGAAATGGGTGCGTATCGGACTGGCGACATTGTTCGGTGCCATTGGAACGTTTGCACTTTGGTTAGTACTTGTCCCCGATAACCCGCTGTTGAGCACCGGGGAAACGGTGTTAGGTCCGGTTTTAATAAGCACGCTTGCATTGGCATACCTCTTGCCAGCTTTGGTCTTTGGCTTTGTCGCCTGGCGGTTTATCTTTCTGCCAGTACGGCTGCGCATTCTCTTTACGGTGGTTGGCGCAGGGTTGGCATCCCTTTGGCTGGGGCTGGAAATCCGGCATTTCTGGCGAGGTGACATATTGTCGGTGCCGGGCACCTCGCAATACGAACTTTATTCCTACACCATCGCCATGCTGCTCGCTGGTGCGGGGCTTTTGTATCAGGCGATAGCCAAGGCATCGACCGCCCTAAGGCGTGTGGCGATGGCGGTGATCGCGGTCACTGTGGCCAAGGTGTTCCTTGTCGATGCGTCAGGCCTTACTGGCCTCACGAGGGTGTTCAGTTTCCTCGCCCTTGGTCTGTCACTGGCAGGACTCGCTTTCCTGAACCGCTGGGCTGCGGGGCAAGCCCCTTCCGCAGACCAACCGCAACCAGATTGAGCACCTGCGGTGCGCTTTTTTTGTTGATTGGCGCCCGACCGGGCTGTTGGTTTCTAACCCTCTGGACGCGCGCATCCGAGCCGCCTATAAGCAGGCCATGACAATGATAATCGCCATAATTATTCGAATTATCAGCCCGGCGCTCTGAGACGTGAGCCGCCGGGACAAGGCGTATGGATGACCCGCGCCACCTGACCCTCCCCTGACATTCTACGAGGACCACGAAATGTGTGCCGATACGCCCGAAGCCCCCAATTATAAGCCAACCCTGAACCTGCCCAAGACCGATTTCCCCATGCGTGCGGGTCTGCCAAACCGCGAGCCGGGCTGGCTGGCGCGCTGGGCCGAGATTGGCGTCTATGACCGGTTGCGCGAAAAAGAAGGGCGCGAGCCCTTTACGCTGCATGATGGTCCTCCTTACGCCAACGGGCACCTGCATATCGGCCACGCGCTGAATAAGATCCTCAAGGACATGGTGGTGCGCAGCCATCAGATGATGGGCCATGACGCGCGTTACGTGCCCGGTTGGGATTGCCACGGGCTGCCGATCGAATGGAAGATCGAAGAGCAATACCGCGCCCGCGGACAAGACAAGGACGCGGTGGATGTGGTCGATTTCCGTCAGGAATGCCGCAAGTTTGCCGAGGGCTGGGTCGATATCCAGCGCGAAGAATTCAAGCGCCTCGGGGTGACCGGCAACTGGGCCGATCCCTACCTGACAATGGATTTCCACGCCGAAGCCGTGATTGCCGATGAATTCATGAAGTTTCTGATGAACGGGACGCTTTATCAGGGCAGTAAGCCGGTGATGTGGTCACCGGTCGAAAAAACCGCTTTGGCCGAGGCCGAGATCGAATACCACGACCACAAAAGCCATACGATCTGGGTGAAGTTTCCGATCACGGCGGGCCCCGATGATCTACGCGGCCAGCACGTGATTATCTGGACCACGACACCGTGGACCATCCCGCAAAACCGCGCCGTATGCTTTGGGCCGGGGATTTCGTACGGGCTTTACGAGGTAACCTCCACGCCCGACGAAAGCTGGGCCACTATCGGCGACAAATACCTGCTGTCGGATACCTTGGCCGCAGATGTGCTGGGGGCCGCGCGCCTTGAGCCTGAAATGTACCAACGCCTGCGTGATGTCAGCGCGGATGAGCTGGACGCCATCACCTGCGCCCATCCCTTCCGGGGTCTGGATAGGGGGGGCGAGTGGGATTATGACGTGCCGATGCTGCCCGGCGACCATGTGACTGACGATGCGGGCACCGGCTTTGTCCACACCGCGCCCAGCCACGGGGACGACGATTACCAGATCGGAGTGAAATACAAGCTGCCGATGACCCATAATGTGCTTGAGGATGGCAGCTTTCGCGCCGACCTGCCGGTTTTCGGCGGCGAAGTGATCATCACTGCGAAGGGCAAGGAAGGTGGGGCCAACAACGCTGTGATTGCCAAGCTGGTTGATACTGGCGCGTTGATTGCACGGGGGCGGCTGACCCATAGCTACCCCCATAGCTGGCGCTCTAAAGCGCCGGTGATTTTCCGCAATACCCCGCAGTGGTTTGTCGCCATTGATAAAGAACTTGGCGGCAATGACACCTATGGCAAAACCATCCGCGAGCGCGCCCTGAACTCAATCGATCAACTGGTGAAATGGACGCCCAAGACCGGGCGCAACCGGCTCTATTCGATGATTGAAGCGCGTCCCGACTGGGTGCTGAGCAGGCAGCGTGCCTGGGGCGTGCCGTTGACGTGCTTTGTGAAAAAAAGCCTGCTACCGCATGACCCGGATTTCCTGTTGCGTGACGAGGCGGTGAACGCCCGTGTGGTGGCAGCGTTTGAAACTGAAGGCGCAGATGCCTGGTACGCCGACGGGGCCAAGGCGGCCTTTCTTGGTGCGGATTATAACCCGGACGACTACGAACAGATTTTTGATGTGCTTGATGTATGGTTTGACAGCGGCACCACCCATGCTTTCGTGCTGCGCGACCGCGCTGATGGCACAAAGGATGGCATTGCCGACCTCTATTTGGAGGGCACCGACCAGCATCGCGGCTGGTTCCATTCGTCGATGTTGCAGGCCTGTGGCACGATCGGGCGCGCGCCCTATCGCGGCGTGATGACCTGTGGCTTTACGCTGGATGACAAGGGCATGAAGATGTCCAAATCTTTGGGCAATATCATCGCCCCTGAAAAGGTCATCAAACAATATGGCGCTGACATTCTGCGCCTATGGGTGGCACAGGTGGATTATTCAGCCGATCAGCGTATCGGTGACGAAATCCTCAAAGGTGTGGCCGACAGCTATCGCCGTTTGCGCAATACGATGCGCTTCATGTTGGGATCGCTGAGCGGATTTACTGATGCGGATCGTGTGGAGCCTGCGGACATGCCCGAGCTTGAGCGCTGGGTTTTGCATCGGTTGGCCGAGCTGGATCATAAGGTGCGAGAAGGCTATCGCAACTTCGATTTTCAGGGTGTGTTTCAGGCGGTATTTACCTTCGCAACCATCGACCTTTCAAGTTTCTACTTCGATGTCCGCAAAGACGCGCTTTATTGCGACGCCGATGACAGCCTGAACCGGCGTGGCGCGCTAACGGTGCTGGACCTGCTTTATGAACGTCTGACAACATGGCTGGCGCCCATTCTGGTGTTCACTATGGAAGAGGTCTGGCTTGAGCGTCATCCGGGCGCGGATGCATCGGTGCATCTGGAAGACATGCCCGACACCCCCGCCGATTGGCTGGACGAACCCCTTGCCGCCAAATGGGCCGACATTCGCGCCGTGCGCCGGGTGGTGACCGCAGCACTTGAAGTGCAGCGCCAGGGCAAGGTCATAGGCGCATCACTTGAGGCCGCGCCAGTGGTGCATGTACGCGACTCGGATGTGCTGACAGCGCTGAAATCGGTGGAATTTGCCGATGTCTGCATTACTTCAGATGTGGTTCTGAGCGGCGATCCGATGCCGGACGAGGCCTTCCGCCTACCCGAAAGCGAAGGTGTCGGAGTGGTGTTTGAACGCGCTCAGGGCGGAAAATGCCAACGCTGCTGGCGCATCCTGCCGGACGTGGGCAGCCATGCCACCGAAGGGGTTTGCGGGCGTTGTGAGGAAGCGCTCGGGTGAAGTTATCCTCGCCCGCCGAATGATCGCCGGGTGAGGGTATTACTGGTTTTGCGAGCTTTCTAAATAATCAGTCCAGAAGGGAACGGAGAAATTCCGGATCGGCCTTACTGCCCCAGCCGAAGGCACTGATCGCCTGACCTTGCGGTGTTGATATGCTTTGCACATTAGAACCACTGAAAGACATTGAGACGACCTCTTTTGCAAGAACTTGGGTGAACTCTGTCCGGATACCGTCATCGCCAACACAAATAGTCCTCGCGAAAGAATCGCCGTCCGCCTGCCTTTCTGTTGTGCCATCACAGGTTTGACCATTGCCCGCAATTGTATAACGGCTTGAGCCGTCGATACTGCCGTACATTTTCCCAACCATCACCCATTCTGTCCCATCGTTTTCAAAACGCATAACACTTGCGGCCGGAAACTCGATTTCGGTGGCGCAGGCGGAAAGGGCCATCAACAATCCTAGGACAATCGCTGGTTTTTCATGGTATTCTTCCCTTTTTAATTTGTGGACTTCCACTCGGGAAACAAAATTCAGTACAGACACTAGATACAAAATACGAACCAAATGAACCTCAATCTCTACCATCAAACGGACAACAGTCAAGACAGATTGGGCTAGAACTACAGGCAAGAAATTCTATGTTGGTTGAATGAGAAGGGGCAAAATTCTTCGTAGAATTTTGGCAAGAATTTTCGAAAATTCTTGGACCCGGCCGCAAAGTTAGGTGACAGTGCTGCTATGGCGTATGGGATTATAAACTCACCCTTGGGCCCGCTGGAATTTGGCGAGGAAGGCGGGGCGATTGTCCGGTTGGAATGGCGGCGCGGGGTGGTGAATGAAGAAACGCTGCTGCTGGCACGCGCGCGCCAGCAACTGGATGCTTATTTCGCCGGTGAGCTAGAGGTTTTCGACTTGCCACTAAAGGTGAAAGGCTCACAATTTCAACGTGATGTTTGTGACGCCATCGCCGCCATCCCTTTTGGCCATACCCGCACCTATGGTGACATTGCCAGGGATCTGGGTGCCTCAGCTCAGGCGGTTGGTGCGGCCTGCGGTGCCAATCCTATCCCCATCATCATTCCCTGTCACCGGGTATTGGGTGCCAGTTCGCTTGGTGGTTTTTCCGGCGCGGGTGGTGTCGAAACCAAGGTTTGGCTTTTGCGCCACGAGGGTGCGGCGGGGTTGTTGATATGAGCGTTACAGTTCTGCTGGCTGTGCTGGCGGCGGCGTTTTTACATGCGGGCTGGAACGCGCTGGTCAAGGCCGGTGGCAACAAGCTGACCAATATGGCGATCTTGACGCTGGTGCAGGGCGCGTTGGGCGCTGTCATCGTATTCACCCGGCCTTTGCCGGCGAATGAAGTCTGGGTGTGGCTGATCGCGTCGGGTCTGACACACTCTGCCTATAAGCTTTTTCTTTCATACGCTTACGAACAGGGGGATCTCAGTCGGGTTTATCCCATCGCACGTGGGGCAGCGCCAATGATAGTGGCTGTGGCTGGTATTTTCATGCTGGCTGACAGGATCAAGCCGACCGAGTATCTGGGGATCTTTGTCATTGGCCTTGGCATTTTAATGATGGCGCGCGGGGTGTATCAAAGTGGAGAATCACGCCGCCTTTTACCCTTCGCCCTGGGTTCGGCTATTGCGACGGCGAGCTATTCCCTGATCGACGGATTAGGAGCGCGGATCGCCGGGGATGCGGCCATGTTCGTGGCGTGGATGTTTTTGTTTGATGCCGGGTTTTTTAGTTTGGCCGCGATTGGCCTGAGGGGGCGCCCGGTGTTCAGTGCAAGCGCGCGCGAATGGCGTATCGGCGCGGCCGCGGCTTTCGCTTCATACGCGGCTTATGCAATTGCGGTTTGGGCGATGACCCGAGCGCCGATTGCCTTGGTAACGTCGATCCGCGAAACCTCAATCTTGTTTGCGGTGCTGATCGGCTGGCTGGTCTTTGGCGAGCGTATGCACAAAGGCAAGGCGATAGCGGCGTTTCTGATCGTGGCCGGGATTGTGGTGACGCGATTTTAAGTTTCACGCGCCGGAAAAATCTGCTGGGCGATACCAGCCAACAGCAGATAGGTCGAAGTTAAAACCAGCCCGCGATGGGCCAAGGCTTCAGGTTGGAAATCAACCCAGGCCGCCCATCCGGCAAATCCCGTCCAGGCAATGGCGACCGGCAGAGAGATTACTCTCCAGCGTTCAGTCCGGGCCGGGTGAATAAATTTTAACGGAGTGAACATTGCCACGGCAAGGGCAATGACAATGGCCAGCATGAACCAGAAATTTGGCTGGATTGCGAACAGTATAAGGATCACCATGTTCCAGCATCCAGGAAAGCCCGCAAATGAATTATCGCGTGTTTTCATGCGGTTGTCAGCATAGTAAAGCGCACTGCCAAAGGTGATGGCGATGATGGCTATCCAGCCTGTCCAACCCGGCAGCAGCCCGGATTTGAACAAGGCATAAGCCGGAATGAAGACATATGTCAGGTAGTCGATGATCAGGTCCATCAACACGCCGTCGATTTGTGGTGCGTTCTTTTTGGTGTGGTATCGTCGCGCCAGCGGGCCATCGATGCCGTCCACGGCAAAGGCCACCAACAGCCACAGATACATCAACCCCCACTTCTCTTCAACTGCAGCCAGCATCGCCAGCATGGCGAAAACCGCGCCGGTGGCTGTTAGAAGGTGGACGAAATAGGCTTTGGTCGTGATGTTCATGGCTGGTACATGGCGCAAAACCGGGTGAGGGGAAAGAGCAATCGCCGCAAAAGTCCCTCAGGCACGCGGATGGGCCTTTTCATAGACTTCCATCAAACGCGCCGTGTCTACCGCTGTGTAGGCTTGGGTGGTTGAAAGGGATGCATGACCAAGCAGTTCCTGAATGGCACGCAGATCGCCGCCTGCATTCAGAAGGTGGGTGGCAAAGCTGTGGCGAAAGGCGTGTGGGGTTGCCGAGGCTGGTAAGCCCAGTTGCAGGCGTGCCTGCTCCACTACCTTTTGCACCGCCCGAGGATTTAGCGCGCCGCCGCGTATTCCGCGAAAAAGTGGTTTGTCCGGCGCAGGTGGATGGGGGCAGAGCTTAAGATAAGCCTCGACCGCGGCGCACGCCGCAGGCAAGACCGGTACAAGACGTTCTTTTCCACCCTTGCCGGTAATGCGCATAACCTCGGGCAGAGGGGCGTCGGAATATTTCAGCCCCAAAGCTTCGGAAATGCGCAACCCGCAGCCATAAAGCAAGGTGATAACGGCAGCGTCACGTGCCCCGACCCAGTCCTGGCGGGCAAGGGATTTGCTGGTGCCTATCATCTGGGTCGCGGCTTGCGGTGCTATCGGGCGCGGTAGCTTGGCGGCAAAGCGCGGGGATCGGGTGGAAAGCACCGAGGTGGGATCAAAACCGTCGCGCTGCGCCAGCCAGCGGTAAAAGCTTTTCACAGCCGAAAGTTTGCGCGCCAGCGAACGTGCGCCAACATTGCGCGCGCGCTCGGACGCCATCCAGCTGCGCATATCACGCAAAGTGACACGCGCCAGCGCCGCGCGCCCCTGAGCTTCGCCGAAATGTCCAGCCATGAATGCAAGAAACCCGGTGACATCTGTATGGTAGGCGAGAGTGGTATTTTCAGATGCGCCACCCAAGGCGCGCTGATGATCGAGCCAGCCCGAAAGTGCGTCCCGCGCGCCGGGTGAAATCGTTAACGTCACGACAGCCAGCGGCGCATTGCGCGCTCAAACACCCCGCCAAAAAAAGCCAGCAAATCGGTGCCCTGACCGGGCTTGAACTGATGCGGGTCCTCTGCCCCCATAACCAAAAGCCCCGGCAGGCGACCTTCGCCAAGGTCCAGCCGCAGGCAGGCCTCGGACCGGATCCAGAAGCCACTGTCGCCGAAGATTTTCTCGTCCTGCTCAGAAAGCTGGCGCAGGGATACGGGCCGCGACGGGGCGTTCCCCTTTTGGTTCAGATAGGTGGACGCAAAGCCGGGTGGTGCGGTGATCAAAACCTTGCCCAGCTTTACAAGGGCCGGGTTTTCCTGATCTTGCTTGGTTTCCAGCACCAGTCGCACACAATCAACACGCAAAATATCGGCCACTTCTCCATCAAGATCTAACAGAAAGTCCTCAAAACCCGCCGGGTCCAACATCCGCAAAATGGCCCGGTGGATCAGGTTCATGCCGGCAAGGTTTTCATATGCTGCCGCAATTACACCGCGATGGGTATCTTCCAGACGATCCAGACGCTTTTCCAGCCGTTCCATGGCGATGCCACGCATATCGACAATATTTGCCCCCATCGCGCGCTCATTGGCGGTGATCAGCGCACGCATCAGGTCGGGATCGTCAAGGATGGTTTCGGGCTGCGCGATGATTTTTTCGCGCAGGTTTTCATTTATTATGGCTTCGCTGCCCATGGAATATCACTGCCTCTGGTTCGTTTTTTGCAAGCCTATCAGAGACGATGTTCGATTTCTGCAACTTTTTTAGGATTTTGCGCTGGGGCCGCATGGGTGAGGCGGATTTGCCTCACCAAATTCTGGCCGAGACAGCTAGCTGATTGTCTGCCCGGTCTTTTCCCAATCTTTCAAAAAACCCTCAAGCCCTTTGTCGGTCAGAACATGGTCCGCCATCTTGCGGATCACCGAAGGTGGCGCGGTGGCTACATCTGCACCGATCAGGGCCGCCTCTTTCATGTGGTTAGCAGAACGGATTGAAGCTGCAAGTATTTGCGTCTCAAGCCCGTAATTGTCATAGATGGTGCGGATGTCAGCAATCAGTTCCATACCGTCGATATTGATGTCGTCCAAGCGCCCGATGAAGGGCGAAATGAACGTGGCTCCGGCCTTGGCCGCCAGCAATGCCTGGTTGGCGGAAAAGCATAAGGTGACGTTGACCATGTGGCCCTCGCCGGTCAGCCTTTTACACGCTTTCAGCCCGTCCCAGGTCAGCGGAACCTTGATCGCAATATTCGGCGCTATTGCCGCCAGCTTACGGCCTTCGGTCAGCATGGTGTCGGCGTCGGTGGCCACAACCTCGGCCGAAACCGGCCCGTCGATCATCGCGGCAATCTCGCGCGTGACCTCAATGATATCGCGGCCGGATTTCATGATCAGCGACGGGTTGGTGGTGACACCGTCAACCATGCCCAGGGCATTAAGCTCGGCAATTTCATCAATTTCAGCGGTATCGGCAAAGAATTTCATAGCAGCGTCCTCATATGCACTTGTATCCTGTCTGCGACCCAATAGCGCAGGCAGGCTGGGGCTGAAAGGGCAAATCGTGCGGGCGTATAACGAATGAGTGGCCCGGTTTTTTATGACGCGGGCGCGCGGGTCGGGGTGCTGACGACGCAGCCGATAGACCGCATTCTGACCTACCGCGCGCCTGAAGGCGGATGCTGGCAGGGCGCTTTTGTCGAGGTACCTTTGGGGCCACGCAAGGTGATTGGTGTGGTCTGGGGGGCGGGTGAAGGGGGCTTTGACGCCGCAAAGTTGCGTAGCGTGATCCGGGTGCTGGATGTTGCTCCGATGCGCGAGGAAATGGCTTCATTCCTGACCCGAGTTGGCGATTACACCCTGACGCCGATGTCGGCAATGCTGCGCCTTGCCACTCGCGCACCGGGTCTGATGGATCCCTTGTCCATGCGCAAGGTCTACCGTGCTTCGGGTGCACGCCCAAACCGGATGACGGATGCGCGCGCGCGGGTCATGCAGGTTCTAAGTGACCATCACGGGCTGAGTTTCACGCTCAAGGAATTGGCCGATTTAGCAGGGGCCTCGCCCTCAGTGGTCAAGGGCCTGGTCAAGCTGGGGGCAGTGCGCGAAGAAGAAACACCGCGTGATCTGCCCTATCAACCTCTGGACCCGACGATGAAGGGCAAAGAGCTGAATCCCGAACAAAGCGACGCTGCTCGGACCCTGCGCGAAGCCGTCAAGGGCGGCAGTTTCAAGGCGGTGCTGTTGCGCGGCGTCACCGGCTCGGGCAAGACCGAGGTTTACCTCGAAGCCGTGGCCGAATGCCTCAGGAAAGGACGCCAGGCGCTGGTGCTGCTGCCCGAGATTGCCCTGACTGCCGAGTTCCTGAAACGTGTCGAGGCACGCTTTGGTGCGCGCGCCGCTGAATGGCATTCAGGCGTCACCATGACTGAACGGCGCCGCCTTTGGCGCATGGCCGGGCAGGGGGATGCGTCCCTTGTGGTCGGCGCACGGTCGGCGCTCTATCTGCCATTTCGTGATCTCGGGCTTGTCGTGGTCGACGAAGAACATGACCAAAGTTACAAGCAAGAAGATGGCGTGCTTTACTCGGCCCGCGACATGGCGGTGCTGCGCGGTTCCATTGCTCAGGCGCTGGTAGTGCTGGCCTCGGCCACACCGTCCTTGGAAAGCTGGGCCAATGCCAGGGCAGGTAAATATACAAGACTGGAACTGACCAGCCGCTACGGCGAAGCGGTGCTGCCGGATATGCGCGCGATTGATATGCGCACCGAAGACCTGCCAAGTAATCACTGGATCTCGCCCAGTCTGCAGCGTGCGGTGTCCGAGCGCATTGCGAAAGGCGAACAGGCGCTTTTGTTTCTAAATCGCCGTGGTTATGCGCCAGTTACGGTTTGCCGCGCCTGCGGGCATCAGATTGGTTGTGATCACTGCGACGCGCGAATGGTCGAACATCGGTTCCTGAAACGCCTTGTTTGCCATCAATGTGGTGAAACAAAACCAATGCCCGAGGCCTGCCCCTCCTGCGAGGCCGAGGGGCGACTGGCCCCGGTCGGTCCGGGGGTTGAAAGAATGGCGGAAGAGGTGGCCGAGACCTTTCCCGATGCGAAGGTGGCTGTACTGTCATCGGATCTTTTCGGATCAGCACGCGCCTTGAAGGAGCAGATCGAGCTGATCGCCGCAGGTGGTGCAGATATCATAATCGGCACTCAACTGGTCGCCAAAGGTCACAACTTTCCGCTGCTGACTTTAGTAGGTGTTATTGACGCCGACCTTGGCCTGCAAGGCAGCGATCTGCGCGCCGCCGAGCGTACCTTTCAGCTGATAAGGCAGGTTTCGGGCCGGGCCGGACGGGCGGACAAGCCCGGACTGGCGCTGTTACAAAGCTTTCAGCCTCAGCACCCGGTAATCCGCGCCATCCTGTCAGGCGATGAGGAAGGTTTTTGGCGCGCCGAGGCTGACGAAAGGCGTGCAGCTGGGGTGCCCCCATACGGGCGGCTGGCGGGCATTGTGCTGTCGTCAGCGAATGTCGAGCAAGCGTTCGAGCTTGGCAACGCGATGGCGCGCAACGACGGTCCTCTGCGCGACATTGGCGCGCAGGTTTTCGGCCCGGCACCTGCGCCGATTGCGCGAATACGCGGCCGCCACCGGGTGCGTCTTTTGGTCAAGGCAGACAAGAACGCGCCAATACAGGCAGCCTTGAAAAAATGGCTCGCGCCGGTGAAGATGAAGGGCGATATGCGCCTCTCTGTCGACATTGATCCGCAGAGCTTTTACTGAAGGCAAACGCATCCAGATTGTGTCGCTTCGCGACGCTTTATTCTGATTGACGTCCAGCCAAACCACATGAATTCGGTTTTTCCTCTTGCCATAAATATCCCCGCCGGAGGTCCCTTTTCTTCCGAGCGAAGCGAGGTTGGCGTCCCGCCTATACCGGTAATGGCGCGCCTTGTTGATCCACAACCAGATCAGTGACAATCGCCCCGATCCACATAGACAAAAGCGCAAGCCATGCTGTGGCCGCAAAAACTGACCCACCGGTGACGCCATTACCAACCGCACAACCGCCTGCCAACATGCCGCCAAAGCCCATAAGCGCGGCT
Source organism: Paracoccaceae bacterium (assembly GCA_024227755.1). Taxonomy (GTDB): domain Bacteria; phylum Pseudomonadota; class Alphaproteobacteria; order Rhodobacterales; family Rhodobacteraceae; genus JAAEUB01. Next base: position 8,137 of record JAAEUB010000402.1, on the reverse strand, counting down.
CCGGTCATGGCCCTTCGCATTGTCGCCTCGCCGTCAAAACCCTGAAAGTGAAACTCGCGCCGCACCAAAGACGCGGTGAAAGCACCAAGCACGACACCCGGTACAAGCCCGACGTCAAACTCCAGCACCGGCGAAGAGCTCAGAAAAAACATCAAAGTATTGGCTGACGGGCCGGTGAAGGTCGCCGAGGCAACCGATACCGGCTCAAATGAAACTTGTGCCAGATTGTAAGTCAGCACCCAGCCCAGCGCCACGGCAAAGCCAACGCCTGAGGCAAAGACCAACCGCCCGGGGCTCATCAGGTTGCGCCGGGCTATATGAATGGCGAAAAACGCAAGGACCAGACCCAGCGCCAGTCCACTCCAGACCGGAAGGTTCAGTTCGTACAACAGCTCGATGTTGCGCCCGCCCGGTGTCGTCCACAGGGCCGCAAGCTTGTTTCGGACCGGTGCAAGCCAGCCCGAAAGGCTCATCTGTGCCACCACAGCAAAAATCAGCCCTGACATGACCGAACGCAGATTGCCGGTTGAGGCCAACGCCAGTAACCGCCCCGAACAGCCGCGCGCCAGCACCATGCCTGCGCCAAATGTCAGCCCGCCGATAATGGCCCCCGACCAGCTGCCAGCAACCGACATCAGGCGAGCCTCTTCGGGGTCAAAAAGGCCCGCCATACGTGCGCCTTGCACCCAGACCAGCGCGGTTGAAAAGGTCAACAACCAAACCGCCACCGATTGCCCCAGGCGCCCGCGGGCAAATTCAACCGTCGCTGCGCGCAGGCAAAACCGCGAACGCTGGGCGGCGATCCCAAAGACAGCACCGGTGAGAAGGCCGAAAAATGCAGCTGTCGGGGCCTCGCCAATCCTCTCAAGAAGGGGCAGGATGTTCATTCGGGTTCCTTTCACGCCGCTTTTTGCAAGCATGCCGGCGGTGGTCTTTGGCGACGGTCATACGTATATGCGCATTATTGAATATTTTTTACCCTCGCAACCGGGCAAAAAGCCGCGTAAGGCGACAATATGGCGAACAGGAAGACAATATTACCCCTTGGCGAGGCCAGGGCGCTGCCCTTTTGGCGCCGGCCGATATTTCTGCTGATGTTGCTGGCTGTTGGCATGCCGATAGCCTTCAATACATGGTCCGCGCTTTTAAACAACTTCGTAATCGAAGCGGCTGGCTTTACCGGGGTCGAAATCGGTTGGCTGCATTCTGTACGCGAGATACCGGGCTTTCTGGCGATCGGAGTGATCGTGTTGATCATGTTCATGCGCGAACAGGTGCTGGGCATAGTTGCTTTGGCCATGTTGGGGGTAGCCACGGCGATAACCGCGTGGTTCCCGTCTCTGGGCGGGCTTTTAACGATTACGATGCTTAGTTCAATCGGCTTTCATTATTATGAAACGGTCAACCAGTCGCTGCAGCTTCAGTGGATTGACAAAAAACGCGCGCCGCAACTTCTGGGTTGGATTGTCGCGGTGGGTTCGGCCGCGTCCCTTGTCTCGTATGGGGCATTGGTGCTGACATGGAAAACCTTTGGGCTGAGCTACAATTTTGTCTATTTGACAGCCGGGGGTATCACGTTTGCCATCGCAGTTTTCGCCTTCTTCGCCTATCCGCAATTTGAAAGCCCCGAGCCACAGCTTAAAACTTTCGTACTCAGACGCCGCTATTGGCTTTACTACGCGCTACAGGCCATGGCCGGGGCGCGACGTCAGGTTTTCGTTGTCTTTGCCGCCTTCATGATGGTCGAGCGCTTTGGCTTTGAAGTACACGAGGTCACAGCGCTCCTTTTAATCAACTACGTCGCCAACATGATTTTTGCGCCGCTGATGGGCAAAGCTGTGGGGATGTGGGGCGAAAGGCGCGCACTGATCTTTGAGTATATAGGGTTGATCGTGGTTTTCCTCAGTTACGGCGGGATCTATTATTTTGGCTGGGGCGTGGTGCTGGCGGCAATTTTATATGTCGTCGATCACCTGTTTTTCGCGCTGGCATTCGCCCTGAAAACCTATTTCCAGAAAATTGCCGACTCGCAGGATATCGCCCCCACCGCGGCTGTTGCCTTCACCATCAACCACATCGCAGCGGTGTTTCTGCCTGCCCTTCTGGGCTACATCTGGATCACCTCGCCGGGCGCGGTATTCGCGCTGGCAGCGGCGATGGCATCAGTCTCGCTACTGCTTGCCTTATTGATCCCGCGCCATCCCGAAAAAGGGTCCGAGACGGTGTTTTCACGCGGCTAATCCCCTTCATCTTGGCGAAAATACTCCCGCCGGAGGCCTCAAATCTCCGAGCGAAGCGAGGTAAGCACAAAACACGTCAGCGTTTTGTGCCTGGCCCAACCATTGAAGCGCCCCGCCAGGGGCCGACAATGGGCGGGAGCACCCCCTTGCCGCTCAACGCGCCTCTCCTATAATACCCCGGCAACAGAAGGGAACAGGATGTTTGGTTTGGGCGAAAAAAAACGCATGATCACGGCAGACGAAGCCCTGGCAGGGCGTGACACCTCGGTATTTGGCGGCGGTACACATCATGTCAACGGGCGGGCGCTGAACATGGATGTACCCAACGGGAATGAGGTCGCGGTCTTTGGCATGGGTTGTTATTGGGGGGTCGAGCGGATGTTCTGGGCTTTGCCGGGTATCTGGCTCACCATGGTCGGTTCCGCCGGTGGCACCACAAAGAACCCAACCTATGAGGAGGTTTGCTGCGGCAAAACCGGCCATGCCGAAGCGGTTCGGGTGGTATTTGACCCCAACGACATCTCCTATCAGGCGCTGTTGAAAGTGTTTTGGGAAGGCCACGATCCCACCCAAGGCATGCGGCAGGGAAATGATATGGGAACGCAGTATCGTTCTGCGATTTTTGCTCAGGATGAAAAACAACTCGCATTGGCAATGGCCGGCAAGGACGTCTTCGGACCAAGATTGTCAGCTCAGGGATACGGTGCCATTACCACCGAGATTACTATGGCCGGACCGTTTTACATGGCCGAGGAATACCACCAGCAATACCTGTCAAAAAACCCGGCGGGGTATTGCGGGATCGGTGGCACAGGGGTGTCTTGTCCGATAGGAAGCGGAGTGTAACTGCTGGCGGTGGCTGGGGGCCAACCCCCAGACCCCCGGGATATTTTAAACCAGGAGAAAAGGGGCCGTTTTTATCTGATGCCAATGTCGGCAAGGGCTGCCGAAAGCGTGTCGGGTAAGGTATCGTCACCTTTGCGCGCGTGCGGCAGATCGGCGGGGGCGTCTTCGGGCGCGAGGTAACGCCAGCCCTGAAAGGGGCGTCTGGGGGCGGCCTGGGTGCGGATAATTTCGTGGTTCATGACGATGCCACAACGGCGGATACCATCATCGCCAATCACCTCTTCAAGCTGCATGATTTGCTGGCGCGCCAGTATCAGGCCTTTGAAGACCCAATAAAGTGATCCGCCATTTACAAGCTCGCCTTCGCGGCGCGGCCACATGCGGGTCACATGGCGCGGGGTATAATTGGCTTGTCCCCCCTCCTGGCTTTGCGCGCGCGCGGCTTGCCAGACCTCAAGATCCTCGACCTTTTCTGCACCAACGCAGAGCTTGACCAGATTTACGTAAGCCAATTGATGACACCCCCGTGTGTTGGCGCTATATTAGGGCCTCGCGCATCCACTGCAACCCGATCAGGACTAAGATATGACTCGTTTCGCCGCCCCAATAGCCGAGCAGATATGGGATATGAAGTACCGCCTGAAAAACGCCAGCGGCGAGGCGATTGATCTGAGCGTTGAAGACAGCTGGCGCCGTATTGCCCGGGCGCTGGCAGCGGATGAAAGCGAGGAGGCAACCTTTTACCGCGCCCTTGAGGATTTCAAATTCCTTCCCGCAGGCCGCATAACCGCGGGTGCAGGTACCGGGCGCAACGTGACCTTGTTTAACTGCTTTGTCATGGGAACCATCCCGGACAGCCTTGCAGGTATTTTCGACATGCTGAAAGAGGCCGCACTGACCATGCAGCAGGGCGGCGGCATTGGGTATGATTTCTCAACCATCCGCCCCAAAGGCTCGGATGTGCACGGTGTGGCGGCAGACGCCTCGGGTCCGATCAGCTTTATGGATGTCTGGGACGCCATGTGCCGCACCATCATGTCGGCAGGCAGTAGGCGCGGGGCGATGATGGCAACCATGCGCTGTGATCACCCGGACATTCAGGCCTTCATCACCGCCAAATCCGACGCCGCCCGCCTGCGCATGTTCAACATGTCGGTGCTGATTTCGGATGATTTCATGCAGGCGGTCGCGGACAATACGCCGTGGGAGCTGAGCTTTGGCGGTAAGGTTTACCACACCATTCAGGCACGTGATCTTTGGAACCAGATCATGCGTGCGACATATGACTTTGCTGAACCCGGTGTGATTTTTATCGACCGGATAAATGCAGCCAACAACCTTGCCTATTGCGAAACCATTGCCGCCACCAACCCGTGTGGGGAACAGCCTTTGCCACCTTATGGGGCTTGCCTGTTAGGGTCCGTCAATCTGGCCCGGCTGGTCTCGGACCCATTTGAGAAAACCGCGCAACTTAAAGCGAAAGCCCTGACTGATCTGGTAACAACCGCTGTGCGCATGATGGACAACGTCATCGACCAGAGCCGCTTTCCGCTTGAAGTACAGCGCCAGGAGGCGATTGCCAAACGCCGCATTGGGCTTGGCGTGACCGGGCTGGCAGATGCGCTTTTGATGCTCGGGCTGCGCTATGGCTCGTCCAAGGCCGTGGCCCAGACCGAAGACTGGATGAAAGCCATTGCCCGCGCGGCCTATCTGGCCTCGGTCGATCTGGCGCGTGAAAAAGGCGCGTTCCCATTATTTGACGGCGAGGCCTATCTGGCCTCGGGCATGATGCAGGCGATGGACGAAGACGTACGGGACGCCATTCGCACCCACGGAATTCGCAACGCGCTTCTGACCTCCATCGCCCCCACCGGCACGATCAGTCTTTATGCCGGCAACGTCAGTTCGGGCATCGAACCGGTTTTTGCCTATGCTTACAGCCGCAAAGTGCTGCAAAACGATGGCAGTCACAGCGAAGAAGAGGTGGTCGATTATGCCGTGCAGATGTGGCGCGACAAGTTCGGCGACAAGGAGTTGCCCGCGCATTTTGTCAACGCGCAGACCCTCTCACCTCTGGACCATGTTAAAATGCAGGCAGCGGCGCAGAAATGGGTCGACAGCAGTATCTCAAAAACCATCAACTGCCCCGAAAATATCAGTTTTGATGACTTCAAGGATGTTTATCTGGCGGCGTGGGAGGCCGGCTGCAAAGGCTGCACCACCTATCGCCCCAACGCCGTCACCGGCAGCGTTTTAACGGTAAGCGCAGAAAGTGACGCCACGCCCGAGGCGGATAAGGGCGCAGATGTGATCTATATGGCTGAACCTCTGGACCGGCCAAAATCGCTTGAGGGTGCTACATACAAGCTTAAATGGCCAGATAGCGAACATGCGATTTATATCACCGTGAATGACATAATTCTCAGCGGTCATCGGCGGCCGTTTGAAGTCTTTATCAACTCGAAAAACATGGAGCATTTCGCCTGGACCGTGGCCCTGACCCGGATGATCAGTGCGGTGTTCCGGCGCGGTGGCGATGTTTCTTTTGTGGTCGAGGAGTTGAAGGCGGTGTTTGATCCTCGCGGCGGTGCGTGGATGGGCGGTAAATACGTGCCGTCGATATTGGCGGCAATCGGTGGCGTGATCGAGACCCACATGATCTCGACGGGCTTTCTGGCGGGCGAGGGGCTGGGGCTGAAAAGCGATCCGCAGGCCGAGGTGGTGAACCTTGGTTCGAGCCACGAAATGCCCCGTGGCCCGGCATGCCCGCGTTGTGGCCAGTATGAAATGCGCATGGTCGAAGGCTGCATGACCTGCGGCGCCTGCGGCCATTCGAAATGTGGATAGGTATGCGCGGGAAAGGATTTTCGAAAATCCTTTCTGCGACGTTGCGTGCATGTGCAAAGCGATGCAGATCACGCGCTTTCTATTGCTATCCCCCTTTGAGGCGCTAAGCTTTCGCCATGGGGCAGGACGTTGGGATAGAGCGATATCGGGGCAGGGTGCGGAAGGTATGGTTGCTGGTTGTCCTGTGGGTTCTTTTATTAAGCGTTGATCTGGCCGCAGGCTGGGGGATCACGCGGGTGGACTTTGACGACGGGCTGTCAAAGGTCTTTGAAAGCCGCGGTGAAGTATACGACAATTATCAGGCATATCTTGCACAATTTGAGGCCGGCGAGGGCGATCTTCTGGTGGTCTTCTCGGGTCGCGATTTCGCTGACGATGACGCATATGAAGCGGTGCGGGAATTCATCTTTGAAGTACAGTTTGAGGCAGGCGTTGCCGGACTGATTTCGCCGTTTTCCTTTGAATTGCCTACGCAGTCCGATCAGGCGGTAATAGACAGCACCTGGCGGGAAAACCCTGGGTTTCGCCGGTTTTTAGCTGAAGACCGGCAGGTGCTGATGGTCACAATAACGGCCTCAAACTGGGATGAAGACACCACCGCCCCGCTTCACGACCGCATCGGTAAGATCGCCGGTGAACTGGGCAATCCTGTTGGGATCAACGCGCGGGTAACCGGATATCCTGCTTTGCGTGACAATGTGGTGCAGGCGCTGTTTGACGACTTTTTGCTGCATATTATTTCCGGCACCGCGATCGGCACAATTCTAGCCTCTCTGGCGTTGCGTTCCGTGGCCTTGGCCCTGCTGACTACGGTGACGGCGGGCACAGCGCTGGTGTGGATGCTGGGGCTGTTTGGCTGGGCCGGGCTTACGATCAATGTGGTCACAATATCGCTGCCGGTGCTTATACTCGTGCTTAGTTTTGCCTCATGCGTCCATCTGATCTTAGAGGTCGGGCGCAGGGTCTCGGCAGGTGACCCGACACCTGTGCAAAGCGCGGTGCGGCGCATTGCACCTGCCAGCATTTTGGCAACCTTCACAACTGCCGCGGCCTTTGCCAGTCTGATCACCTCGCCGTCGGTCTTAATCTCGGAAATGGGGCTTGCAGGGGCATTGGCCACCTTGGTTTCACTCCTCGCGGTTTTCGTTGCACTGCCGTTGCTTCTGGCAAGCTTTTTTGCCTGGCGCGGACCGGGGGCGTTGTTTGGCGGCGAGCGTGGAAAGGCATCTTCGTGGTGGCATATGCGATTTTTGCAGGACTGGGCGGCGTGGCGGCCGGGGTTGATCTCGTTCAGTGCGGTAATCTTCCTGGCTATTGCCGTGGGTATCTACCTGCAGGTCGAGCCGGTCCACTCGCTTTACGACAATGTGGCGCGGGATTCTGAGGTGTTTCAGGCGCTGGAAATGGCCGAGGAAAGATTGGCCCCAATCGGCACAATCGTTTTTCCTGTCAACCTGTCACTTTCGGACGCGGATGCTTTGGATAATCTGCGCCTTGCTGAGAACAGGTTAAGGATACATGCCGATCCGCTTGAAGTGGTGTCGCTTGCCTCTTTCGTGGCCGAGGGGGACAACAATGCTTCAAACCTCCCGGCGCCCCTGATGGAAAGGCTGGTAAGCGGTGATGGCGACAGGCCGTTGGTGATGGTTATGGTCCCGAACAAGGGTTCGGTGGCAATCAGGCATCTGGTGAATGACCTGACTGACCGTTTGGAAGCTGATCCAAACCTGCCCAAGGACCTGCTTGGCGCGCCAACCGGCCTTCTTTCCGCCGCAGCTTTCCTGTCGCGCGATATGCTTCTTGATCTCAACCGCTGCTTTCTTGTGGCCGTGGTCGCCTGCGGGCTGGTGGTGATGGTGTGGCTGCGTAACCCGCTGCTTGGGCTGGTGGCGCTGGTGGCGAACGTATTGCCGGTGGCGCTGGTTGGTGCGTGGCTGACATTGTCCGGCAGCGGGTTGGAGTTTTCGTCGGGAATTGCGCTTACCATCGCCTTTGGGCTGGCGATTGACGACACCATTCATGTGCTTAACCGCATCCGCTTGAATACCACACCGGATCAGGCGCTAAGCCAGAAACTGATCCGACACTCTTTGCGTCAGGTCGCCCCGGCGCTGGTGATCACCTCGGTGGTGCTGTCACTGGGCCTGATAAGCACCCAGTTCAGCCAACTTCCCACCCTGTCATATTTTGGTCGCCTGTCAATC
>JAAEUB010000401.1 GCA_024227755.1 Paracoccaceae bacterium | reverse complement strand
CCTCGCCACCTTCGACGATGCGGATTGTTTTGTCGTTCACAAGGTGTTTTGCCGCGATCAGGGCTTCGTCAACGCCCAGGTAAAGCTCGGCCCGCCAGCCGCTGATCAGCATGCGGTGCTGTTGGGAGACCAAAAGGTCCGAATTATTACCCAAAGCGCCCTTGCGGATGAGCACCGGAGCCTCTTTGCCTATTGCCGGGTGGCCGCGGCGACTGATCCACAGGATTGGCTTGGGACCGTTGTCGCGGGTTATCACCAGATCGCCGACGTCAAGTTCCTCGATCAGACGCAAACCTTTTTCGGTTTTGATACTCGTGCCATAGGCAAAGCAGGTTGGCCCAAGTTCGTCGACATCAAGTGGCCCCTGGCCCGAGACCCACGAAGTGGAAACCAAAGTACCGTTTTGCAGAACCTGGCCGTCATTTGGTGTGAACACCCTGGTTCCGTCGGCAAGATAGAATGTAATCCCGGTATAAGTGACATTGCCAACACCGGGTACGTTAATGGTTATCGTGTCGCCCGGATAGGAGGATCTGATGTCCGATCCGTTAACGCGATCATTGTTGAAACGATCAAAATCACCGTCATCATTTTGGTCAACAAGGTCGTAATTTACAAAAGTCAGCAACGTACCAACCGGCGGAGGGCTGTAGGGGTCGATGATAAAAAACTGGTCAGTGTAGGTTGTTGCCATGTTTGGGTCCGCACGTATTAGGCATTGGAAACAATTGTGGCAAAATCTGCCAATTGAACACCAAATAAGGGCGAATTGTGGCAAGTTTAAGGCAAATCGGACCTGTCCGGAGGGATAGCCTCCGGACAGGAGAGCTTAGAGAGCCCTGGCTTATTCGGCGGGAATGGATCCTGCTTCCAACGTTAGCGGTGCGGGCAGGTGGTCAAGCATTTCTTTCGGGCATACTTGAATGAAATTTGACAGCTCACTGCTCCAGTATTGTAAAATCTGGGCCGCTTTAGCGCTGCCCGTCTCGGCCGCATGGCGGGTGATCAGGTTTTTCAGATCGCTTTGCCAATGTTCCACCGTGACCGCACAGGTCACCAGGGTTTCCGTGTTCATATAGGCAAATGCCTCGCCTTCGGGGTCGTATAGATAGGCCATGCCGCCGGTCATGCCTGCGCCAAAGTTTGCGCCTATGGAGCCAAGGATCACCGCCGTCCCGCCGGTCATGTATTCACACCCGTTTGAACCACAGCCTTCGATCACCACTTTCGCACCTGAATTACGCACCGCGAAGCGTTCACCGGCACGGCCTGCTGCAAAAAGATAGCCATCAGTCGCACCATAAAGCACGGTGTTGCCAATGATGGTGTTTTGCGCGGCAACCAGCGGGCTGGTCATTGGTGGGCGCACGACTATGGTGCCCCCTGACAGACCCTTGCCAACATAATCATTGGCGTCGCCAGAGACTTCCAACTTTAGCCCGGGCGCTGCGAATGCACCAAGTGATTGCCCGGCTGAACCGGACAGTTTCACCGTCAGGTGATCGGACTGCAATTCGTTTCGCATGCCGAAACGGCGTACAATCTCGCTGGAAATGCGCGCACCAACAGTGCGGTGGGTATTCTCGACCGCATAGGAAAGCTGCATCTTCTCACCGTCCTCAAGGAAACGGTGACCATCACGCACGATCTGGGCATCCAGCGTGTCAGGCACTGGCGTACGCTCTCGGTAGCGGTCATAGCTAATGCGGTCCGCGCCATCGACGCAGATCAAAAGCGGATTGAGGTCAAGATCGTCGAGATGCGCCGAACCACGGCTGACCTGGGACAACAGGTCGGCCCTGCCGATGATGTCATCCATTGACCGCGCCCCTATAGAGGCGAGGATTTCACGCACTTCCTGAGCATAGAAGGTGATGAGATTAACGACCTTATCGGCGGAACCCTTGTAGCGCGCGCGCAGGTCTTCATCCTGTGTGCAAATGCCGACGGGGCAGGTATTGGACTGGCACTGGCGCACCATGATGCAACCCATCGCAATCAACGCGGCGGTTCCGATGCCGTATTCCTCGGCCCCCATCATCGCGGCCATGACAATGTCACGCCCGGTGCGCAGGCCGCCGTCTGTGCGCAACGTCACGCGCGAACGCAGGTTGTTCATCGCCAGCACCTGATGCGCCTCGGTCAATCCCATTTCCCACGGCAACCCGGCGAACTTGATCGAGGTTGCAGGGCTGGCACCGGTGCCGCCATTATGGCCTGAAATCAGGATGATGTCGGCCTTGGCCTTGGCAACCCCGGCGGCAATTGTACCAACACCCGAACTTGCCACCAATTTCACCGTCACCTTGGCGTGCGGGTTGATCTGTTTGAGGTCGTAAATCAGCTGCGCCAGATCCTCGATCGAGTATATGTCGTGATGCGGTGGCGGGGAAATCAGGGTCACACCCTTGGTCGAGTGGCGCAGGCGCGCAATCAGTTCGGTCACTTTCATGCCAGGAAGCTGCCCGCCTTCACCGGGCTTGGCACCCTGGGCAACCTTGATCTCAAGCTCTTCGCATTGGTTAAGGTATTCTGCCGTGACGCCAAACCGCCCGGACGCAACCTGTTTGATCTTGGCCGAAGGATTATCGCCATTTGGTTCCGGGTGGAAATGCGCCGGATCTTCGCCACCCTCGCCGGAATCCGACTTGGCACCGATGCGGTTCATCGCCACGTTTAAGGTTTTGTGCGCCTCGGGGCTGAGCGCACCAAGGGACATGCCCGGTGTGACAAAGCGTTTGCGAATGGCAGTGATGCTTTCTACTTCTTCTATCTTAACCGGTGTGCCGATGGGCTTGATGTCAAGAAGATCGCGCAGGTGAATAGGCGGATTTTTCTGCATTCGTTTCGAATACTGCGTCCACATTGCGTAACTTGCCTTGTCACAGGCTGCTTGTAGAAGGTGCATGCCTTCGGCCTGCCAGGCATGAACCTCGCCACCTTTGCGGGATTTGTAAAAGCCACCGATGGGCAGAATATCCTGCGCTACATTCCATCCCTTCGCATGAACCTCTTCCAGTTTGCGCTGGATGCCACTGATGCCAATGCCTGAAATGCGGCTGGTCATGCCGGGGAAGTATTCGGCGACCATGGCGCGGCTTAGGCCAACGGCCTCAAAATTCAGGCCACCACGATACGAGGATAAGACACTGATCCCCATTTTTGACATGACCTTCAAAAGCCCTTGGTCAATCGCCTCGCGGTAACGGTGTGTAATCTCGGTCAGGTTGCCATTAAGCAGGCCACGTCCAGCCCGGTCGGCAAGTGAATCCTCGGCCAGATAGGCGTTGACCACTGTGGCACCACAGCCGATCAGGACGGCAAAATAATGCGGATCAATGCACTCGGCTGAGCGCACGTTGATTGAAGTGAAAGTGCGCAGCCCCTTGCGGGTAAGCCATGAATGCACCGCAGAGGTGGCCAGTATCATCGGCATTGCAACACGGTCCGACCCTTGCCCGCGGTCGGACAGGACCAGATGGCCAGCGCCCGAGCGTACGGCCTCTTCTGCCACCTTGCGAATTCGCTCAAGCGCTTTTGAGAGCGCCCCGCCACTGCCGCCTGCTGAAAAAGTACAATCAATTTCGACCATTGGCGCATTGAAATTTTCAACCAGCCGCGCGAACTGGCTATTGCCAACAAACGGGCTGTCGAGCACCAGAATTTCCGATTGCGCGGTATCTTCGTCCAAAACGTTCTTGAGGTTGCCAAACCGTGTCTTCAGGCTCATCACCCGAAATTCGCGCAAGCTGTCAATCGGTGGGTTGGTGACTTGGCTGAAATTTTGCCTGAAGAAGTGACTAAGTGGGCGGTAGGTGTTCGACAGAACCGCGCTGGGCGTGTCGTCCCCCATTGAGGCCAGTACTTCCTTGCCGTCCTCGGCCATGGGGGCAAGAATTTGCTCAAGGTCTTCCAGCGTGAAACCGGCCGCAATTTGGCGCGTACGCAGGGCATCCCCGGTGTAAAGAGCGCGTTCCTCGACGCCGGCCAGCACCTCGTCGAGTTCCTTGACCTTACCGACCCATTCACCAAAGGGGCGGCTGGCGGCAAGTTTGTCCTTAAGCTCGGTATCGTGAAACAATGCCCCTTCGCGCATGTCTACGGCCAGCATTTGTCCGGGACCCAAGGCACCCTTTTCGATCACGTTCGCCTCGTCGACAGGCACCATTCCGGCCTCAGATCCGGCCATCACCAGCCCGTCGCCGGTGACCACATAGCGCATGGGGCGCAGCCCGTTGCGGTCAAGCCCCGCACAAACCCAACGCCCATCAGTCATAGCAAGTGCCGCGGGGCCGTCCCACGGTTCCATCGTGGAATTGGCATAGGAATACATGTCGATCCAGGCCTGCGGCAGTTCAACCGCCTGCTTTGACCAGCTTTCCGGCACCAAAACGGTTTTCGCCATTGGCGCCGAACGACCGGCGCGCACCAGAACTTCGAAAACGGAATCAAGCGCGGCTGAGTCTGACGCGCCGCGTGCAACGATCGGTTTGATGTCTTCTGCCAGGTCGCCAAACGCCGCAGAGGCCATGCGAATCTCGTGACTTTTCAGCCAGTTAAGGTTGCCTTTAAGCGTATTAATCTCGCCGTTATGGGCCAGCATGCGGAAAGGTTGAGCCAGCCACCATTCGGGGAAGGTGTTGGTCGAATAGCGCTGGTGATAAATCGCGAACGCACTCTCAAAGCGGTTGTCCAGCAGATCGGGGTAAAAATCCGCCACCTGCTCGGCCAACATCATACCTTTGTAGATGATCGAGCGACATGAGAGGCTGGCAATATAAAGGTCATTTACCTGGGCTGCCGCCGCCGCCTTTTCGATCCGCCGACGGATCACATAAAGCTCGCGCTCAAAGGTAACTTCGTCGACGCCCTTGGCGTTGGATATCAGGATCTGTTCGATCTCGGGTCGCGTGGCGTTGGCCTTGTCGCCAAGGCAGTCGATATTCACCGGCACATGCCGCCAGCCATAAATATAATAACCCATGCGCAGAACTTCGGCCTCGACAATAGTCCGGCATGTTTCCTGCGCGCCAAAATCTGTTCGTGGCAGGAATACCTGGCCAACTGCGATCAGTTCACCCTCACGTGGTTCGTGCCCTGTGCGCCGTACCTGATCGTAAAAGAACGGCACTGGAATTTGCACATGAATGCCCGCGCCATCGCCGGTCTTTCCGTCGGCATCAACCGCACCGCGGTGCCACACCGCCTTAAGCGCATCAATGCCATTTTCCACCACTTTGCGACTGGGCTTGCCATCAATGGACACGACCAGCCCAACGCCGCAGCTGGAATGCTCGGTTTCAGCGCGATAGAGGCTGCGTGCACCCATCCATTCGCGCCGCTTAGCTTCGTCATGGGCCCAGTCTTGGTCATATGTGGTCATGTTAGTTTCCATTTCGGGCTATTTGTCTTTGTTCGTGCCGGGGTCAGTTATTACCGGTTCCGGGGTGGCTGGTGGTTCGTCGGTCGGAGCTTCTGGTGGAGTTTGCTCAACCGCCGCATCATCGCAATTATTGCGCGGGGTCGTGTCGCCAAATCCCGGCTGACCAGGGAATATCAGCTCGACCGGCGTCTCGTCATACTCAAAGCGCCCATCAGGATCCATGGCTTGACCGCTACCCGAAATCACCAAAATCGGGTCAGACATGAGGTAGTACGTGCCCTCGCCACGGTAGTTCAATGACCCGTCTTCTTCCAGATACTCAAAACTCGTAGCGACTTCCGGCAATACGTGATCTCCAACCCGCAGCGCATCACCCGTCAAGGTATCGGTACCGGTCATGGACAGGCTGCGTGTGCCGCTCTCATCTGTACGCGATAGCTGCCACGCATAGCTTTCTGTTAGGTTTGTTTGCAGTGCGTCCACGGAAAAAGTGTCCAGCGGTTCGCCAATCAAAACTTCGCGGGAATTGTCCCACATATACTGTGCGTCAATGATGGCGCTCTGAGCATTAAAGGTCAAAATGGAAGCCAGACCGTCCACGTCAAAATAGGCCTTCCGTACGTGGCCACGCGGGTCATCCTGACACGTCCAGTGCAAATTCGCACCACAGAAACCTGTTTGTGTGGACAAAACCGCGCTGCATCCTTCGGGCAAAGTAAATCCCGCTTCAGCCTGACCGGCAGTGGGCAGGAACGGCAAAAGCGAGATTGCGCAAGCTGTTATTGTAGGTCGATGTTTCAAAAACCATGCCTCCTTTGCGAGTCGAATTGGTGCGCGACCTACTTGTCGTTGTTTTTTCCGGGACCGGTTTCAATTGGCCCGGTTGGCTCAGTGGGGGGTGTGGGTTCAGGGCTGGTTTCGGCATCAGTCGTCGAACAGCCATAGAGTGGGGTGGGATCGGCAAAGCCCGGTTCGCCGGGGAAAATGAAGTCGGCCGGCGCGGTTTCGTAGGTGGAAATCGCGCCGTTATCGTCCACCGTATCAAGATAGGAAAGGAACACTTGCAGTTCAGGTGAAAACAACTGGACGCCACTCGATTTGTAAAAAATGCTGCCATCTTCCTCGGTGATCTCGTAGTCATACGAAACCGTTTTCAGAATCTGATCGTCGATGGTCATTTCGCCGCCGTCGAAAGCATCCAAACCGGTCACACGTAAAACGCGCGAGCCAGTGTCATCAGTGCGGCGCATCTCAAAATCGTAGGAATCGCGATCTTCGATTACCAGCATACCGAGCGAGATGGGGTCCAGGGGCGTTCCGATTGTTTCCTCATAAGAATTATCCCAGAAGTACTCCGCGTCCAGCCAGGCGTATTGGCCGCTATACGAGACGATGGATTGTAGTCCGCCATAATCAAAATACGCGTCCCATTTATCCCCTGCCGGGGCGATGTCGCAGTGCCATAAAATATTCACCTCGCAAGTATTGGACTGAACTGTCAGGAACGCCTCACAACCCGCAGGGGGGGTGTAAATGTCACCGGCGAGCACAACGCCGGGCACGGCTGCAAATGCGAAAATGGCCGCAGGTAAGGTTTTATAAATGCTCATCACTTTCAAAAAGTCCTCCCAGATTTCGGGTCTGAAAAGTGACCCATTAACCAACTATATATCCGCGCTTTCGGCCTTGACCTGCGCACAGGCAATTGGCTTATTCGGCTGCCATTTGTGCCTGTTCGTTCAGCGTTTCCAGAATGTCGTGTGCTGCGTCGCGTCCATCGCGGATCGCCCAGACGACAAGTGACGCGCCGCGTACGATATCACCGGCGGCCCAGACGTCATCAAGTTCAGTTGCGCCGGTATTGAATTTTGCGACAACGGTGCCCCACTGGCTTACCGGAAGGTCCGGTGCGTTCCAGATTTCCTGCAAGTTTTCAGGTTCAAACCCAAGTGCGGTGATGACCAGATCGGCCTCTTCCGTGTAAATTGCACCGTCAATTGGTTCCGGGCTTTGACGACCCGAACTATCCGGTGCGCCCAGACGCATTTCCTGTACGATAACACCGGTTACCGGGTCGCCAGTGAAGCCTTGCGGGGCCGCCAGCCAGACAAATTCTGCGCCTTCTTCCTCGGCATTTGCCACCTCGCGGGTAGAGCCGGGCATGTTGACGCGGTCGCGACGATAAAGACATTTGACTGAAGTCGCGCCCTGTCGGATTGCGGTGCGAACGCAATCCATCGCAGTGTCGCCGCCACCGATGACAATGACACGTTTTCCGGCAGCATTAAGATCGCCGTTATCATAGGCCTCATCTTCGTCACCAAAACCAATTCTGTTGGATGTGGTCAGGTAGTCGAGCGCCTGAACAATGCCACTGGCTCTGGCACCGGGGCCTTGTAAAGCTCGGGTTTTGTAAACACCGGTAGCAACTAAAACTGCATCATGTTGGCCTCGGATCGCTTGAAAGCTCAAATCTTCGCCAACATTGCAATTAAGGACGAATTTCGCCCCCGCTTGCGCAAGTTGATCAGCGCGGCGCATCACCACGTCTTTTTCCAGCTTGAAGCCGGGGATACCATAGGTCATGAGGCCACCGGGGCGGTCATGGCGGTCATAAAGGGTTACCTGAATACCGGCACGCACCAGCACATCCGCGGCGGCAAGCCCGCCGGGCCCCGCGCCGATAATGCCTACGCTTTCAGAGCGTTCAGAGGCGGGCGTGATCGGCTGCACCCAACCTTCATCCCACGCCGTATCGGTGATGAATTTCTCGATCGCACCGATTGTCACTGTGCCGTGGCCGCTTTGTTCAATAACGCAATTGCCTTCGCACAGGCGGTCCTGCGGGCAAATTCGGCCACATATTTCGGGGAAAGTGTTGGTGGCCTGGCTAAGCTGATAGGCTTCCTTCAAGCGCCCCATGGCGGTCATGCGCAGCCAATCGGGGATGTTGTTATGAAGTGGGCAATGCGTGTGGCAATAGGGCACACCGCATTGGCTGCACCTGCTGGCCTGTTCTGCGGCTTTCGCTGACGCGAACTCGGCGTAGATCTCGTTGAAATCGTCATTGCGATCTTCTGCCCCGCGCTTTTGAGGCATATCCCTCTCAACGCTTACAAATTTCAACATAGGCTGCTTTGCCATCAGTAACTCCCCTATCCGAACAGTCTTTTAGGCAGAGATGAAGAGAAAGAAAAGACAGTATTGCTGACCTTTAAAGGTATTTTGAAAGGCGCACTTGCTTGATTTCACCCAGCAGGGCGAATAATAGGTCAGAAAGGCATACTTAAAATTTTGCTTCCCTTTAGATTTCAATCCGTTAGCTTTAGCCGACTCTACCAGACGTGACCCATGCCCCTGTTTCATCTGTTTATCATCGCGGTAATCCAAGGCCTGACAGAGTTTCTGCCAGTGTCTTCCTCGGCCCATCTGATTCTATTGCCCAGCCTTACCGGGCTGGCGGATCAGGGGCAGGTGATTGACGTCGCAGTGCATGTGGGTACGCTTTTTGCTGTTATGCTGTATTTTCGCGGTGATGTCATTCAGGCGGTTGCTGGCCTGCCCAGGCTGATGACGGGTCGTATTGATACACCCGGGGCAAAGCTGGCATTTCTTCTCGGTCTGGCCACCATTCCGGTCGTGCTGTTTGGGTTGGTTTTGAAACTGACCGGGCTGGACGACGCGATGCGGTCGATTACCGTGATCGGCTGGGCGATGCTGATTTTCGGGCTGGTGCTTTATTGGAGTGATCAGAGGGGCACCAGCAGCAAGTGCGCTCCGGACTGGAATCTGTATGACGCCATGATCATGGGGCTGTGGCAAGCGGTGGCCCTGATCCCCGGCACGTCGCGTTCGGGTGCTACGATCTCAGGTGCGCGGGCGCTGGGATACGGGCGCGAGGATGCTGCAAAATTGTCGATGCTGATGTCGATCCCGACCATCATCGCTTCTGGTGTCTTACTGGGGGCCGAAGTCGCCGCAACTGCCGATATCGCCGCCGCGCGAGATGGGGCCATCGCCGCCCTGTTCGCCTTTGTCGCGGCCCTGCTGGCGCTCAGCCTGATGATGCGGCTTTTACGGTCGGTCAACTTCACCCCATATGTGATCTACAGGGTGGTGCTGGGGCTGTTTTTGCTATGGCTGGCCTATACCTAAGCGTTCAGGTTTTTGGCTGATGATTTGATCGCCGCATATTGCCCTGTTTCGCGGTAACGATACAGGTATTCCGGCAACACCGCGTCCATCGGTTTGGGATCAATGCCAATATCGGCAAAGCCCTTGGCACCTGCGCTGACCACGTTGTCGCAGGCCAGTGACTTGACCTGATCGCGCGTCAGCGGGGACACTATCAGCCCGGCGCTGAGCTTTTGCCAAAGGTCAAACCAGAAGGCCATGAACCGTGCCACGATAAATGGCATATTCACCACACCGCGCCTGCGCCCGATGACCTTGAGCATACGTTGCGTCAAGCTGCGCATATCCTCTACATCCGGTCCACCAAGTTCGTATGTTCCTGCAGCGACCTGCCCAAGCACGGCCCTTTCGGCCGCGGCGGCCACATCATCGACATAGACCGGTTGAAACAGAGTGCTGGCCCCAACAATAGGCAGAACTGGCGACATCCGCGCCATCGCCGCGAAGCGGTTGAAAAACCCGTCCTCGTTGCCGAATATCACCGATGGGCGCAGGATAACTGCATTAGGGAAAGCCGCCCTGGCGCCCTTTTCTCCCATCGCTTTGGAGCGCGCATATTCGCATTCGCTATTCGCATCAGCGCCAATTGCCGACAATTGCACAAGCTGCGAAACACCCTCGTCCGCTGCGGCACGCGCCACCAACCGGGCACCGTCAAGATGCACCGCATCAAACGTGTTACGGCCAATCTGGTTCAAAACCCCAACGCAATTTACTGCGGCATCGGCACCGCGCAGTGCTGCGCGTACTGAAGCATCGTCTCGGATATTGCATAATACCGGCTCGACCTGACCAACCGAACCATAGGTTTTAACAAAAAGCGCCTCGTTCGGGCGACGCACGGCAACCCGAACCCGCCAACCTTGCCTGGCCAACCGTTGCGCCACATAGCGTCCGACAAAGCCAGAGCCGCCGAAAATGGTGACAAGTTTTGACATCATTCA
Source organism: Paracoccaceae bacterium (assembly GCA_024227755.1). Lineage (GTDB taxonomy): Bacteria > Pseudomonadota > Alphaproteobacteria > Rhodobacterales > Rhodobacteraceae > JAAEUB01. The sequence continues at coordinate 563 of JAAEUB010000401.1, read as the reverse complement.
TCTCCCGGAAAATGCACCCGTTACCCATAGCCCCACTAGGCGCGCGTCACAAGCCGGACCTTGCGCTTTTTATCCTCATAACCCGTTGACTTCACATGTTAGCGGGTTTACATCGCGGCCTCACGACACCTGCCCAGGTGGCGGAATTGGTAGACGCGCTAGCTTCAGGTGCTAGTTTCTGTATGGAAGTGGAGGTTCGAGTCCTCTCCTGGGCACCAATCACCCCTCTCATAGCTGCTCATATAGCCCCAAAAGCCTTGATTTATAAGGGTTATTGTGCAAGCCTGCTGAACATAGCAAAACACTCGATACCCCCATTTCTCCCACTTCTGGGGGTACCATTGGGGGTATCATCCCCGGTTCAGAAAGGCGGTACCCCCAAATGGCCCTGTCAGAATTCAGAATCAGCAAAGCGAAACCGCAGGAAAAGGCCTACAAATTGGCCGATGGTGGCGGGCTGTTTCTGCTGATCAAACCCAATGGATCCAAGCTTTGGCGGCAGAAATACCGGCACCTTGGCAAAGAGCGGCTTTTGTCCCACGGTAACTATCCAGATGTCGGAT
>JAAEUB010000400.1 GCA_024227755.1 Paracoccaceae bacterium | reverse complement strand
CGGACCTTTTGGTCTCCCAACAGCACCGCATGCTGATCAGCGGCTGGCGGGCCGAGCTTTACCTGGGCGTTGACGAAGCCCTGATCGCGGCAAAACACCTTGTGAACGACAAAACAATCCGCATCGTCGAAGGTGGCGAGGTTGAGTATTTTCACCTGCTTTTTGACGCGCACGAGATCATCACCGCCGCTGGCATTCCCAGCGAAAGCTATCACCCTGCCCATGCCGCAACACAAAACGACCGCGAAACGCAGGCGGAATTTACCCGGCTGTTTCCTGAATTGACCGGGGATGAGACCAAAGATTGGATGACAGCCCGCCATGTTGCCCGTCAGTTCGAAGGCTGCTTGATGGCCGCCTGAAGCGCTCGCTCGTATAACCTGAGGCACAGCTGTATCTGTACTGGAACAATGAACGGCTAAATGTCGTTCTGGTCCAACTTTCCGCATTTATACCACAATTCCTGCTCACTCGCGTCCTTATTGTCGTGTGTTTTCGGATTGCAACCATTGTATAACCAGTGCGGATCCAAACATGCCAACAACCTATACGGACCAGTTTTTTATCATCGACCCCTTCAGCCCTCCGCCGGTTGGTACGGCGATGAATTTTGTAAACTATGACCTTATTGATCAAAATGATGACGATGATTTTGATCGTTTCGACAATGACAGCGTTAACGGATCGGATATTACGTCTTCCTTTCCGGGCGACACGGTAACCATTAACGTACCGGGTGTTGGCAATGTCACTTATACCGGTGTCACCTTTTATCTGGCGGATGGGACCCGGGTTTTTACCCCTGACGATGGCCAGGCGCTGCAAAACGGTACCTTTGTTTCCTCCACTTGGGTTTCGGGCCAGGGGCCGCTGGACGTTTCAGACCTTGGGCCGACTTGCTTTACATCTGGCACGATGATCCAGACCGTCGATGGCACCCGCCTTATCGAGGAACTTGAGGTTAGCGATCTGGTTATGACCCGCGATCACGGCCCCAAGCCAATCTTGTGGATCAGCCGCCGCAGCCACCCGGCAAAAGGAATGGAGGCTCCGGTGCTAATTCATCAGGGCGCTTTGGGTAATAATGCGGACCTTTTGGTCTCCCAACAGCACCGCATGCTGATCAGCGGCTGGCGGGCCGAGCTTTACCTGGGCGTTGACGAAGCCCTGATCGCGGCAAAACACCTTGTGAACGACAAAACAATCCGCATCGTCGAAGGTGGCGAGG
>JAAEUB010000399.1 GCA_024227755.1 Paracoccaceae bacterium | reverse complement strand
TCTGGCCGCACCAGCCGGGGAAGCAACACTTCGCGCAATTTGAGGCGAGCCATGTAATCGCTGTTGCCACCGAGAATGATGTCGGTGCCACGACCCGCCATGTTGGTGGCAATGGTCACAGATCCAGCCCGACCGGCCTGGGCCACGATTTCAGCCTCCCGCTCCACATTTTCCGGCTTGGCATTGAGCAGGTTATGGGGGATGTTTTCCTCCGCCAACAAGGCACTCAGAAGCTCACTTTTTTCCACACTTGTCGTACCCACCAAAACGGGGCGACCTTGCTTGTGCACCTCGGCGGTTTCCTTGGCAACCGCTCGCCATTTCGCCGTTTCGGTTTTGTAGACCTGATCCACCCAGTCTTGGCGAGCGCGCACCCGGTTCGTAGGCACGATGGCGGTCTGTAAGGAATAGGTCTTCTCGAATTCCACTTCCTCTGTTTTGGCCGTACCGGTCATCCCGGCCAAACGGGGGTAAAGCAAAAAGAAATTCTGGTAAGTGATGGAGGCAAGGGTTTGCGTTTCTGGCTGAATCGCCAAACCCTCCTTGGCCTCAATCGCCTGGTGCTGACCATCACTCCAACGCCGGCCTGGCATCACCCGGCCCGTGAACTCATCCACGATCACCGCCTCACCATCGCGAACGATGTAGTTCACATCGCGAACAAACAGCTCTTTTGCCTTCAGAGCATTAGTGATGTAGTGGGCCCAAGGATCCTGGGGGTTGTAGAGATCGGCCACACCAATTAAGGCTTCAGCTTTGGTGAATCCCTCATCGGTAAGTGTGGAACTGCGCTGCTTTTCATCCACCTCATAATCACCTTCAGGATCGATGCCGTCCTTCCCCATTTCCGCGGCTCGCTCTAAGGCATTCGCCACCTCTGCCGCTTTCTCGTATTTCTCCTGCGGGCGTTCCACCTGCCCGGAAATAATCAAGGGCGTGCGTGCTTCATCAATCAGGATGG
>JAAEUB010000398.1 GCA_024227755.1 Paracoccaceae bacterium | reverse complement strand
AGCCGTGGTCACGAATACACCCACACCACCCCGCTCGAGTTCTGGCCAGATCAGCGGAGCATCGGGAAATTCATCGGTCACGGTGCGCCAGGTATTACCCACTTCGACGGCTAATAGACCCTGGGGACTGAGATATTCAGGTGCCCGCTGCAAGATCTCCCGAACCGCATCCAAACCTTGCTCACCCGATTCCAAGGCCAGCGGCGGCTCATGCCGATATTCACTCGGCAGATCGGCCATCTCCGCCCGACCCACATAGGGCGGATTACTGACGATCAGTTGATAACAACGCCCGTCAAGATTGCTAAATAGGTCCGAATGATACACCTGAACTCGATCTTCCAGACCGTGCTCGTGGATATTACGGCGTGCCACCTCCAGCGCAGCATCTGAAATATCCACCAAATCAACTTGAGCGTTGGGGAAAGCATGAGCGCAAGCGATACCGATACAACCACTGCCCGTGCCCAGATCCAAAATATGGGTCACTGCCTCACCCTCGGCAAGCCAGGGTGAAAAACAGTTCTCGATCAGCTCAGCCAGCGGGGACCGTGGAATCAAAACTCGCGGGTCCACATAAAACGGCAAGCCCATGAACCAAGCCCGATTCATCAAATAAGCGGCAGGGATACGATCTTGTATCCGCCGTTGCAATAAATCGATAACGGCACGTTTCTCAGCCAATGTCAGCGCCGATGAGAAATACTCACTATGTAAATCCGGCGGCAGATGCAAGGCGTGTAACACTAGGGTGGCAGACTCATCAATCGCTTCCTCAGTGCCGTGTCCGAAAAAGAGTTCAGCTTGATTCATGCGGCTAGCGCCCCAGCGTATAAAATCTCGAACAGTATGCAAAGTATGAAACAGGTCATCGGAATCGAGCATGATCGCGTAAAAACTCCAACGGTGAAGGAATTGCGGAGCATAATATACTAGATCAATACATACCTTTTATTCCCAAACTCTGCTTGGCATGAGTGAAGCAGAGCTAGGGTGTCCAAATCGCTGATAAGCTGTTCCCCGATTTTTGGCCTTAGAAGCTGTGTCCAACTGAGGTGCTCCATGGACAGCCTCACCGGCGCTGCCCCCAGCCAGAGGAGAGGTTTACCGAACAACGGTTTTGATGACAGCGGGTTAGCGATTTTTAATCGGCGCTCAAGCGAGCATTGCGATCTGTGCGGGCGGGTCTTTGGAGGGGAGCATGACCGTATTTGGCACGCTTATCACGGGGCCACGGATGTTTGCGCAATGCGCTGATAGAATAAGGGTTATAGGGTTTTTTGACCGGTTTTTGGCCCCTGGAATCAGTTCCAAGGGGGCCTCGGTATCCGCCACGGTAAGCTGATTGAGGGCACCGGGGTGTGGCAAGATGCAGCGGCGCTGCTGGCTCAGTGAGGGCGGTGAGCCGATGACGCGGTGCTGTTGTGCCACCGACACGTTGAGGACCTGTTGCGCCTCTTCTTTGGGGAGTGGGCCGCAGAGTGCGGGTAGTCGCGTGGCGAGCCGATAAGCGTCTTTGATCTCACCGGTGCCGTGGTGCTTGACCACCCCAAACAAGGATTCTATGGGATCGGAGCTAATCGGTAGCCCGGTGTTGGCGACACCGAGGGTTTCGGCGATGTGTTGCTGTGCGTTGAGCCACTCGGTGAAGCCAACGCGCACCGCTGAGGTGAGGGGAATGGGTTCAATGAGCGCTTCACATTGCGCCACGGTGGTGCCACTCAGTCCTTGGGTCTTGAGTAGTTTCTGGCACGCCAGCAGCGGGGTAGCATCGCGCCGGAAACGGCCGATGAAGGCTTGACAGGCGGGCAGTTGATCCAGGCTGGCACGTAGTTTCGCGGTGAGCGATTCGGGTGCCACGCGCCCCACCGGGGCGTGCTTGAGCAGCTGATCAGCCCAGCGCACCAAGCGGTGCAGATTCATGAAGCGCGCTTTGCTCGACACCTTGGGCGGGGCCAGACAAGCGAGTACGGTTTGCTTGAGTTTCTGTGAGGTTTTGCCACAGGCGGAAAGGAAGGTCTCGAACAGGGGATGGTGGCGATACTCATGCTTCAAGAGGTTGGCAATGACATGGGAGATGTCAGCAATACAGGGGCTGGGCCAGCCGCGCTCGCCTAACAGCCGCACCGCTTTGCCGAGGTCGGCTCCGCCATCTTTGAGAAACCCCGCCGGGCGGCCCAACACCGCGATGACCCGCTGTAGGAACGCGGCGATGGTTTCCCCCGTCCACGTGGGCGCTACCGCCACCGCCACACAGT
>JAAEUB010000397.1 GCA_024227755.1 Paracoccaceae bacterium | reverse complement strand
GCCATGTTTGCGCTTGGCACCGTTCTGCCCGCGTTGGCAGAGGATGTGACGGCCGCAACCGTTCTTGCCAATGTTAATGGCCAGGATATTACCATCGGCCACATGATTGCCACCCGGCTGGCTTTGCCCGATCAATACCAGTCCCTGCCCGACAGCGTATTGTTTGAGGGGATTTTAGAGCAACTTATCCAGCAAACAGTGCTAAGCCAGGCAGCTGGTGAATTGTCGAACCGCGCCCAGATCCAGCTGGAGAATGAACGCCGCGCGCTGATCGCGGGCGAAAAGCTTGACGCAGTAATGGCCGATGCGGTCACCGAGGACGCGCTGCAAGCTGCCTATGACGCGGCCTACGCCGACGCCGCGCCCGAGGCGGAGTACAACGCGTCGCATATACTTGTGGAAACTGAAGAAGAAGCCGCCGGGTTGATTGTGATGCTTGAGGAGGGCGGCGATTTTGCGGCCCTTGCAGCCGAACACTCAACCGGCCCGTCTGGCCCGAATGGCGGCGAACTGGGTTGGTTTGGCATGGGCATGATGGTGAAGCCGTTCGAGGACGCGGTTTTGACGCTTGAGGTCGGGCAGGTTTCGGCCCCGGTACAGACCCAATTTGGCTGGCATGTGCTGATCTTGAATGATTCGCGCGAAAAGGGCGCGCCGCCACTTGCCGAAGTACGTGATGAACTGGCCGCCGGGATCGAAGACGACGCCATTGAAAAAGCTGTCTCGGCCCTGATGGAAGCAGCAACAATTACACGCACAGATCTTGAGGGCATAAGCCCCGCGACTCTGCGCATGGTTGATCTTATCGACTAACGGGGCAGGGCAATGGGTAAAAAAGCTGAGATAAAAAGGCTGCGCGAAAAAGTGAAGCGGCTGAAACGAGCCCTTGTGGCGGCTGCGGATCATACCCACGTCGTTGCTCCACTTGCCCCCAAGGGCGGTTTCCCTGATCTGCCGGTCATTGAAGGGGTGCAGTTTTCAGCGATCGAGGCTGGGATAAAATATCAGGGCAGGCTGGATGTGATGCTGGCCGAAATGGCCCCCGGCACGTCCATTGCCGGGGTTTTTACCCGCTCGTCCACCCGTGCAGCACCCGTATTGGATTGTCAGGACAAAATAGGCTCTAATGCAAATGAAAAGGCTGCTTTTGTCGTCAATGCCGGTAATGCGAACGCGTTCACAGGCTCCAACGGGCTGGATACGGTTACAGCAATCACTTCGGCAGTGGCAAAGCGGTTGAATATGCCGGAGAACAGGGTCTATTCCGCCTCAACCGGGGTCATCGGTGAACTTTTACCGCATGACCGGATTACCAATAAGCTCGACGAACTGGCGGCAGGGCTTTCCCCCGAAAAAATCCAGCCTGCCGCTAATGCCATCCGCACCACTGATACGTTTGCCAAGGGCGCAGGTGCTACTGTGAAGGTGGACGGTAAACCGGTTCATATTGCTGGCATCGCCAAGGGTTCCGGCATGATTGCGCCAGATATGGCAACGATGCTGGTGTTCATTTTCACAGATGCGAAAATCGATCAGCCGGTATTGCAGGATATGCTGACGGACCTTACGGGGCAGACCTTAAACAACATCACCGTCGATAGCGATACCTCTACTTCTGACACTTTGCTTCTGGCTGCCACCGGTGCTTCAGGCGTTGATATTGACGCAGGTAACTCGGCCTTCACCCAGGCGCTGCACGACGTAATGCTCGACCTTGCCCAGCAAGTTGTGCGCGACGGTGAAGGGGCGACCAAGTTCGTCACTGTTAAGGTTACCGGCGCGCTTAGCGACAGTGAAGCGAAAACCCACGCGCTTTCAGTGGCGAATTCGCCGTTGGTAAAGACTGCTGTGGCGGGCGAAGACCCTAACTGGGGTCGGGTGGTCATGGCGATTGGCAAGTCCGGCGCAAGCGCTGACCGTGACCTGCTTAGTATTTCTTTTGGCGATGTGCTGGTGGCGGAAAAAGGCTGGGTTTCGCCTGATTACCGCGAGGAGGACGGGGCGGACTATATGAAGGGCGATGATCTATCTATTTCTGTCGATCTCGGTCTTGGTGATGGGAAGGCGAGTGTCTGGACCTGCGATTTGACCCACGCCTATATCCAGATCAACGCCGATTACCGCTCGTGAAGAAGACCGTCCTTGTCTCTGCCGTGGCCTTGATTGACCGCGACGGGCGTGTGCTTTTAGCCCAGCGCCCGGAAGGTAAAAGCATGGCAGGGCTGTGGGAGTTTCCGGGCGGCAAGGTCGAACCCGG
>JAAEUB010000396.1 GCA_024227755.1 Paracoccaceae bacterium | reverse complement strand
CGCTGCACGGTCGCGCCATAAAGATCAATGACATGGGAAAGGTCCTTTCATACCGAATGACCAGTCAGTGCGCCTCGGGCTCCGGTCAGTTTCTGGAGAATATTTCCCGTTACCTGGGGATTGCCCAAAGTGAAATCGGGACACTGTCGCTGCAGGCGGATGAGCCGGAAACGGTATCGAGCATCTGTGCCGTGCTGGCGGAGACCGATGTGATAAACATGGTTTCGCGCGGCATTACCGCGCCCAATATCCTGCGCGGCATACATCTTTCCATGGCGGGGCGATTAGCCAAACTGTTGCGGGTTGTGAAAGCCGAGGATGGTATCGTTTTCCTCAGTGGTGGCCTGGCGCTGGACGATGGTTTACTGGGGGCATTGAACGACTCGCTGACAGACATGAAGCTCAAAATATACGCCAGGAACCACCCGGATTCACCCTTTGCCGGTGCCATAGGCGCCGCCCTGTGGGGGTCTTTTCGCTATCAGAAACTGCTCGATCAGGGTCTGCTGGAAAAAGCTTCCTGAGAAAATTCTTTAACTAT
>JAAEUB010000395.1 GCA_024227755.1 Paracoccaceae bacterium | reverse complement strand
GCGTCCAGACTACGCACCAGGGCGACACCGCCACCGGGCACAATACCTTCTTCAACCGCCGCCCGGGTCGCGTTCAAAGCATCTTCAACGCGCGCCTTCTTCTCCTTCATTTCGGTCTCGGTGGCTGCCCCGACATTGATAACCGCCACGCCGCCGATCAGTTTGGCGAGTCGCTCCTGCAATTTTTCACGATCATAATCGGACGTCGTCTCATCGATCTGGGCCCGAATTTGTTTTACCCGGCCTTCAAGGGCTGAGCGTGATCCGGCACCATCGATGACGGTGGTGTTGTCCTTGTCGATACTGATGCGTTTGGCTTTTCCCAGATCCTGAACCGTCAGGTTTTCCAGCTTGATTCCAAGATCTTCAGAAACCACCTGTCCACCGGTCAAAATGGCAATATCTTCCAGCATGGCTTTTCTGCGATCGCCAAAACCGGGGGCTTTAACCGCGGCGACATTCAAGGTACCTCTGAGTTTGTTGACCACCAGGGTCGCCAAGGCTTCGCCGTCGACATCTTCAGCGATAATCATCAAAGGTTTGCCCATCTTGGCGACTTGCTCGAGGATCGGAAGAAGATCCT
>JAAEUB010000394.1 GCA_024227755.1 Paracoccaceae bacterium | reverse complement strand
TTTCAGCTTTGGGGCCTGGATAGGTATGCAGCTATTAATGCGGCGAGCTGAGATTACCGGCTTCATCTCGGCCTCACCTCCGGCAAACATGTACGATTTTTCCTTCCTCGCACCCTGCCCTGCTTCCGGCCTGATCATCAACGGCACCGCCGACCGCGTCGCGCCACCGGCCGATACCCACATTCTGGTGGACAAATTGCACGAGCAAAAGGGCATCACCATAACCCATACCGAACTTGAAGGTTCCGGGCATTTCTTTGAGAATGAACACATGGATACGATGATCAACTGCGTTGACGAATATGTCCGCCGTCGCCTGACCGAAACTACCCGTTAGGACGGCTGATGGATTTTCTTGAACAAGTCGCAGACGGATTGGCCAAAGAAGTGCTGGAAGCCGAACGCCTGATGGACGACGAAGACCTTGTTAACGAGATCATGAAGACCATCGGCGCTTCATCCACAACGTTAGAAGAGGCTTTCCTGACCGCTGTACGTATCAGGCGCGCCGAGACAAGAGCGCGCAGGTTACTGGTAGAGAAAGTGAAAGAGTTTAAGGAAAACCCGCCCGAGCCAGCTTAAAGCCGGTAGATCTCGCCAAACTTGGCCTCCAGATAATCAAGCAGAGGCGTCACATCCGGCTGAAAACCACAGGCCAGCTCGATCACTTCGGCAGGTTTGTAAAGCCCGCCGTGACGCTGCACATTTTCGCGAAGCCAACCGGTTGCGTTGGTGGTATCGCCGTCAGCCAAAGCTGCCTCCTGATCGCCAATATCTGCCACCAAAGCCTTCATCAGACTGCCCGCGTAGACGTTGCCCAGTGAATAGGTCGGGAAATAACCAAACAATCCCACCGACCAATGCACATCCTGCAAACATCCGTTCGATGCTTTATTGACGCCGTAGCCAAAATCAGCCCGGAACTGGCTGTTCCATGCCTCTTCAAGATCGGCGACAGCCAGCGTTCCGGCAATCATTTGACGCTCGAGATCAAAGCGAAGCAAAACATGCAGGTTATACTGAACCTCGTCAGCTTCGGTACGGATAAATCCGGCATGGAGCTTGTTTACCGCGCCATAAAACGCGTCTGCGTCACCAACGCTCAGATCGCCAAAACTATGCTGCATGAGGCCAAAAAGATAGGCGGAGAACCCGCGCGAGCGCCCAATCTGGTTTTCATAAATCCGGCTTTGGCTTTCATGCACCCCCATCGACACGCCCTGCCCCAGGGGTGTCAGCAGGTAATCGGGATCAATCCCCTGCTCGTATGCGGCGTGACCGGTTTCATGGATGGTAGAATAAAAACAGTTGAACGGATCGGTCGGCGAGGTTCGGGTGGTAATGCGCACGTCAAGGCCTGAACCGGATGAAAACGGATGCACCGCGCGGTCAAGACGACCGTTTTTCATGTTATATCCAAAATTGCGCGCCAGTTTGCGGGCCATTTTCATCTGAGTTTTTTCGTCAAACCGCCCGCTCAGCGCGACGGGTTGATGATCTGCGCCCATCGCCTCGTCACGCAAGGCCACTAAACGAGGGCGCATCGCATCAAACATCGCCTGCAACCCGGCACCGGTCGCACCGGGTTCGTAATCGTCCAAAAGCGCATCATAAAGGTCACCGCCATCTGCCAAAGCGGCGGCTTCCTCACGCTTTAATGTCACCACCTCCTCTAATACCGGGGAAAAAGCGGCAAAATCATCCGCCGCACGCGCCTTGGCCCAACTGCCTTGCGCCGCCGAGGTGACGCGCGCCAGTTTCGACGCGAGTTCGATCGGTACCCGGCTGACACGCTCATAAGCGCGGCGGATATGGCGAATATTAGCCCGTCCAACATCGTCCAGCGTTGCTTCATCTATCGCGTCCAGCCAGTCACCGACGCGTGGATCGGTGCGGCGTGAATGTAAAACCTCCTCCATCGCGCCCATTTCTTCAGCGCGTTGCGGGGCAGCCCCCTGCGGCATCACCGTCTCCTGATCCCAACCCAGTCGCCCGGCAATCTCACCCAAAGCTTCGGTCTGGCGCTGAAACGTCATCAGTTCATCATATTTGCTCATCTTCGGCCTCTAATATTTGATGTTTTAGGGAAAAGTGCCTGATGGCGCGCGTTCAGGATCAGTACCCAAAACAGTATTGCGCCAATCTGGTGAGATATGGCCACATGTAAAGGTGCCGCGTAAAGCACGGTGAATATACCCAGGGTCATTTGCAAGAGCGCCATCGCGCCAACATAGCTGAACGCGGTGCGTGTGGCCGGGTTTGGCGAGCGTCTGGCGCGCAGCCAGGCTACCAAAGCGAATACCACCAACAGATAGCCCGCAATCCGGTGCATAAACTGCACCAGCCCGGCATTTTCAAAGAAATTGCGCCAGCCGGGGCTGAGCGCAAAGGCGTCCGGAGGAAATACCTGCCCCGCCATCCACGGCCAGTCAACGAACGAACGCCCGGCGTCGATCCCGGCCACCAGCGCGCCCAACAATATTTGCAGCAGGGCAAAAACCATCAGCCCACTTGCCAGTGTCGCCAATTGCCCCTCGCGCCCGCGCCGGGCTTGCATGTTCTCTGCCTCGCTGCGCCCAAGCTTCAGCATATACCAGGCGATCAGTCCAAGGATGACAAAAGCCAACCCCAAATGCAGCGCCAGGCGGTAAGACGCAACGTCGACCATCTGCCCTTCAAGTCCCGATGAAACCATCCACCAGCCAATAACACCCTGCAACCCGCCCAATACGCCGATGGCCAAAAGACGCCCGCCCCACCCCTTTGGGATGCGCCTCGTCGCCAGAAAACCCGCAAACCCAACAGCCCAGACCAAACCGATTACCCGGCCAAGCTGCCTGTGCCCCCATTCCCACCAGTAAATCTGTTTGAAAGCGGCAATATCCATGTGGCTGTTTTGCAGCTGATATTCCGGGCTGGCCTGATACTTGGCGTAAGCTGTCTGCCAGTCCGCGTCGCTCATCGGTGGCAGCGCACCTTTGACTAGGTTCCATTCTGTTATCGACAGGCCCGAATCGGTCAGCCGGGTCAGGCCGCCAACAACCACCATCACAGCCACCAGCATAAACAGCACCATCAGCCACAACCTGACCCCACGCCGCCCGGTGCCTGAGCTGCCTTTGCTGATAGCGCCCTTTTCAGGTTCTTTGCGCGCCCCGGCACCGCTATCGTCAACGTCTTCGAAAATACTGCGTGGCTGGCTCATGCGACCCCCTGATTTAGTCTGTGATAATCTGCCAGAAAAAGCGAAAAGCCAAGCCGGGAAATATGTGCATTTTATGCCCTTTTAGTTGCCCATTCAGCACCCCGGGTGATATAGTGTCCTGAACGATACATAGCGCGAAATACCAGCCTTAGGCGGACAACTTGAACGACACCCCGGAAGCACCTGAAGATACAGGCGAAATGCCGCCTGAACGTCCCGTTTATGAGGGCCCGCAAATCTCGATCGAGGCGGAGATGAAATCCTCCTATCTCGACTATGCGATGTCGGTCATTGTCAGCCGGGCGATCCCCGACCTGCGTGACGGGCTGAAACCGGTTCACCGGCGCATTCTGTATGCGATGCATGAAACCGGCAACAGCCATGACAAGTCCTACCGCAAATCCGCGCGCGCGGTTGGCGACACGATGGGTAAGTATCACCCGCATGGTGACAGCGCGATCTATGACGCCCTGGTGCGCATGGCTCAGCCATTTTCCATGTCGCTGCCACTCCTTGATGGTCAGGGCAACTTTGGCTCGATGGACGGCGATAACGCGGCCGCCATGCGCTATACCGAAGTGCGAATGGACAAGCCTGCCGCCTTCCTTTTGGCGGATATCGACAAAGATACGATTGATTTTCAGGACAATTATGACGGCAAGGATCAGGAACCCACCGTCCTGCCGGCGCGCTTTCCCAACATGTTGGTCAATGGTGCGGGCGGCATTGCCGTCGGCATGGCCACCAATATCCCGCCGCATAATCTGGGCGAGGTGGTGGATGCTACCCTGGCGCTGATTGAAAATCCCGACCTGACTTCCGAGGGGCTGATGGAATACGTCCCCGGCCCGGATTTTCCCACTGGCGGTATCATGCTGGGGCGCGCAGGTGCGCGAAAGGCTTATCTTGAAGGGCGTGGCAGTGTCATCATGCGCGCCAAAACACGCATCGAAGAGATCCGCAAAGATCGCTATGCCATTGTTTTGGATGAAATTCCCTATCAGGTGAACAAGGCGACGATGATCGAGAAAATCGCCGATCTGGTGCGCGAAAAGAAGCTTGAAGGTATCTCGTCGGTACAAGACGAAAGTGACCGCATCGGCGTGCGGGTTGTGATCGAGCTTAAGCGCGACGCCACCGCCGAGGTCGTCCTGAACCAGCTTTTCCGGTTTACCCAGATGCAAACCAGCTTTGGCTGTAACATGCTGGCGCTTAACGGCGGCAGACCCGAACAACTCACCTTGCGCGATTTTCTTAGCCATTTCATTACTTTCCGCGAAGAAGTGGTGGCGCGCCGTACTGCGTTTGAGTTGCGTAAGGCACGCGAACGCAGCCATATTTTATGTGGTCTTGCGGTGGCTGTCTCAAATGTTGACGAGGTTGTGGCCACAATCCGCGCCTCACGCGATCCCGCTGAAGCGCGTGAAAAGCTGATGACGCGACGCTGGCCTGCCGGCGACATTGCCGAATATATTCAGCTGATTGACGACCCCAGCCACAAAATGAACGACGACGGCACCTATTTCCTTAGTGAAACCCAGGCCCGCGCAATTCTTGAACTGCGCTTGCAGCGCCTCACGGCAATGGGCGTCAAGGAAGTCACGGACGAGTTGGTGACGCTGGCCGCAAGCATTCGCGAATACCTTGATATATTACGCTCGCGTGATCGGATCATGGCGATCATCAGTGATGAACTGAATGAAGTTAAAGACAAATTCGCCGTTCCGCGCCGTACCGAGATTGTCAACTGGTCCGGCGACATGGACGACGAAGACCTGATCGAGCGCGAGGATATGGTGGTGACAGTAACCCAGTCGGGTTACATCAAACGCACGCCTCTGGCCGATTTTCGGGCGCAAAAACGTGGTGGCAAGGGGCTTTCGGGCATGTCGACCAAAGAAGAGGACGTGGTCACCACGCTTTTCGTCGCCAATACCCATACGCAGCTTTTGTTCTTCACCACCGAAGGTATGGTCTACAAGCTTAAAACCTGGCGTCTGCCGCAGGGCGGGCGCACCGCCAAAGGTAAAGCGATTATCAATATTCTGCCGATACCCCAGGGCGTTGGCGTTGCCGCGATCATGCCGGTTGACGCGCCCGAAGACGACTGGGACGACCTGCAAATCGTCTTTGCTACCACCGCAGGTTCGGTGCGGCGCAATGCGCTTAGTGATTTCACCAATGTCATGCGCAATGGCAAGATCGCCATGGACCTGCCTGACGATGTCGAGTTGGTAAATGCCCGCATTTGTGCCGCCGATGATGACGTGATGCTTGTTACAGCCTCAGGCCGCGCCATTCGTTTCCCAACCACCGAAGTGCGGGTCTTCAAGGGGCGCAAGTCCACCGGTGTGCGTGGCATCAAGCTAAAGCGTGACGATGACACTGTGGTGTCAATGGCCGTGATCCGACATTTTGACGCCTCCGCGGATGAGCGTGCTGCATATTCCAAGATGCGCCGCGCTCAGGCTGGTGCGGACGACGAAGGGGCTGAAGATGAAATTGCTGGCGATATTTCGCCCGAACGCTTTGATGAAATGCAAAACGCCGAAGACCTTATCCTGACCATCTCGGCGTTTGGTTCTGGCAAAATAAGCTCAAGCCACGATTATCCGGTGCGCGGACGTGGCGGCATGGGGGTTCAGGCGATGGACAAAGCCATGCGTGGCGGCGATCTGGTGGCCTCGTTCCCGGTTGAAATCGCCGATCAGATCATGCTTGCCACTTCCACCGGCCAGTCAATTCGCTGCCCGGTTGACGGCATCTCGTTCAGATCGCGTGCAGCGGGCGGGGTCAAGGTCTTTGATACCGGCAAGGGAGAATTCGTAGTCTCGGTTGCCCGAATTGCTGATCAGGGCGACGAAGACGAGGCTGATTCGGAGTAATAGGCCTGATCACCGTCGACCTGAAAACGTGAACAATGGCCATCGTGCATGGCCATTACCGCGGAAAGATCCACAATGACCTAAATCCTTTCGTATTTCCGCCCAAATTCAGCGCCATCCTGCCATTATTATTAATACAGTCTTAACGGGCGCGAAAGGTTGCGAAATGGAATACGAAAACCACGAAAATGCTGCCTTGAGGCAAGTGCTGAGATTGGCGATTACGCTCTATTTCATGGCGGTGGCCATGGGAATTTTACCCAACCGGGAAAGCACTGCCCTTTTACAGCTTCTCATTTCCGAGACGACTTTCGCCCATTACATCCCGTTTTCGGCCGCGATTTTTGCTGCCTCCTACTTTATTCTGATTGGTAGACACCTGCGCCTGGCCTCTGGCGCCCTGATTGCTTTCACCATTCTGGCCCGACTGAATATGGCGCTGGACGGGTTTCAAATGGCACTGGTACGCGACGCAGCCCTTGTTGCATCGCTTATGCTGACCGGCGGCTGGTTTACCAGCGCTGAGCTTCACCAGGATGCGCCGGGACGCATACGCTTGACCCGTGTGTCCCCACCCACCCGAACGCGCCGTTCTGTAAAACAACCAAAGCATACCCATGCTTTCACTCAAAGCCCGGATGATCTCGAGTGCTTGTTTGACCAGCTTGGCGAGGTCGGCTAAGGCGCTTTTCTTCGCGCCTGCGCCGCCAGCGATATTTCGCGCTTAATCTGGATCACTAATTGGATGCGAAGCACCCGGAACACACAATGTTCCGGGTGTTTTGCTGCATTCCTTTGTTCAATTGCCTGACAAAACGCTTTAAACGGGCCACATGAAATCAGAATTACATATTGTCGGCGGCGGTCTGGCCGGATCCGAAGCCGCCTGGCAGGCAGCCCGAATGGGCGTCAATGTCGTCATCCACGAAATGCGCCCCGAGGTTGAAACCTTCGCTCACAACACAAGCAACCTTGCGGAAATGGTGTGCTCAAACTCGTTTCGTTCGGATGACCACGAGCAAAATGCGGTTGGCTTGCTGCATTGGGAAATGCGCCGGGCTGACAGCCTGATCATGCGCATGGCTGATGACCATCGCATACCTGCGGGCGGTGCTTTGGCGGTCGACCGCGGGGCATTTTCCGCCGCGGTCACAGCCACCCTCACAGAGCTTGAAAATGTTCGGATTGAAACAGGCGAAGTAAACTCTCTGCCCTCGGAAGGAAACTGGATATTCGCCACCGGCCCGCTGACCTCACCGGCCCTTGGCGGCGCAATTCAAAAACAGACCGGGTCAGAACACCTTGCCTTTTTCGATGCGATCGCGCCGATTGTGCACACAAACAGTATAGACATGGACATCGTCTGGGCCCAGTCGCGATATGACAAAGGTGACGACGAGGCCGAGCGCAAAGCCTATCTGAATTGCCCGATGAACAAGGCGCAGTATGAAGCTTTCATCGACGCGCTTCTGGCAGCCGACAAGACCGAGTTTCACGACGGCGAAAAGGCTGGTTATTTCGACGGCTGCCTGCCGATTGAAGTGATGGCCGAACGTGGTCGCGAAACGCTCAGATTTGGCCCGATGAAGCCCGTTGGCTTGACCAATGCCCACCATCCCGAGGACAAGCCATACGCGGTGGTGCAGCTTAGGCGCGACAATAAACTGGGCACGCTTTTTAACATTGTCGGCTTTCAGACCAAAATGAAACACGGCGCGCAAGTTGATGTTTTCACGATGATTCCCGGGCTTGAGGATGCCCGTTTTGCGCGTCTTGGCGGTATCCATCGCAATACGTTCCTGAATTCACCAACCCTGCTGGATCATCAGATGCGCCTGCATACGCAGCCAAATATCCGCTTTGCCGGACAGATCACCGGCGTCGAAGGTTATGTGGAAAGTGCCGCGATGGGTCTTTTGGCCGGTCGTATGGCGGCTGCCGAAATGCAAGGCGACTGTCTGCCCCCGGTGCCGCAGGCCGCCGCCATGGGCGCGCTGATCCACCATATTACCGGCGGTGCCGAGGCAAAGACGTTTCAGCCGATGAACGTCAATTTCGGCCTGTTTCGCCCCGCCCCAGGCCTCAAAGGCGGGCGGCGCGGGCGCAAAGACCGCTATAAGGCCTATAGCGACCGGGCCAAGGCCGCGTGGGATGGCTGGTTGGCGCAATGCTGACTGGACGCAAGGCCTACTTGCTGGCATCCTGCCGCCATGGCAGAAAAATTTCTTGATAAGGCTTACGGGCTGAATACCAACGACGCAGTGAAGGACCATTATGACGATTGGTCCGCCAGTTATGACGACGAAATCGGTGAAAACGGGTATCAGACCCCTGCCCGACTGGCCCGACTTCTGGCCGCGGTGGTCACGGACATAAACGCGCCGCTCTTGGATTTTGGATGTGGAACCGGGGTGTCGGGCGAGGCCCTGACCACTGCCGGGTTTTCGCGTCTTGACGGGGTCGATATCTCACCCGGTATGCTCAGGGTCGCACGTGCCAAGGAGATTTACCGCAATCTGACCCAGCTTGACCCGGCCGTGCCGCTTCCAGTTGGCTTTGGAAAGTACCAGACAATCTCGGCGATTGGCGTGGTCAGTACCGGCGGTGCGCCTCCCGAAACGCTGGACACATTGCTCAACACACTCGCCCCCGGTGGCTTGCTGGCGTTTTCTTATAACGATCACACGCTCGAGGATGTGGGCTATATGGATCGTCTGGCCTATTGGCAGGATGGTGACAGAACTCGCGAAGTGGTGCGTGAGTACGGGCCTCATCTTCCCGGCATTAACCTTAACTCCATGATATATGTGCTTGAAAAAACGTGACATTCATTACACGTTTCGCCCCATCGCCAACCGGAGCCCTGCATCTGGGCCATGCCTTTTCCGCGCTGACCACGTGGGACATGACCAAGGCCAGCAAGGGCACATTCCTGCTGAGGATCGAGGATATTGACACCGCGCGTAGCCGAGACACCTTTGAGGCAGCCATTTACCACGACCTCAAATGGCTGGGTCTTGATTGGCCGATGCCGGTGATGCGCCAGTCTGAACGGCAGGCAGCGTATGATAGCGCCCTGATGCAGCTCACCGATATGGGCCTGACCTATCCCTGTTCGTGCAGTCGGGGCGACATCCGTGCCGCCCTTTCAGCCCCCCAAGAAGGCGCACCGATGATCGGCCCCGACGGCCCGCTTTATCCCGGCACCTGCAGAAATCGTTCACTGGACACACGCAAATCCGGCGACGCCATCCGCCTTAATACTAAAGCTGTGGCTGAATTACTGGATGCGCGCACGCTTACGTTTGTCGAAACAGGCCCACGCCACTGC
>JAAEUB010000393.1 GCA_024227755.1 Paracoccaceae bacterium | reverse complement strand
CCAGTGGCTGGATTTGAGCCTTGAACGGAGTGAAAGACGTGTCCGTTTCTGAACCATCTTGATGAAATCCAGCAAATGACAACATCCCACATACCCCGCCTTTCACAGCAGTCGCAATGCACAGTAGGCCGTCATTGGTAAACCTGCAGCGAATTGGTGGTTTGTACCCGCGATGCGGTCGTTCCGACTCCAGATTTCGCTTCAAGGTGGGCGAACCGCTACTTTCGCGCTGCATGCGGAAAGTTTAGTTTGGTGTGGTTCATGAGGAAATGCGACGTCAGCCCTACCACATGACGCAAAACGAAGATCCGATTAGTCCCGCGAAACCGACCCGCGCAAATCATTCGAGTAGGGTTTTGGAAGCTTATGATGCGCGCGGAAAACCTGTTTAACGTCTTCGTGCGGGGAATGGGGGAAAACGGTTTCGAAACCGCTTTGCAAGGCGTTTTGAAACGCCTTGCGTCGGCAGGGATTATGTGGTCGTCGCTTTAATCCGTCAGCTGCGCGCGACACGCCCCATGACTGTAAAGCTTTTAATGAAAGGTCCCGCCATTGCCGGGTTCTTGACCATGGCACCGTAATCGCCAACCTGAAACTTCAGTTTGCACCTGGTATACGCAACGCCGAGGGCCATCATGCCAATGCCCTTGGAGCACCACTTTTCCCAATCCGCAGCACTGGCGCGCAGGTCCCAGTTCAGTTCCTGCCCGCCGTATGCGCCAGCCATTGTGACAACGCCGTTTTCGACGTTGATGAAGCCACGCGGAGCATCTTCGTCAGGATAGCCATAACCGATGGCCGAGTTGAAATTAATCTTGGCAAGTGCATTAGCAAGGTCAGGTTCACCGTTCCACGCCGTTCCAAATTCGATCATCCATTCTTGGGAAAACAAAGAAGACATCGTCAATTCCTCCACCTTTCAGCCCGTCTGAGCGGGGTATTTCAGCAATTTCCGGCAGCGATAAACCTATGGCTCAGTATTCTTGAGGTTCCGCCTCAATATCCATTACATATTCAGAAAATCCTATATAATATTGACGCGCGATACAAGGAAATTCTGCTTACGCGTCCATTTGCGGCTACCAACCAAACGGTGCCAGAGCGGCAGCAAGGCAACACTTGTAGGTTGCGAGGCAGCACTGAGTATTTGCAGACTGGATTTAATGAAGAAACCCCGCTAAGTTCATCAAAAGACAAAAAAACAAAAAAAATGACCGAGGCAGAACTCCATAAAAAGGGGCAAGAGCAGTGAAAATCCAGAAATCCCGGTGGCCGCGCAGGCTTGCGCTGGTCGGGCTTGTGGCGGCTTTGACCGCCTGCAGCATCCTTCCGCGCGTAGGACCGACTAAAAGGGAAATTTTTGCCGGATCTGTGCAAAATGAGGGCGACGCCTTCATTGTTGAGGTGAACAACCGGGTAACCGAGGCAACGGCGGTCGTGCCGTCTTTGGGCTTTGGGCCTGAATTTACAAACACTGGCGTGGTCGGCTCGGATACAATCCGACCCGGTGACACGCTGGGCATCTCGATCTGGGAAAATGTCGATGACGGCATTCTTACAACCGCTGGCGCGCCCGCGGTTCTGGAAGAGGTGCAGGTCGACGGCGCTGGTTTCATATTCATTCCCTATGCCGGGCGCATCCATGCTTCGGGCAATAATCCCGAAGCAGTACGCCGGGTAATTACAGAAAAACTGCAAGGCCAGACACCAGAGCCTCAGGTCATGGTGAGCAGGCTGGCTGGCGACGGGGCAACGGTAACAGTCACCGGTGCTGTTGGCGGTCAGGGGGTTTACCCGATCGAGCGTCCGACCCGCACTCTGAACGCCATGCTGGCGCGCGCAGGCGGCGTTTCGATCGAGCCCGAGATCGCTCAGGTCAAGATTATCCGTGGGTCCAAAACCGGAACGATCTGGTTTGAGGACCTGTTTGAGAATCCAAGCTTTGACATCGCCCTTCGCGGCGGCGACCGGATTTTGGTCGAGGAAGACAGTCGTTCTTTCACCGCCCTGGGTGCAACCGGCACCCAGACACGGGTAGGTTTTGAAAGCCAGACGCTTTCGGCAATCGAGGCAATTGCGCAAGTTGGCGGCCTGTCCAGTGCCACCGCCGACCCGACCGGCGTTTTCGTTTTCCGCAACGAGGCCGAGGAGATTTCCAATCAGGTGTTGGGGCGTGGCGACCTGATCGGTGCGCAGCGTATGGTTTATGTGCTGAACCTGACCGAACCAAACGGTATGTTCATGGCGCGTGATTTTGTCATTCGCGATGGTGATACGGTCTATGTGACCGAAGCGCCTTATGTGCAGTGGACCAAGGTTCTAAGCGCCGTAACCGGAACCATTGGTGCGGTTGATACGCTTTCAACAGCGGCAAGTCTGGCCGCACCCTGACAGGTATGAACGGTGAAGATGACATTACTGCCGCCGGGGGAACGACCCCTCGGCGGCTTTGCGTTTATAATGGCGGATTTCTAACTCAGCGCCGGATCCGGCGCATTCTGGAATTAGCCGGGTGGTCCACAAGGCTTGGGCGTCCCGGGCCGGATGATTGGGTTGG
>JAAEUB010000392.1 GCA_024227755.1 Paracoccaceae bacterium | reverse complement strand
TGTCCCCCTCGTCGCCGCTGATTGCTGAAACCGGCGGTCTGAACGCGATGATCGTCGATAGCACCGCCTTGCCTGAACAAGCCGTGCGCGATGTTATCGCTTCGGCCTTTCAAAGTGCGGGACAACGTTGTTCGGCACTCAGGTGTCTTTATGTGCAAGAAGATATCGCCCCGGAATTTAACAAAATGCTGGTGGGTGCCATGGCTGAGCTTGCACAAGGTAACCCATGGCACCTGGCAACCGACCTTGGCCCGGTGATCGACGCCGAGGCCCACAGCGACATTGCCACCTATATCAAAACGGCCCGGACCGAGGGTCGCATTGTCGCAGAAAACAAGGCATCTGGTGATGGTCATTTCATCGCGCCCACAATTGTTAGCATCTCTGGAATTAAAGACCTTGAGCGTGAGATTTTCGGCCCCGTCCTGCACCTTGCCACCTTCCGCGCCGAAGACCTTGGCCTGGTACTGAGGGACATCAACGCCACCGGTTACGGCCTGACCTTCGGGCTTCATACGCGCATTGATGACCGGGTTCAGGAGGTGATTGAGGGTCTTCATGTGGGCAACGCTTACGTTAACCGCAACCAGATCGGTGCCGTGGTCGGCTCGCAACCCTTTGGCGGGGAAGGACTTTCCGGCACCGGGCCGAAAGCAGGCGGACCTGCCTACCTGCCGCAGTTTTGTGCCCGCCCATCCGTCACAGATGCCAAACCTGACACCAAATCCGCAACCAGCGCCGGCAAACTGGCCGCAGATCTTGCCCGGATGCAACCAGATGCGCGCGCGATCAGCACCATGACCTTGCCCGGCCCAACCGGCGAGATGAACCGCCTTTCGATCCACGCCCGCGCGCCTTTCCTGTGCTTCGGTCCCGGGGAAAATGCGGCAAAGGAACAGGTCGAACAGGTTAACAAAGCCGGTGGCACCGGGATTGCCTGCCCCGGTCTTGACCCCCAGACCCTAGCCGAACTTCCACCTTTTGGCGGAGTTATCTGGTGGGGCGATGAATTGGGCGGGCGGGCCATTGTGCAAAGTCTGGCTGCCCTGCCCGGCCCGATCCTGCCGCTTCTGTGTGGCACCCCGTCCCATGATCAGGTTACCCATGAGCGTCACCTTTGTGTCGACACCACTGCCTCGGGCGGGAACGCTGCCCTTATAGCTCAGGTCGCCGGGTCATAGCCGCGATCCCTGTTTCCTAAAAACATCACGCCGGGGCTTTCATCTGACTGAAAGCCCCGGTACGCTGCCCGAATGTTCCCAATCCGAGACCACAATCCAACCGGCCGCACGCCCATCGTGACCTATATCATCATGGCCACCAATATTTTCGTGTTCCTGTGGATGTTGCCCTCATATGGCAATGAGCAAGAGCTTTACTGGATCTACTATGAATGGGGCATGGTGCCCCGCTGGATCACCCAAGGCGATCATTTGAGCAGCTTCATCACGTCTATGTTCCTGCATGGAGGCTTTCTGCATCTTGCTGGCAACATGTTGTTTTTATGGATTTTTGGCGACAACCTTGAGGATGAGCTGGGCCATTTCGGCTTTCTCTTGTTCTATCTCGCGTCTGGCCTGGGGGCTGCTGCCCTGCAAATTCTGCCAGACCCGGACAGCCATATCCCGATGATCGGTGCCTCGGGCGCAATTGCCGGCGTTATGGGTGGTTATCTTTTGTTATTTCCAAAAGCACGTGTCGATGTACTGTTCATATTCGTGGTGTTTTTCCGGATTTTCCCGATACCTGCTTGGATCATGCTGGCAATCTGGTTTGGGTTGCAGGTGTTTAATGGCGTTGCAACCGCGGCTGATGGCGCAGGGGTTGCCTATTGGGCCCATGCAGGTGGATTTCTGGTTGGGTTTGTCTGGGTTTTGCCCCTTTGGCTGCGCCGTGGCGGAACAAAATTCTGGTCAGAAACTCATGGGACACCGCCACATCCCGAGGCACGTTACCGACTGAATAACAGTCGAATTCCGGTAGTCAGACGCCGCAAATAGAAAATGCGCACTCTAGTCTGGCACGATTCCGCGATTGGCAACAACGGTGCTGACTTGATCAGCCAGTCCAGGAATATTTCCCCCAACTGAAAAAGCTGCTGCCATCCCCATGCCGACGATAGCGGCAGTCAGGACAACCCAGTCCACCGTTACCGCACCATCCTGGCGTCTGAAATATCCAAGGATACGGGTATGATACTTTTGCATGTGTTCCATAGAGGTTTATTCGCCACCGAAAGTGGCGGAAGTTGGGCTTTGACGGGTTAATTCAGCGCAAGAGTTTACGAGGCGCGAACAATGCCTGCGAATTTCTCGAAAATAGCCTCGTTTGCCGCAACAATCTCGCCATCATCCAGAATTGAACCACCTGGTTGCAAGGATTCAGCCAGCCCTCCGGCTTCGCGCAGAATGATCAGGCCAGCGGCCATATCCCATTCGTGCAGGTTGCGTTCCCAAAACCCGTCATAACGTCCGGCCGCCAGATAGGCGAGGTCAAGTGCCGCCGCACCCCAGCGCCGAACACCGGCACAAACCGGCAAAAGCCGCGCCAGATCCTGCAGCGTTTCAGGCAGATCAGCGCGTCCGCCAAACGGAAGGCCGGTGGCAAAGATCGCCTCGATCATCGTGGTGCGGCCTGAAACCCGCAGGCGGCTTTGGTTCATCCATGCGCCCTGCCCTTTTTCGGCAAAAAACATTTCGTCTTTGGCAGGATCATAAACCACGCCCGCGACAACCTCGCCTTTATGTTCCAGGGCGATGGATACTGCCCAATGGGGTAAGCCGTGCAGGAAATTCGTGGTCCCGTCCAGCGGATCAACGATCCAGCGCCGCGTCGGGTCCTCGCCCGCGACCTCTTCGCTTTCTTCGCCCAGCCAGCCATAGTTCGGGCGCGCCTCGGTCAGTTCATCGCGAATGATCTTTTCAGCGGCAATATCTGCGCGCGAGACAAAATCCCCGGCACCCTTCATCGAGACCTGAAGGTTCTCAACTTCACGAAAATCCTTGACCAAAGACCGTCCCGCCAGGCGCGCGGCCTTCATCATCAGATTAAGATTTGCACTGCCTTGCATCCGAGCCATTCCTTTTCGTTAAGGCGCGCGTATACGCCCGGTATCGACCTTTGCCAAGATGAAATTGGTAAAAGGACGGGGGCAACGGCAGTTCGGTGAATGATTGCCTGTGAAGGTGAAAACGGTGCCTCAGGGGCGCATTGGGGTGCATCCATATCGCTAAGACTGTTCGAAAGAGGCGATAGATACGCCATAAGGTATTCGGGCAGGTCAGTGCGCGCCTGCAAGGTCTAAAGGCGCGAATAAAGGCTTATCCGCGCTGCATCTTCACCGGCTCAACCCGCGCCAGCCTTATCATGTTGGCGATATAGGGCTTCATTTCATCCTCGACCCGGATTGCCGCGTACATGCGCCGGGTCAGCCCGCCTTTGGTGATCGGGCGGGTGATGTAATCGGGGTTATACTTGATCTCGCGCAGAACCCAGTCAGGCAGCACCGCCACACCCTTGCCACTTGCGACCAACATCAGGATCACTTCGGTCATCTCCACCTGTCGCACGGCGCCCGGTTCGATCCCGGCGGGGCTTAAAACCTGGGTGAAAGCATCAACTTTTGCGCGCTCAACCGGATAGGTCAGCAGCACTTCACCAGCGAAATCTTCTGCCGTTACATATGCCTTGGCCGCCGTCTTATGCCCGGCTGAGGCAACAAATCGCGGCTCATAGTCGAACAACGGCTGAAAGCTGATACCACCGATATCGACGGGATCGGATGAGATGACAAAATCCACCTCTTCACGCCTGAGTGCGTCAATGGCATCAAAGGCCAGAGCAGGGCGGATATCAACGTCGACATCCGGCCAGCCGTGACGCAGCCCGTCCAGCACCGGAAACAGCCAGTCAAAACAGGCATGACACTCAATGGCGATATGCAACCTGCCAGAGCGTCCGGATTTCAGGGCCATGAACTCCTCTTCCACCGCAGCCACTTCCGGCAATATCCGATCGGCCAGCCTTAACAACCTGTGCCCTGCCGGGCTAAGCTTCATTGGCTTTGAGCGGCGATGAAATAGCTCCATCCCGACCTGAGCCTCCAGGCCCTTCACCTGATGGCTTAACGCAGATTGAGTGATGTTGAGCATATCCGCCGCCCGTCCCAGCCCACCAGCCTGGTGAATGGCACGAATGGTGCGCAAATGGCGAAACTCCAGGTACATATGAGGCAGCCTCATGTAAATTGTGAATATTATGAGTTTGTTTCACAAATCCCCATACGCTACAAGCTGCGAAACAACAAAGGCCTGATCATGACCCCGCGTATTTCCTTCGAGTTTTTTCCCCCACAATCGCTTGATGCATCCTTTCGTCTTTGGGATACGGTGCGCGAACTTGCACCACTTGACCCCGGCTTTGTCTCGGTCACCTACGGCGCCGGTGGCACAACCCGCGAGTTGACCCATGACGCGGTTGGCATCATCCACCGCCGTTACGGGCTGAACGTCGCGGCCCACCTGACCTGTGTGGACGCCTCAAAAGCCGAGACCCTCGCCATTGCCCGCGCCTACAAAGATGTGGGGGTGCGCGAGATTGTCGCCCTGCGCGGCGATGCGCCATCGGGGTCGGATGGTTTCAGGGCGCATAAGGACGGTTTTGCCAGTTCAGTTGACCTGATTGGGGCTTTGGCAGACGAAGGCGGCTTTCACATCCGGGTCGGCGCCTACCCCGAACCCCACCCCGAGGCCGCCAACACAGACGCCGACGTCGCCTGGCTTAAACGCAAGGTCGACGCCGGGGCGAATTCGGCCATCACCCAGTTTTTCTTTGAGGCCGACACCTTCTTTCGCTTTCGTGATGCCTGCGAACGTGCAGGCATAGACGTGCCAATCATCCCGGGCATCCTGCCGATTGAGAATTGGTCCGGCGTGCGCAAGTTTGCCGCAAACTGCGGCACGCAGGTACCCGCATGGCTGGATGACGGCTTTGAAAAAGCCAAACGTGACGGGCGCGAAGAGCTTTTGTCGACCGCTTTGGCGACTGAGCTTTGTTCAGATCTGATCGATGGCGGCGTCGAGGACCTGCATTTCTATACCCTGAACAAACCCCATTTGACCCGCAACGTTGCCCACGCGCTTGGTGTCACCACTAGCGCAGAATTGCGCGACGTTGCCTAAACGCCGGGTTTCGCGCCCGGCCTTTCGCTGAACAAGGCAAAGACCTCCTCGCTTGCATCAACGCCCACAACTCGTTTGCGCCGGTAAACAAAGGTCTTTCCCCAGCCACGCATGGTACCAACCGAAGGTGCATCCGCGTCACATGCAAAGCGCGTGCGCCAGCCCATCGGCAAAGGTAACCCACAGCGCTCGGCCTTACCCAGCATCCAGACCAGAGGTATGTTCGACAAAGGCCGCGCCGCTTCAAAGCCCCCAAGCTGACCACCTATGTCGCCATGCGCGCCGCGAAACCACATCTGTGCGACACGTCCGTCATGATGCGCCTCGGTTTGCCACAAAACCGGGGCGAAAGCTTCGCGGTTCTCGTCCATTGCGATGGCGTGATAGCCATGCCGCACCGTCTTGCCCAGATGCGGGCTGTGAAAACGATGCCGGGGTTCAAACAGACGCCAGACAAGCGGCCAGCGCAGGCCCAGCGCCTTGACCGTATCCCAGACCCCGACCATCTCGACGCCGACATCCTTATGGCAATAGCGATCCGCAAAAACCTCCGAGGCAAAACTGTCAGGATCACGCTGGTAATGGCGATAAACCTCGCGGATATTGCGAACCGTCGCCTGATCGCGCCTTAAAAGTCCAACCCGGTCAATCACCCCGGCCAGAGAACGCACGGCAAAAGCGCCCCGCGAATAGCCAAACAGGAAAATCCGGTCCCCGGGGCGATAGCGGCTGGCGATGAACCCGTAAGCGCGGCGAATTTGGCGATTGATCCCAACCCCGGTCGCCACATGCCAGCTTTGCCCCCAACTATCCCATTGCAGACCGGCCTCGTATAACAGCGAGAGGCTGGCCGAAGGGGCGGTTTCGCACAAAAGCCTGTAAGCCAGACCCGCATTGGTCTCACATCCCGGCTCCAAAGTCGAAAGAGTACCATCAAGAATGACCACATGATCAACCTGCCCGCGCCTGGGCGGTGGACTGTGCTTGACCTGCACCTGCCCACCAATCCATTTTTTTACACGCCTAAACAAAGCCTTGCTACTCCGCAAATCTGCAATCCAAAGGTAACTCATGCACCCACATAGTCCAGCCTTTACATCGTAAGTGACCGAACCGCGATCTAATAACTTTTCAGAAAGCCAGCCCCACCAGCTTTCCTACAAAACCCGATCTCCCCTTCATCTTGGCACAAATACTTCGGGGGTCCTGGGGGCTGGCCCCCAGGACATCAAGAATAATGCGTGGCGCAGCCACACTATTTGATAACGCCACCTTTCCCTTGCCGCCCCCTTTCGCTAAACACCGCGAAACGCACGCACAAACGCACGGGGATACACCCATGGCCATGGAAAAAACCTTCGACTCCGCCTCTGCCGAGGCACGAATTTACCAAGCCTGGGAAAGCTCCGGCGCGTTCAAAGCCGGGGCCAATGCCGATGAAGGCGCTGAGACCTTCACCATCATGATCCCGCCGCCGAATGTCACCGGCGCGCTGCATGTGGGCCACGCTTTCAACAACACGCTTCAGGATATCCTGATCCGCTGGCACCGGATGCGCGGCTTTGACACGCTCTGGCAACCGGGCCAGGACCACGCCGGCATCGCCACGCAACTGCAGGTCGAAAAGATGCTGGCGGCCCAAGGCAACGAAGGGCGGCGTGAACTGGGCCGCGAAAAGTTCCTGGAAAAGGTCTGGGAATGGAAGGGCCAGTACGGCGACACTATTATTAACCAGTTAAAACGTCTTGGCGCCTCCTGCGACTGGTCGCGCAATGCCTTCACCATGGATGAAAACTTCCACGAGGCTGTGATCAAGGTCTTCGTTGACATGTACAACAAGGACCTCATTCACCGCGGCAAGCGTCTGGTTAACTGGGACCCCCATTTTGAAACCGCAATTTCCGATCTTGAGGTCGAAAATATCGAAGTCGACGGCCACATGTGGCACTTCAAATACCCGCTCGCCGGTGGGGCCACCTATGAATACGTCGAAAAAGACGAGGACGGCAACGTCACTCTGCGCGAGACGCGCGATTATATCTCGATCGCTACGACCCGGCCCGAAACCATGCTGGGCGACGGCGCCGTTGCGGTTCATCCG
>JAAEUB010000391.1 GCA_024227755.1 Paracoccaceae bacterium | reverse complement strand
TGCTGGAACTACTTCAAAGCCGCAGGATATGTGTCAACGTAATGTGGAAACGCTTTAACCCAACACCGCGATCGGTTCGCCTGGCACATGGGGATCAGGCGAAGCACCGAGCCCCGGCTTCTTCGGGCAGATGCAGATGACCGAGCTTTCGGGAAGTTGCCTGTGTGGGCAGGTCAAATGGTCCAGCAACGGGCCGGTAACGCGCAGTTTGGTCTGTCATTGCACTGATTGCCAGCGGGCAACTTCCTCCCCTTTTACGGCTTTTGTCGGGCTGAAGCCGGAGACGGTGGAATGGTCTGGCACCATCAACCACTATGAAAGCTCACCCGAAACCTGGCGCGGGTTCTGCCCTGCCTGCGGATCGCGGATGTATTTTAAGTCTGGGCAGTGGCCGGGCGAGGTGCATGTCCACGCGGCCACACTGGATGAGGGGTGCGATTACCGCCCTTCCGCACAGGTTGTCCTGCAGTCTCGGGCCGGGTGGCTGGGCGAACTGGAGACCATACCGCAACACCAGAGTTTCCAAGCCAGCCCGGCGGGCAGATCGGGCAAAGGCTGATGACGCGATTGGGGATATTTGCTTTTGCGGTTGGCATGGTCATCTCGACCAATGCGCCCGCCTGCGAGGGGCAGAAAGCCCAATAACTGTTTACACTTTGCTCAAATACCTGAAAATCAATGCAAGCCGCAAAAACTGACACATGAAGGACATCCCATGGACAACATGTTTGAAAAAGGCCTGGAACAGCGCAAAGCCACCCTTGGCGCCGAATATGTCGAGAAAAACCTTGCAGCCGCCGACGAATTCACCCGCCCGTTTCAGGAGGCAATGACCGCCTGGTGCTGGGGCTTTGGCTGGGGCGACGAAGCCATCGACCCGAAAACCCGCTCGATGATGAATCTGGCCATGATCGGCGCTCTGGGAAAAATGCACGAATGGGAAATCCACTGCCGCGGGGCGCTGACCAACGGTGTTTCCAAAGAGGAAATTCGCGCCATCATCCACGTAGTCGCAATTTATTGCGGCGTTCCGCAGTCGCTGGAGTGTTTTAGGGTGGCACGAAAGGTGCTGGAGGAGGCTGGCGAGCTTTAGGGTTCGCAACACCTACCGAACAAACAACGTGATCGACCGGCCATCGCTTTCCCCTAGCCAACCCCGCCCGCATCCTGTAAGGCCCGCGCCAAGCACTTCCGTTCACTACAGGCATCCCTGATGGACCTTAGAAATATCGCGATCATCGCGCACGTCGACCATGGCAAGACAACGTTGGTTGACGAACTGCTGAAACAATCCGGAGCCTTCCGCGCCAATCAGGCGGTTGCGGAACGGGCAATGGATTCAAACGATCTGGAGCGCGAACGCGGCATCACCATTCTGGCCAAGGCCACAAGCGTTGAATGGAAGGGTCACCGTAGCAACATCGGCGACACCCCCGGCCACGCCGATTTCGGCGGCGAGGTAGAGCGCATCCTTG
>JAAEUB010000390.1 GCA_024227755.1 Paracoccaceae bacterium | reverse complement strand
GATATTGAGCTTAACAATTCGGTAGGGGACGCAGCCCTTCTGGCAGGTGAGACCCTCTTTATCAACGCGACTATTGCCGGTGATCTGGGCATCGCCATGGATGAAGTCGAGTTTGGCCCTGAGGCCGTCGTTACCGGCGAGTTACATATTTACAGCGGTGACCCTGAGGCGGTTGAGGTGCCAGAAGGCGTGGCTCCGTCTGATCGTATCGTGCTCCACCAGTCAGAGGAATGGCAAGGCATGATGGCAGACAGCGATATGGGCCATCAACCGGAAAGTGCGTGGCAAAAGTTCCGCGGGCTTGTTGGTGGTATACTGATCGTAACACTTCTGACGACGATTCTGGCTGCACTTGCACCGGGTTTTGTTGCCGGACTTCGTGATCGGGCGCTGGCAAGCCCCGTGCGTACCGGCTGGATTGGTTTCCTGGCATTGTCAGCCACCATCGGTTCACTCGTGGTCTTTGCCATGACCGGTTTCGGGCTTCTTTTGGTGCCGGTATCAATCATTGCCGCCCTTCTGTTGGCTGTAGTTGGCTACCTTGTCGGAACATATGTACTGGGCGTTGCCGTTATGGGCATGCTGGGGCGTGATCTGCCCGATAGTCTGGGTGACCGGGCGATAGTGGCCTTTGCCGGTGCCACTGCGGCAGCAGTGATCGCGCTGATACCGTTTATCGGCTGGCTGTTTGCGCTGGCACTGGGTTTGGTCGGGGCAGGGGCGCTGATCGTGCGCTGGTTCGCCCCGGGCTTTTACACCTGGTCTGATTGATCCGGCCAGAAGGCCATATTAAAACTACCCAAGCCCCGCTTTGCGCAAGCCGAGCGGGGCTTTTACCGTCACCTCAAGTGGGTCAAAGGTAAGGCCCTGCGCCTCTCATGGCAGAGTTTTCATCGCCGCTGGTTTCAAGGGGAGGTCTTGAAGTTCGGCGCGCGTTACCAGTCTTTGAACTCTGACCACGCCCTCGGGGTCCTGCCAATCAGGGTTGAACTGGCCCGTCGTGACCTCACAGCGAAACACCACCTCGACCTGATGAAATCCGGTTTCAGGATCGTGGAACTCGTTGATCAGGGTAGGGGTGGTTCCCGTGATGGTCAGCCCGGTTTCTTCAAAGACTTCACGCCTGAGATTGTCAGGCAATGACGCCCCCGGTTCGACCCCTCCACCGGGCAGGCACCACAATATCTTGGGTAATGAGCGAAGCGCCCGCAACACTGACAGGTTCTGCGCGCTTCGCCGCATTCCTTGTGTAAAATGCAGGGCGAAGCGCTTCAATCACAATAATGGCGCGTACGGCTGAGCGAGGTGTTTTATCCATGCGTCTTCTGACCGAACGCGAAGGCTGTGACAAGTCAGCGCTCGTATCTTTGTGTTTGAATGCTTATCTAGGCGGTATGTTACGAATGTTTACCATTGCTACCGCCATTTTTTTATCCGCCGCACAGGCACAGGCCAGAAATGACTGCGTGATTCTGCTGCACGGGCTTGCGCGTTCACCAACTTCGTTGATTGTCATCGAAGAAGCGCTGGTGCAGGCGGGATTTGACGTGGTCAACCAGGGCTACCCCTCAACCAAGGCCGGAATTGAAGAGCTGGTAGAGGCGGCGCTGCCGCCTGCAATTGCCGCCTGCGGTGATGCAAAGGTTCATATTGTTACCCATTCTATGGGCGGCATTCTGGCACGGGTCTGGCTGCAAGATAACCGGCCTGCTGATATGGGTCGCGTCGTAATGCTGGCACCGCCAAATCAAGGTAGCGAATTGGTGGATGCCTTTGAAGACATGGAGCCGTTTCAGTGGATCAACGGACCTGCCGGGCTTCAACTTGGTACCGGCCCCGGGGACGCGCCTGCGCTTGCGGGTTTTCCTCGGTTTGAACTTGGCGTAATCGCTGGAAACCGCTCGCTGAACCCGATTTATTCCACGCTGATCGAGGGCGAGGATGACGGCAAGGTTTCGGTTGAAGCGACACGGATTGAAGGCATGGATGATCACATCATTCTGCCGGTTACGCATACATTCATGATGGTGAACCCCTTGGTCATCGTGCAGGTTGTTTTGTTTCTTCGCACCGGTGCTTTTGAACATGATCTGACCTATGGCGAAGTGCTGGACCGGGTGGCACGCGAGGCCGGGTACAGGTAGGAAGGATTTGTCTCAGTCCCCCGGATCATCCTCGGATTTGGCACCTTTTTCCTGACATTAACGAACAATTTATTGACGTTCCGGCGCAAAATACATTTGTTGTTTTTGTAGGTCATCTTGGACCGAATACTCAGCAAGGTACGCGCCCGTGTCAGAAAACCTAAAAGTTCTTGTCATCATAGCCGATCAGTTTCGGGCGGATTTGTTGCATGGCGAACATTCAAGTGATCTGGCGGATCATGTGGACCTGCCCAATCTACGCGCCTTTCAGGATGAAGCGGTAAGCTTTACCCGGCACTATTCGGTCACCAACCCTTGCGGGCCATCGCGCGCATCCATTTTTACCGGCCTTTACGCCATGAACCACCGCTCGGTACGCAATGGCACCCCGATGGCTGATGCCCTGCCCAATCTGGCCCGGGAAGCGCGTAAATCCGGCTATGAGCCGCTTCTGTATGGTTATACCGATACCTCGATTGACCCGCGTGGCCGCCATCCGAACGACCCGGACCTGAAGACCGAAGAACATGTATTACCGGGCTTCACCGAGGCGCTGGAAATGCGCCTGATGGAAAGCTATCCATGGCGCGCTTATCTTAAATCGCAGGGCTATCAAATCCCCGAGTACAAGCACTTTTACGACGCTATATCGCCCGACCCAAACCGCCCAGCGCGCCCGGACGATCCTCCGTTTTACAAGGCCGAGCACAGTGATACGGCTTTTTTGACGACCTCACTTTTGCACGATCTGGCGGTTCGTTCTGACCAGCCGTGGTTCGCAGTTACCACTTATATCCGCCCACACCCGCCGCTGGTGGCTCCCGTACCCTATAATACAATGTATAGCCCTGCTGATTTGCCGCTACCAGCGCGTCTTGCGACCCGTGCTGATGAGGCGGCGGTGCACCCCTTCATGCAAGCGGCTTTAAAGGCGCCGACAATGGCGGCAACCGTCAAAGGTTGCGATGGTCAGGTCGATCATGACAATGACGATGACGTGCAACTGCTTAGGGCGATTTATCTGGGGCTGGCCAGCGAAGTCGACGCTCATTTTGGCCGCATCATAAGCTTCCTGAAAGAAACCGGGCAATATGACGATACCATGATCATTTTTATGGCCGACCACGGCGAGCTTTTGGGTGAACACCACATGTGGGGGAAGCAAAACCCCTATGAGGGCGCTTACCGCGTACCGCTGATCATCCGTGACCCGCGCCGGACGCAAGAATACGGCAGCAATGTCGGCGCTTTCACTGATTCCACCGACATAACCCCGACCATTCTTGATCTGATCGGGGGTGAGGTTCCGGCCGGGATGGACGGTGTCAGCCTGCGACCTTTACTGGAAGGCAAGCTGCCAGACGATTGGCGCGATGGGGTACATCTGGAGCTGGATTTCAGCGAACCCGATGCACTAACTGAATGGCAAAAGGCCACCGGGACATCGGTGGTCGAAAGCAATCTTGCGATTTGGCGTGAGGACCGCTTCAAACTGGTGCATTTCAACGGTGGCTTACCACCCCTGCTGTTTGACCTTGCACAAGACCCGAAGGAGTTGCGAAATTTGGCAGATGATCCAGCGCATTACGCAACGCTTCTGCGTCTGACCCAAAAGCTTTTAAGCCACCGGATGAGTCATGCCGACCGCACCTTGACAGGGTATAAAATGACCTCGAACGGTGCCCAACTGTATTCAGAAAGGTAAGATGGGCGCGGCCTAACCCATCAGTTCCTGCCAACGGTGACAGGCGACCTCGTGCCCTTTGCTGGAATGCTCAAGCTTCGGTTCGTCCTTTCGGCAAATATCCACTGCTTCGGGGCAGCGGGTCTGGAATTTGCAGCCCGGCGGCGGATTGGTTGGTGACGGGATTTCGCCCTCCAGCTTTTGTGCCTTGCCGCTGTCATCAGGATCCAGAGACGGGATCGCCGACAACAAAGCCTTGGTATAGGGGTGGCGCGGGGCGGCAAATAGCTCGCGCGTTGGCGCGCTTTCCACCAAACGGCCCAGATACATCACCGCCACATGGTCACAGACATGCGCAACGACCGAAAGGTCATGGCTGATGAAAAGGAATGTCAGGCCCATTTCCTTTTGAATGTCTTTCAAAAGGTTCAGCACATCGGCCTGAATTGACACATCCAGCGCAGCGACGCTTTCATCGGCCACCACGAAATGAGGCCGTGACACCAGTGCGCGGGCGATCGAGATGCGTTGACGCTGACCACCGGAAAAGGCGTGAGGGAAACGGCGTAGATGCTCAAGATTAAGCCGGCATTTGGCGGCTATCTCCCGCACGCGTTCATCGGTTTCTTCGCGGGTTTTGGTCATGCCCATCACCTCAAGCGGTTCAGCGATGATGTCACGTACGGTCATGCGTGGGGAAAGTGCGGCATAGGGATCCTGAAAGATCAGCTGAGAGCGCTTGCGATATTCCTTAAGGTCATCCTTGTCGATCAGGGTAAGATCAAAAGACACGTCTTCGTCGGAATATTTAACCGAACCGCGTGTGATCGGTGCCGCCTTCAGACAGGCACGGCCCAGCGTGGTCTTGCCTGAACCGCTTTCACCCACCAGTCCCCAAAAGCTGCCTTTGGCGATATCAAGATTGACGCCCTCACACGCCTTAACTACCTGCCTTGGTCCAAACAGGCTTTTTTTGCTCAGGGGATAATGCACTGACAGATCGCGCGCTGCGATCAGAATGTCCTCGCTCATTTCGCATTCCCTTCGCGGTAAAGATGGCAGGCTACCTGATGGCCGTCGGATACGGGATGAAATACCGGAATTTCAGAGCTGCAAATCGCTCCCAGATTTGCCGAACAACGCGTGTTGAACACACATCCCGGAGGCCGTTCCAGCGGCGACGGGATGTCGCCGGGAATTGGTGTCAGAGGTTGGTCGAGATCATCAAGCTGCGGCAGGGCATCGATCAATCCCTTGGTATAAGGATGGCCGGGGTTGCGGATCACGTCGCGTACCTGACCTTGTTCCACTAACCGCCCCAGATACATCACCGCCACCTTGTCAGCGGTCTGAGCTATGACCCCAAGGTCATGGGTAATAAAAATGATGCCCATTCCGAAATCCGACACAAGGTCTTTCATCAGGTCAATAACCTGTGCCTGAATGGTCACGTCCAGCGCCGTTGTCGGCTCATCTGCGATCAATAGCTTGGGACTGGTTGATAAAGCCATGGCAATCATCGCCCTTTGCCGCATGCCACCCGAAAGCTCAAACGCGTATTGCCTGAAGCGGGTGGCGGCGTCCGAGATACCGACCCGGTCCAGCATTTCGATCGATACTTCGCGCGCCCGCTTGGCGTTCATATCGGTGTGTATAAGCAATTGCTCGACCATCTGATCACCGATGGTTATTGCTGGAGCAAATGATGCCATGGGTTCCTGAAAGATCATCGAGATTGCGCCACCACGTACAACCTGTAAATCCTTTGAGGTTTTCAGTGACATGATGTCCACCGGTCCGCTCTCCAGATGCAGAGTGATTTTGGTGTCAGGTCCGTAATGTGCATTAGAGGCATTGAGTTTCATCAGTGCTTTTGCAGTCACTGACTTACCTGACCCGCTTTCACCCACCAGCCCCATAACCTCGCCTGCTTCCAGCGTGAACGAGACATCGTCGACTGCGGTGATCCTGCCTTCGTCGGTATCAAATTGCAGGGTCAGGTTACTTACATCGATCAATCGCGTCATTTTTTGCTATCCGAATAGGGGTCAGCAGCGTCACGTAGACCGTCACCGACGAACACAAAGGCCAACACGAGGGCGATGAAGAAGATGACCGGAATGAAATACCATTGATAGTTCAAAAGAACATCCGCCGAGGTGACGTTTTGCAACATGACGCCCAGCGAGTTCACCGGATCCTTAAGGCCGAGGCCGATAAAACTAAGCGCCGTTTCCGACAACACCATGTAAGGGAATGAGATCACCAGGTCGACGATGATGTAGCTGGTAAAGCTTGGTAAAAGGTGGCGGCGGATCACGTGCCCGGCCTTGGCCCCACATAATTGGGCGGCCAACACATACTCCTGATTACGCTCGGTCAACAGGTGGGTTCGTATTCGTCGGGCCAATGTGGGCCAGCCGATCAAACCAAGCACCATCGAGATAAAGAAGAACCTTGATTCAGCGCTCCACGTGTCTGGGATGAATGCCGCCAGCGCCATGAAAAGCGGGATGGATGGAATGGTGCGCACCGTGTCAGTGATCATCTGCAGGGTTGAATCTATCCACCCACCATAATACCCGGCCACGCCCCCAATGATCAAAGCCATGAAAAATGCAATGAACACCCCGATCGTCCCAACTGCCATCGAGGTATTGATAGCAGAAAAAGTACGCGAGAAGATGTCTTTGCCGGTACTATCCGTGCCGAAAAGGTGAACTTGCCCCTTATCTACACCGAACAGGTGGGTGTTGAAGGTGATGCCGAAATACTTGTAACTGGAACCTTCAACGAAAAAGTGCACATAGCGGCGGTCTTCAAGCCCGGTCTTGACTTCGGTCACCCATCTGAAATTGGTCTCGATTGAGCGTGTGCGCTCGGTCGTGTAGATGAACGGGCGTGCGGAACAGCCGTTATCGTCGCAAAACTGAGGGATTTCCGGCGCGCCGTTCATGTATTCCTTGTCGCGTCCGGCGATGGTGGCGTCATAGGGTGTAAGGAATGGTGCGAAAATGCCGGACAGGATCAGTATGATCAGCACCCATGCGCCAATCAGGGCGGATTTGTTTTTCTTGAATCGCTGCCAGATCAACTGGCGCTGCGAGGCGGTGAAATACGCCTCTTTCAGTTTCTGGTCTGAGGCGGTGGTTGGGCTGTTGGTCTGGTCAGTCATGTCCCTTACCCTCCCACGATTGAGCGACGAACGCGCGGGTCAGTAACGGCCAGCAGGATGTCGGTAACAAAGTTGATGGTGACGATAGAACCCGTCAGTAGAAAAATAATGGCACCGGCAAGCTGTTGGTCGTTTGAGCGCGCAAGCGCTTCGATCAGCAGTGACCCGGCCTCGGTCAGGGTCAGGATCAGGGCGACCACAGGAAGTTCGTTGAAAATCCGGTTAAGGTCAAAGCCCAGCGAATTGATGATGGGCGCCAGCGCGTGCCGCGCCGGATAGCGCATCAGAAGCCTTCGCCCCGATACTCCGCGCGCGGCGGCGGCGGTCACGTACAATTTTCCGATCTCGTCCGACATCAATGCGCGCACAGTCTGAATGGCAAACGCTGTCGCCGACCAGCCCAGGATGAAAATCGGAAGCCAGGCATGGCCCAGGAAATCCTTCACTCTGTCCCAATTCCAGGCTGCGTCACGGAATTCCTTTGAAAACAGACCGGTCAGGCTTTCACCAAACCAGATGGTAGAAAACAGCATGATCATCAGCGCCAGAAGGAAGTTCGGAAGTGCCAGGCCCAGATAACTGACCAACCGCAAGCTGTTGTTGAGGAGGGCATTTTTTGATGTGGCCGCGAGAATGCCGACCGGAATGGCGATGGCATAGGCCAGCACCAGAGCTGACAGGCAAAGGCCCAGGCTCAGCCAGAATTTCTGGCCCAAGAGCTGACTGATGTTCAGCCGCAGAATGCAAGAATCGCCGAACTCGCCGCGAAAGGCGTTGGCTACCCAGAAAGCCCAGCGTTTTACATAAGGTTGATCAAGACCCAAACGCACCCGTTCGGCCTGAATATCGGCAGGGGTAATCACCGCCCCTTGTGAATTTTTAAAAGACAAATACCGCTCGGCACAATCCCCCGGCACCAATTCCATCAACGTGAAAACGATGAAAGACACCAGTAACAACGTAAGGACCGCCAGTGAGGCGCGCACAGCAACAAATTTAGAAAACTGTAGCATTGAAATGCGTCCCCCTAGTTATTTAGCTAGCCATTCGGCTTGTTTTTGGTTGCTGCGGGCAAGGCAGACCTGCCCGCAGCTTTTGATTTCAGTGCACCAGCTTATTCGCTGAAATACCACTGTGTCGGACGATACGGATAGGTCCGATAATAGGCATAGGACTGGGTCTGGAACTCGGTGAAATTCTTCAGCGAGTTGCTGTGATATATCGGTGCGACCGCTTTGACGGTACCGATGAACAGCAGACTGTCTACCATCGTCTTGACCAGACGCGCACCAATCTCGTTGGATTCGTCAGTGCCGACAATTGCGGCCTGAAAGGCGTTGATGTCATCCATCATGTCGTAGACATATTGCGGTGGTTTCACACCGGATGCGCCATCGGTATCGACATATTCACCCCACAGCATACCGGTCCGCAGGTTGAAATAGTTGTCAAACGGCGGCTGGAACAGCTCGGACACACCAAGGATGACCGCTAGAGGCTGGCTTTTGGCGTACATGGTCACGTCAAGCTGGTTGGCGGACATGGCCGAGCGGAATTCATCCGTCGTCACCTCTTTCACCGTGCTGTCGATGCCAACGTCTCTCCAGTTCTGACTGACCAGTTCGACCAGTTTGATCGACATTGCCTGTGTAGCAACTTGCAGGTTCAGGACCAGAGGATCGCCGTTTGGCAATTCGCGGGTGCCATCACCATTGGTGTCGACCATGCCGATCTCGTCAAGCAACGCATTAGCCATATCCTGATCAAACTGGGCATAGCTTTGTTCGACTTCTTCACCGATAAAGCCAGGTGTTGGCGAGAAACCGGTGTATTGCTGGCCACGGCCAAGACCGAAGTAGACCACCTCGTTGATTTCATCGCGGTTAATCGCAACCGACATCGCCTGACGGAAACGCAGGTCACCGAACACTTCACGTTTTGCCAGGTCTTCCGATGTGACGTTGAACGCAAAAGATGCCAGAGCGATTTCCGGTTTCAGTTCAACGGTAAAGTCACCAGCTTCCTGACCCTCAAGCAGCATCGGTGCATAGTCGAGGTTCAGTGACTGCGATTTATAGTCAACTTCCGAGTTGATCAGCTTCAACAGCCGCACTTCGCTTTCACCCACGAACAATTCGTCCTGTTCGTTGATATAGGGCAACTGGTTGCCTGCAGTATCAACCTGGAAGAAATACGGGTTCGCTACCAGATGGCGGCCTTCCGTGCTTTCCGCAATGATGATGTGGCTTTCCAGCGTTGGTACCGTACCGGCCGGCAGACCCGCCAACAGATCAGGGCTGTTCAGATACGGGGTCGCCGTGTCCATCCAGTCTGAATTGCCATAGTAGGCAGAAATTGCGGCATAGCCGTTTTCAAAGCCAATAGCCTGCGCGTTCGCGTCGGCGTCAGCCGTGATGTCCGGGTGGAACTGGCCGAGGAAGTGCACAGGCTGGAAGCCCTGCGCATAGTGGTTGGCAAAGTGTGACAGCAGGCCGGGTTTTGGCGCTGGCAGATTGAACTGCACGTTCAGATCGTCAACCACAACAACGTCCATCGCTTCACCACCGACCAGAACATAGTCTTTGGGTTTTTCGCGGACGTTTGAATCAAGTGCCAGATTGTCGTACCAGAACTTGACGTCATTTGCGGTGAACGGCGCGCCGTCCGACCATTTGTGACCCTCACGCAAGGTGAATGTCAGCTGCGTGAAATCGTCGTTCCATTCCCAGCTTTTGGCAACGTTCGGCACAATGGTTGCCAAATCGTCGGAATAGCGGACAAGGTTGACGTGACGAATGGACATGAAGTCCGAGGTGCCAGCTTCGGTAGCGTTAGACAGGGCGTCCAACGTACCACCATAGGTGCCGATGCTGTCATAGGGGGCCAGAACCAGTGGCTCGCTTGGCAGACGATCCGCCAGTGATGGAAGCTCGGGGTTGCCCAGAATGCGCGCATTCAGTGCGGCAGAGTCAGGGTTGGCCGAAAACTCGACGGTGCAGCCACCAAGTGATTGGAACTCATCCAGCTCAAACTGTTGGGGATACGCGCCAGCGGCGACCCCCATCATGTCGCTCACTGTTACCGCTGGACAAGTCGCAGCACTGGCCGCACCTGTCAGCGCTAACAAAGCAACGCTTGAATAAAATAATGACTTCATATTGTTTTCCTCTCTGAAGTTAACCGTTTGGTCCATTTTCGGACCTATTGCCTTACTCGGCCTTTTCCCGGTGTTTTTGCTTGTTTTACTCCCCAGGCACCAAGTTTCCGGAAGAACCAGTCATTTGCTGACTCTTCCTCACCGAATTAAGGTGAATAGTCTGCGGCAATGTGTCAACAAAAAAAGCATGCAGACCACCGCTAAATGATTCTATTTTCTGGATTTTTCTTTTTGCTTCAACCTTATGGAACTAGGGATTGAGCATGATGAAGTGCGGTACAATTGCAGACCGTTTGATTGCGTCATTTGCGTCCATTCCCTTTAACGCCCCGTGTCCGGTGATCAGCGCAGTGGCCACACCTGCCGCCTGACCACCCAGAATATCCGTGTGCAGGGTATCGCCAACCATCACCATCCTCGATTTTTCCACTCCGGAGACTTTCGCCAATGCCATGTCAAAAGCGTTACCAAAGGGCTTACCAAAAAACTGCGGCTCAACCCCTGTTCGGTCGGCGAGGCTGTGGGCGAAATACCCCGGCTCGCGGCTCAAACCACCCTCGCGCGGGGCAACGATATCGGGGTTGCCTACCAAAACAGGACGCGGGTTCTTGGTTAACGACGCCTCAAGCAGGGACTGACGTTCTTTGGTCCATTCGGCACTGCCAAAGAACAGAAACTCTTCTACATCGTCATAGATTTGCGGGTCTTCCTCCAGGAAGACTGCGCCCAGATGTTCAAGCTCTTCCATGCCAAAGGCTTGCGACGCCATCAATCCCCACTTGCGCCGTGGACGGGTTTTCAGTGCTGCAAGCAAAACTTCGCGGCTTGTAAGGATGTTTTCAGGCGCGATGTTAAAGCCAAGTCTTGTATATCGATCCAGCAGCAAGCGTTTGGGATATCCGGCGGCGTTACTGACCACAGCTACATATGCCCCGGATTTCTGCAACGCGGCAATGCTTTCGGGCGCGCCGGGGATGGCGCTTTCGCCAATATTCAGCACCCCGAACGCATCCAGAAGGAAAACGTCGAAATCGCCGGTAAGATCGCCAAGGCTTTCAACATGGCGGCTTTCAGTCGGATATGTGGTTTCAGGCAGGCGAGCACGCACCGCCTCGTAGGCGTCAAACGCCCATTGCGCATCCGACGTCATCAGATAATCGCGCCCCTGACCTTGGCCGAGACCCATTCACCAATGACGACCGCCAAAAGGATCACCAGCAGGATCAGCGTCACCTGTGGCCATGCCAGGACGTTCAAAGACGATGAAAGCTGCAAGCCGATCCCGCCTGCGCCGACCAGACCCAGAACCGTGCTTTCGCGGATGTTGATATCCCAACGAAACACCGCGATACCGGCGAATGCTGGCATGATCTGCGGCACGATGCCGTAAGCCATAGTCTGCAACTTACTGGCCCCGGTGGCGGTAATTGCCTCGACCTGCACCTCGTTAATCTCTTCGATGGCTTCATAAAGCAGCTTGGCACAGAAACCGATCGAGCGGATCGAGATGGCGACGATCCCAGCAAACACGCCGGGGCCGATGATGGCGATCAGCAAGAGCGCCCAGATCAGCGAATTAATCGAACGGGTCGAGACGATGATAAGCAGCGCAATCGGGCGCACGATCCATCTTGACGGCGTTGTATTGCGCGCCGCCATGAAAGCCACGGGTATCGCCATGAAGAGCGCAAAAATAGTGCCGAGGGTGGCAATGTTCAGAGTGTCCCAGATCGGCTCCCACAGCTTTTCCATATAGGACCAGCGAGGCGGGGTGGCGCGGCTGAAAATGTCACCGGCAATGCGCGGCGCGTCCCAGACGAAAAACCACGTCGTGGCCTCGGAAATGAAGTTCCACGCCCAAACAAAGACTGCCACTCCGACAAGCCAGCCAAACCAGCGTACCATGCTTTGGCCAGTGGTGCGTTTACGCCAGACCTGGCTGCCGTCGGACCTTTTAATGCTAACCATTACTGCACCCTCGCCCTGATAATGCCTGACAGGTATTCCAGCCCCATGACGATGACGATGATGATGATCAGGATCGCTGCAGCGGTGTCATACTCATAGCGGTCGAAGGCGGTATTCAGGGTAGCACCGATGCCGCCCGCGCCGACCAGTCCCAAAATTGCACTTTCGCGAAAGTTGATGTCCAGCCGGTACATGGACAGGCCGATCAGACGCGGCATGACCTGCGGCTGCACTCCGTAATTGATCCACTGCCACCAGCGCGCACCGGAGGCTCTGATCGCCTCGGCCTGCACTTTGTCCATAGCCTCGATGTCTTCCGCCAGCAGCTTCGATAGGAAACCTATTGTCGCAAAGCTGAGCGTCAGGAAGCCCGCCAACGGACCGAAACCAAAGATTGCGACCAATAAAATGGCAACGATAATCTCCTGCAACGCGCGGCTGATCGCAACGATGCCACGACAAACCAAATAGACTGGCAATGGCGAGATGTTGCGCGCCGCCCCCAGCCCGATGGGGATCGAGATGGCGATGCCTACGACCGATGACGCTATGGTCATGATGATGCTTTCCAGCATGCCAGCACTGATATCAGTCCAGCGGGTG
Organism: Paracoccaceae bacterium; assembly: GCA_024227755.1. Taxonomy (GTDB): domain Bacteria; phylum Pseudomonadota; class Alphaproteobacteria; order Rhodobacterales; family Rhodobacteraceae; genus JAAEUB01. The sequence continues at coordinate 9,567 of JAAEUB010000390.1, read as the reverse complement.
ACAAAGTCCGGTCTAGCGAAAGCTGCGACGAACCTTGCACCGCGATCCAGCCCTTCCCAGACCCGGTGCCAGTTGACCTCGACCGAGTTAATAGCCAGCACCAGATAGATCAAAGCGCCGATCAAAAGCCCCCAACGCAACCATGTGCGTTTGATGAACGCCGGTTTTTTCCAGCTGTTGCCAATGATGGTGTCAAGTTCCGAGACAGAAGGGCCCGTCATTGTGAGGCCTCGTTATCGTCTTCATCCACTTTCTCAATCGTTGCTTCCCAGTCTTCCTCTCCGTAAATGCGCGTCAGCACGTCGGGGGTCAGTTCGTCCGGGGTTCCGTCAAAGACCAAAGCACCAAGTTCAAGCCCGACGACGCGCTCGACGAACATCTGCGCCAACGCAACATCGTGAATGTTGATAATCGCCGCCAGTCCGCGCTCGCGACACATTTCGACGATCAGGCGCATGATTTCACGGCTGGTCTTGGGGTCAAGACTGGCGGTGGGTTCATCCACCAGCAACAGGGCCGGGTTCTGGATCAGGGCACGGCAAATGCCGACCCGCTGACGCTGCCCGCCGGAAAGCTCGTCGGCGCGTTTATCTGCCATATGTAAAAGGCCAACACGGTCCAAAAGGCGATAAGCTTCGTCAACATCTGACTGTGGGAAACGGCGCAGGAAGCTGCGCCAGAAACCAACATAGCCAAGACGGCCCGACAGGACGTTTTCCATCACCGTCAAACGCTCGACCAGCGCGTATTCCTGAAAAATCATCCCCATGCGGCGCCGTTCGCGGCGCAGGGCGGCAGAACTGAGCGTAGTCAGTTCCACATCGTCCAGATAGGCCTTGCCGCCAGTGGGTTCAACCAGCCGGTTGACGCAGCGGATCAGGGTCGACTTTCCAGCCCCGGATGGACCAATCAGCGCCAGAACCTGCCCCTTGGACACCTCCAGATCAACTGCCTTCAGCGCCCGGTCTCCGGTCGCATATGTCTTGTCCAGTCCCTCTAAACGCAGCATTCCCCGCCCCTTGAAATTAGTTAAGCGGTGGCCCGGACGCGCCGGACCACCGCAATTTTTAAGTGTTCAGATCATTCGCAGGCGTAGGATACGCCGTTGGCTGCGTCGATCTTGCGGATCACGTCCCAGAAAACCTGATAGGTCATCGGAAGGAACTGACCCTCGTTCGACTTCTCAAACTCTTCCTGCAGGCTGGTACCTTCCCAATCGAACGAGAAGAATGCCTCTTGAATAGCTTCCTGCAATTCTGGCTTGAGGTTGTAGACGGTACCAAAGCCCGTGGTCGGGAAGGTTTGTGATTTGTAGATCGAAATCACCTGATCCGGGGTGACAACACCACGGCTGATCATCCGGCTGAGGACCGAGTTGGCGATCGAGGCCGCAGGATAGTCCTTGTTGGCCACGCCAAGGATCGAGTTGTCGTGCTTGCCCGAGAAAACCGGCTCGAAATCACGCTCGGCCTGCATGTCAAAGTCTGACATCAGGATGGCCGAAGGTGCCTTGAAGCCCGAGTTCGATGTGGGCGACGTAAAGGCCAACTGGCCGCCTTTGATATCCTCAACCGCTTCGATGCCTGAACCCGGATAGGTCAGGATTTCCATCTCATAACCGAAATTACCATCAAGCGAGGCCATGATGGTGAAGGGGCGAAAACCGGCGCAGTTCACAGCCAGTGGATTTGACCCGGTGTTGAACCCGGCAATGTGCAAACGACCCGAACGCATGGCCTCGATCTGGGCAGCGTTCGACTGCACCGGGAAAAACACAACGTCTTTACCAGTTGTTGCTTCCAGATGGGTCAGAAAATCGGACCATACTTCTTTGTACACGGCAGGATCTTCAACTGGCGTATAGGCAAAGATCAGCGTGTCGGGATCAAGCCATTCACTTGCATCCGAGGGGATATCGGCAATCAGATCGCCATCGACATCACAGAAACGATCATCCAGATCCCCGTGCGGACAATCAGCAGCACTGGCGGTTCCGGCGATGGCCAGACCCAGCACAAAGGCGGAAACCGAAGTTAGCTTTGACAGCATATTCATTTTTTACTCCCTGGTAATTTTTTGTATCGCCAAAGCCTATAGGGATTCCATCCCGACGCAAGGAATATGACCGTTTTTTTGTTAACAAGATTGCACGCGATGCCAGAGGGCGGCTTAAAATCCTAAGGGATCAACCCCGATAACCGGCGCGTGCGCATAGAGCAGCGTCAGGTAAAGCGCCAGCCCAACAACAAGCCGAATTGTCCCGTTCAGGCTGAGGCTTAGCCTGCGTGTTGTCGCCGAAAGCCGCACCCATTCGTGATCGCCAAGCAGTCGTTGCTTACGCCGGTCGATGATCCTTTGTCCGATCAGGGAAAAAATCGCAAACTGGCCAAACATAAGCACATGGGCCAGGTTGCCATTGGGCAGGATATGCGCCAGTGACCACAGGCCAAGCACCACCAGTAAAGGGTGACGAGCCCAACCGATAAGGCCGGAATTTCGGGGGTCGAACCGGTCATTGTTCCAGCCACCGAATGACAAGGGATTTGGACGCCCAAGAGCCAGAGTGAAAATGACGGAAGCAACCGCCATCAGGGTCAGCGTCACATGGTTCATCCAGACTGCATGTTCCCACAGCCCCAGATAGGGCGCGCGCCCGGCCGCGATAATTACCCATGTAAGGACAGCCACTGACATGGTCGAGTAAGCCAGCGTAAAGCCAAAGGCCCCTATTCGGGCAGAAAGCCAGCCTTTGATCCCGGGCCGCAGTGGAAGCCGGTGAGAGGTAAAAAAGGTCACAAAAGCCGCGATATATTCACCCCATCCCGCCAAAAACTGCATCTCACGGCCTTTCCAACGCACCTTGTTGCGGGGCTTTTAGCAGGACGCGCCAAAGCCCGCCAGCGGATGATACCTTCTTCCATTTGCGTAGGATATTCCGGGGGACCGCAAGGGGGCAGCGCCCCCTCGCTTTGGTCGACGGGCGACAGCCCGGCGAACCTCAATGCGTAATGATCTCAGGTCCCATCATCAGGTTCGGCAGCCATGTAGACAGGAACGGGATGTAGGTGATCATTATCAAAAACACCATCAACACGCCAAGGAAGGGCAGGGCGGCCTTGACCACTCGCATCATTGGCATCCCGGCCACGCCCGAGGTCACGAAAAGGTTCAATCCCACGGGCGGCGTGATCATACCGATCTCCATATTGACCACCATGATGATGCCCAGATGGATCGGATCTACTCCCAGCTCAATGGCAATCGGGAACACCAAAGGTGCCACGATCACGATCAGCCCCGAAGGCTCCATGAATTGCCCGCCGATCAGCAAGATCAGGTTAACCACGATCAGGAACATGATCTTGCCAAAACCCGCCGACAACATGGCGTTGGCGATGCTTTGCGGGATCTGCTCGTCGGTCAGCACGTGTTTGAGGATCAGCGCATTTGCGATGATGAACATCAGTGTGATGGTCAGCCGACCGGCCTCAAACAAAGTGTGGCGGGTGTCTTTGTGGAAAAAGGCTGTAATCAGCGCCTGAGGTTTCTTCAAAAGGCTGATTTTTTCCTTTCCATCACGCGCCGCTAATGGTCCCATGTCGCGGTAGATGAAGCTAGCGACAAAGAAGGCATAGATCGAGGCGACGGCAGCAGCCTCGGTCGGGGTAAACAGCGCTTTGGTTAGACCCGGAATGCCGTAAATTCCAACCATGATGATGACTATCAAAAGCAGCCCCCAGATGGCGTCTGCAAAGCTTTCAAAGATCTCGCGCCATCCGGCCCATTCGCCTTTGGGCATTTCCTTGATTGTGGCGATGACATAGATCGCAATCATCAGCATGGTGCCCGCTAGGATGCCGGGAATAACGCCTGCCAGGAACATCCGACCGATCGAAACCTCGACGGCAGAGGCATAAACCACCATGACTATCGAGGGTGGAATGAGGATGCCCAAAGTGCCTGCGTTACAAATCACCCCGGCGGCGAAGTCCTTTGAATACCCGACCTGACGCATGGCAACGATAACAATCGAACCGATGGCAACCACGGTGGCCGGGCTGGACCCCGACAGGGCCGCGAACATCATGCATGCAAAAACACCCGAGATCGCCAGCCCGCCGCGAAAATGACCGACCACGGCGATTGAGAATCGGATAATTCGCTGGGCCACACCACCGGTGGACATGAAACTTGAGGCAAGGATGAAGAATGGAATGGCCAGCAAGGTGTAGTGCCCTGCCTCGGCCTGATAAAAGCTCTGCGCCACGGACGCCAGCGAGGTTTCGGAAAAGATCAACAGGAAGATGATCGAGGATAGGCCAAGGGAAACCGCGATTGGCACCCCAATCAGCATGAAGCCGATCACCATGATGAAAAGAAAGGCGACATCCATGGTTTAACTCTCCCCTTCGTTGGCGTGGAGCTGGTCAATTTCGTCTTCGACCTCATGACTGACGATCAGGCTGTCGGACTTGCCGACCCAGATTGCCCAGCTTGCTTGCAAAAATCGCCAGAGAAGAAGCCCAGCACCAATGGGAAGGATGACGTATGGAATGACCCTTGGCAGTTTGTCATATTCATCGCCGTAGTTGATCAGGTCTTCAAGAAACCGCAGGAAACCCGGCATCGGCACCTGATCAGTGATGTAAAACGACCGGCCCCTCGCGTCGGTATCAAACCCCAGCGGGAACCAGCGGCCTTCTGTGGGCGGCAGCTCTGCAAAAGGTGCCCAGTAATCCCAAGCGCCCTTGAGCAGCAAAAAGGCGTAAGCCACACAAAGCGTGGCGGCAATCATCGCTACAAAACGGCGCATTCCCCTGGGCATCAGGTTGGTCAGCGCGTCAACGCCCAGATGTGCCGTTGTCTTCACCCCGAAGCTCACGCCAAACAGCACCAGCCAGGCAAATAGGATCAGAACGATCTCAAGCCCCCAGATCAGTGAAGCGTTGAAAAGATACCGTAAAACCACGTTGATGAATGTCAGCATTGCCATCAGACCAAGGATCACGGCAATCACCGTTTCCTCAAAGCCAGCGCGTGCACCAGATTGATTACTCATTTTTCCCTCCCAGGCAGCCGGTTAATCCGGTTTTAGCCATACGTGGCCCAGATTAATGGGCCACGCGTTTTTCATATGGCCGCTTGCCTGCCCGCCAGGCCGACAAGCGCCCTGAGGTTTAGTGTGTCGCGTTGATTGCCTGTGCCGCAGCAATGTTATCCGCGCCCACGTCGCCTTCAAACTGCGCCCAGACCGGCATCATTGCCTCAACCCAGGCAAAACGCTGGTCAGCAGACAACTGACGGATCACACCGCCTGCATCGATGATCGACTGTTTGGCTGCCTCGTTAACCGCGAAGGCTTCACCGTTACGCATGGTCGAAACTTCGGCCAGAATGGCGGCAAGCTGGTCGCGCACATCCGCGTCCAGGCCTTCCCACCAATCGACATTGGTCACGACCAGATAGTCGATAATGCCGTGGTTTGTCTCGGTGACGCCGTCCTGCACTTCAAAGAATTTTTTACCATAGATGTTGGACCAGGTGTTTTCCTGCCCGTCAACAACGCCGGTTTGCAGCGCGCCGTACACTTCCGAGAACGCCATCGGCTGCGGGCTGGCGCCAAGCGCCTCCATCTGTGCCACCAGCACGTCCGAAGGCTGTACCCGGAACTTCAACCCGGCCGCATCTGTCGGTGCCTCAAGCGGTACGTTGGCCGAAAACTGCTTCAGGCCATTATGCCAGAATGCCAGACCCAGAAGGCCGCGGCGGGTCATGCTTTGCAGCATTGCCTGACCGGATTCCGAGGTTTGGAATTCGTCAACCGCGTCCATGTTCTTGAACATGAAGGGCAAGTCGAAAATGCGAAATTGCTTGGTGAACGCTTCGAATTTGGACAGCGATGGGGCTGCCATCTGAACGTCGCCCTGCAACATTGCCTCAAGCACCTGGTTGTCGTTGTAGAGTGTCGAGTTCGGGTAGATTTCAACACATGCCTTGCCGTTCATTTCGGCATTCACCCGCTCGGCAAACAACGTGGCCGCGATACCTTTAGGGTGTTTGTCTGTGTTGGTGACGTGGCTGAACTTAACGACGACTTCGCCCTCTTCACAGCTTGCATTTGCCATCGTGGCGGTGACGCTCAGCGCCAGAGCCGTTGCGGCCATCGTGGCTGCTTTGCTCAGAATTTTCATAATGTGTCCTCCCAGACAGATACGAGTTTTGCCGCCCCTTTGGGCGCACCCGTGATTAGGGCACCAGTTTGCCCCACCACTCAAGAGAAAGTGAGAGCGAGTGGGCGGGAAGAAAATTAGCCAAGTAAAACAGGTGGGTAAGGCGGTATGTGGAAAAGTTTACACCGACTATAACGAAAAGGTGCGCGCGGACTCACACAAGAATAATATCAACCTGTGCGGAATTACACACAGTCTTGACGGTTCAGTTGCGAAAGCTTTCGGGGCGAATCCCGTGGCGTGCCAGCTTGTCATAAAAGGTTTTGCGCGGCAGTTTCAACTCGCGCGCCGCGGCACTTGCGGCTCCGTGATGGCGGCGCAGGGCTTCAACCAAAAGAACCCGTTCAACCTCGGCCAACCGCTCGGTCAAGCCGCGTCCTTCGCCCTCTTTGTCTATGGTTTCCAACCCCAGCCCCATAGCAAAGCGCATAGCGGAATTCATCAAGGCGCGCGCATTGCCGGGCCAGTCCTGCGCCATCAGATGGGCGTTTATGTCCGATGTGATCTCAGGCACCGGCAAGGCCGCCTGTTCGCAGGCGGTGGCGACATAATGGTGAAACAGGATTGGAATGTCCGAGACCCGTTCGCGCAAAGAAGGAATGCGAATGCGGATAATATCAAGCCTATAAAAAAGGTCGGCATTGAAAGCCTCTTTTTGCAGGTCGCGACAAGTACCCGCGATCAGTCGCGTCGAAGTTGGGTGCTCCAGAAGTTCCAGCAGGGCAAATTGCAGGGCCGGGTCCAATGCCGCAACTTCGTCCAGAAAAAGCGTTCCGCCACGCGCTTTGTCCAACCCTGCTACCAGCCCTGACCGATCCAAACCGGCGGCAGGAAGTTTGATGAACGAACGCATGGCGTCGCCGGACATCTGGTGGATCGCATCTGCAACTTTGGCCGTGCCCGAACCGGGCTCGCCGCAAATCAACACCTCTGCCCGGCTTTTTGCGGCCTTGCGCACCTTAGCACGCAGATCCTGGGCCAGAGGAGAGATGCCAAACAAAAGCCGCGCAGCCGCGTCGCCGCTTTCAGTTTGTAGCCGCAATAGGCGATTTTCCAGGACCAGAGCACGGGTACGCAGTGCCTTCTCAACCACAGCCAGTAATTCGGCCGGGTCACAGGGTTTTTCCAAAAATCCAAACGCACCTTCCGACATGCCGCGCACCGCCATTGGAATGTCACCTTCGCCGGTCAACAAGATGACCGGCAGGTCGGCGTCCACTTCAAGAGTGCGCGCCAGAAGGGCAAAGCCGTCTTTGCCCGGCATGCGAATATCACTTAGGATCACGCCGGGAAAACCACGCGCAATATGATCTTTCGCCTCAATATAGGACGCCGCCGTCAACGGTATCAGCCCGTGCAATTGCAGCGTTTGCGCCAAAGCCTCGCGCACCATGGCGTCGTCATCAACCAAAAGCACCGTTCGTGTCATGCCGCCCGCTCCGCAGCCCAGTATTCCAGTTCAACTGTGAACATCGCTCCCCCTTCGGTGGCATTGACGCTTCGGATATTGCCCCCAAAACTCTGCACCAGCCCATAGGAAATCGACAGGCCTAACCCCATGCCCTCGCTGCTGCCGACCTCTTTGGTGGTATAAAACGGCTCAAAAACCTTTTCAGGATCAGCAATACCCGGCCCAGTGTCACGTACGGTTACCGCGAGTTTGTGGCCGTTGTCGATGAAGATCTGGATGGATTTTGTGCCGGTCTGGCCTGTCATGGCGTCGGCTGAGTTGTTGATCAGGTTGACAAATACCTGTGCCAACCGCACCTCGCCGCCAAGGGCGTAAACCGGTTCGCTGGGTCTGGTCCATTCCAGCGCGATATCATCTGCCCGCAGGCGTGGCTGTATCAATTCCACTGCATTATCAATAACCTGAACCAGATTGACACGCGTCATTGGTTCGTTTTCATTGCGTGAAAACGCACGCAGGTTTTTGATGATCCGCCCCATCCGACGGGCCATGTCCGAGATGCGGGCAAGGTTGCCCGCCGCCTGTTCACGCTTGCCACGCTCCAAGAAAACCGCCCCGTTTTCCGCGAATGAACGGATTGCCATCAATGGTTGGTTCAACTCGTGGCTGATACCCGCCGACATTTGCCCCAAAGCGCTCAGCTTTCCTGCCTGTACCAGATCCGCCTGCGCCTGTTTAAGGGCCGCTTCCGCGTCGCGCCGCTCGCCGACTTCCCGTCTTAAGTCAGCGTTGGCGTCTGAAAGTGCCTCGGTGCGTTTGGCCACACGGGCCTCCAGCAAAGTATTAGCGGCTTCTTCCTGCGCCAGACTTGCAGCCAGGGCGCGCCTGCGCTCCGCAGCCAAAAACAGCAAGGCCCCAAAAACCAGGCAAAGGGCTGCTGCCACTTGCGCTTGAAGGGCCGCCCTTTGACGCGCCGGGGCGGTATCTAGCAGGATTTCAGCCACCAGCCCAATCACCGGAAGATCCCGCACCAGATGCATGGCCTCCATCGGCAGATATGGTCCTGCTTTTATCGACCAGATATCGTGGCTGGCAGTCAGGCGGCGTGTATGACCCAAAAAGGTGACGTCACTGCGCCCACTCAACACCAGTTCCGAGCGATTGGAGACGATGATATCCTCGTTTTCGTTGACGAAAAACACGACCGCCTCGCTGGTTGGCCAATTTTGCTCAAACAACCAGATATCAACTTCGGCCACTATCGCCCCTTGCGAGGGGCCGTCTCCGGCGAATACAGGGGCTGCGAAGGAAAATAGTCGCCGTGCCGGGCCTGACCGGGTGGCTTCAACCCGGTTGGCTCTGCCCAACGCGCCATTAAGAGCGCGCCTTAACGGTTCAGCGGAGGTGTTGTATGACGGTATTTCCGGCAGTGACGTGGCAACAATACGCCCGGAGGTATCCACCAGCTCCAACGCCCGTGCACCAGTTTTGTCCGCCACCCGCCGCAACAAGCTGTTAGCTTGCTCATTATCACTTGGCCTGGTCAAAAGTGTCACTAATTCAGGATGCTCAGACAAGACCACCGCCAATTCCCGGTAACGAAACAAATGCCCCGTTAGGCGGTCTGATGCCAGAGCCAGCTCGCCCTGGCCTCTTTGCGCTAGTTGATCAAGCGCGGTTCGATAGGCCAAAGACCAGACACCACCAGTAAGGGTTGCCACAAAGATGGCGAAGGCGAAAACCCATATTGCGCGGCGTTTATTGAACATTTGCCGACGATAGACCGGGGAGAGCAGGATTGCCAAGGCTGAGCAATCCAGGCATTAAGAATAACCGATACCGGAATACCGGAATACCGGAATACCGGAATACCGGAATACCGGAATACCGGAATTTTGGGCGTGGGTTTTCGAATAGGCAAGCCCT
>JAAEUB010000389.1 GCA_024227755.1 Paracoccaceae bacterium | reverse complement strand
TGCCTCGTCAATTTCTCTTCACAATACGCCTCGGTGTCCATGACATAGTGCTCTTGAAGCGACTGCAATTGATGCAGCAGAAACATCAGCACAATGCTGATTAACAGGGCAATCAGGGTTGAATTAAAGGCCACGCCCAAACTTGTGGTGACATCGAAGATATCTCCTTCAATCGCTTTGTGGGCTTGTCCAAGGGCTTGCCCGATACCCCGTACGGTGCCGATAAAACCCACCGAAGGAATCGCCCAGGCGATGTAGCGGATCATGGAAAGATCGGATTCCAGACGTTCGGCTTCGGCGGCACAATAGGCGTGGGTGGCACCGGCGGCATCCTGTATGTTCCGGGTGGTACTGAACCGGTGCAGCGCCGCCAGCAGTGCCCTGGGCAGCAGGGCGTTTTGCTGCTGGTGCGGCAGGGCTTGAATTTGCCGTGACAGGCTGCGGGTATCTTCGGGTAGAATTCGCACCGCCTCCGCCAGCGGTATCAGATTTTTTTGCAGTAACGGTCGATGTCTGATGGTTATGATGCTTTTATAGGCCATGATGGCAAGCGCCCAAAACATCAGGATAAAACAGGTTTCCTGC
>JAAEUB010000388.1 GCA_024227755.1 Paracoccaceae bacterium | reverse complement strand
GTCGCCTTGGTCAATTTTCTGAAGGATACCGTTCAGCCGCGCGCCGACGCGCGCGGCACCCGGCAGATCATCGACGAGATACTTTTCCGCCAAGTTGGTTTGGGTAGAATTTAGCAATTTGTAGACCTTGCAATCGAATATACCCGCAAACTCAATCAGGTATCCCTGAAGGAAGCAATCGGCAGGTCCTATGGAGCGGCTGGGTCTAGTGGAACCTCGCCTGAAACGCTGTCGCTGTGACCAACCCCACGACAGGAGATAGTCGCGGGATTACGCCCGACGCCCGCGAATTCGCCCCACCCCGGCGCTTCGAAATAGCCAGAAGTCAAGTCCAGCGCCTGCTGCCCTGCCCGAAAACCGTATCGCGCCAAATGCCAAACAGAGACTCGCGTCGATTTGGACGGTAATTTCGCCTGCAAATTCAAGTCTCTAGGGGGCATCACGCCTCACAAGTAGCGGAAACCACGCCACAATGCGCCACGAATTAAAGTGTTCAATATCAATGGGTTAAGTGGTGGCGGAGAGACAGGGATTCGAACCCTGGAGACGGTCTCCCGCCTACACACTTTCCAGGCGTGCGCCTTCGACCACTCGGCCACCTCTCCGTGCGGGCTTACTATCCTTGCTTGGGTGGCCCTTGCAAGTGGGTTTTCTCAATACAAGTCAGGAACGGAACTGACCTGTTCGAAAGGTGATGCGGCTGTGCTTGTTTACCTCATTTCTTCAATTGGTGGTTGGGCTCCGTCGGGCAGGGGAGAGAGGTAGCCCTCTGGCCCTACCCGCATGGCAAGGTCAGCTTTTGCCCGCGCCCGCAGATCAGGGTCCAGCAATACATCGATTCCGGTTGCTGCCATTATTTTGGCCGCGTGAAACATTCCTTTGATCGCTGGCTGGCTCTTACCCTGCGCAACCATTTGCCAGGAATGAAACGGCGTGCCGATGGCATAGTTGGCGCCCCAGAGCTGCACTGTCGGCACCACCCAACTGACGTCCCCGACATCGGTTGAACCCGGCAGGTCGATCACCGGGGTGTCCGTTGGCACCAGAAAATCCGCCAGAGGCTTGTTGTCTGCCCCGTTGATCCCGGCCAGATTGTATGAGGCTGCGATGTCATCTTTATTCATGGTCGCCTGCATTTTCGCGGCGTATTCGCGGTCAGCATCGCTAAAAGGTGGGGCCCCGAGGGCTTCCATGTTGGCTTGCATCGCGTCACAAAGCGGGCCGTTTGGAACAATGTCTGATGAGACAGTGATCATCCGCGCCTTGACCTCGGTCTCGGTCATCATTGCCGCCCCTTTGGCAACGTTTTCAACCCGTGCGATCAGTTTCATCATCTCGCGCGCCGACGGTTCGCGGATAACATAGCGGATCTCGGCATTTGCCTGCACAACATTGGGGGCGGTGCCGCCAGCGTCGATATAGGCATAATGCACACGGGCCTGATCGGACATGTGTTCGCGCATGTAATTGACGCCGACATTCATCAACTCGACCGCGTCCAGCGCCGAGCGTCCAAGATGCGGCGAGGCCGCGGCGTGGCTGGCGCGGCCGGTAAAAGTGAAATCGACGCGGGCCGCGGCCAGCGATGAACCGCGCATCACCTGAGCGATTGCGCCTGGGTGCCAGGTGATGGCGATGTCCACATCGTCAAACACCCCTGCCTTGACCATGAAGGCCTTGGCTGCCCCGCCTTCCTCGGCCGGGCAACCGATATAGCGCACCCGCCCCGGTGTGCCGGTCTCAGCCAGCCAGTCGCGCACGGCGATGGCTGCCAGCATAGCGGCGGATCCCAACATGTGGTGGCCGCATCCGTGGCCACTGCCGCCTTCCTCAACCGGCTTGGGTTCGGCCACATCCGCCTCTTGGCTGAGGGCCGCCAGCGCGTCGTATTCGCCAAGAAAGGCGATAACTGGCCCGCCTTCGCCTGCCTCGCCTATAACCGCCGTCGCTATGTCCGCCACATCGCGGGTTATGCGAAAACCCTGATGTTCCAATTCGCCAATATGCGCGGCAACCGATTGCTCTTCGCCGTAACAGGTCTCAGGCGTGGCCCAGACCGCATCGGATAAAGCGTGCAGGCGTTCCTGATGGCGTTCTACATGTGGCCAGATGGGGTGTTCGTTCATGGGGATGCCTCCTTGGTTTCGCGAAGCTTAGATAGGGCAGGGCAATCCAGCAATCCCGTTTATGGCCGGACAAGCGGTTAAGGCCGGGCAAGGCGTTTGGAAACGCCTTGCGCACGCGGTTTATAAACCGCGTTGCGAACCGCTTGTGACGGCCATTTCTGTTCGGCTGTATTTAAACCGCTTGAGAATGTCCCGAGGCGTTCATCTCGTAGGCGTCAAAATGGCGTGCGATGATGCGTGCGAGTGGCCATGCTTCGGTCAGGATGGTCAGCGTGGTACCCTCGAGCACCACAGTTCCGGGCAAGGTTTCCTCAAGCCCGTCAGCCATGACGATCAAGGTCGCCGGGTCTACGTTGTGCTCATTGGCGACGGCGGTGAAATCCACCTGGAAATCACACAGCAGCTTTTCGATGATGCGCGCCCTGACCAGATCCTCACCGGCAAACGCATGTCCACGCGACACCGGAAGGACGCCGGCGCGGACCTTTTCGACATATTTCGAAGTGGCAGGTTCATTTTGGGCAAAGCCTTGCGGGTAACGCGAAATTGCCGAGGCACCGAAGCCGATCAGCACCTCTGACCGATCCTCGGTATAGCCCTGAAAATTACGCCGCATTGTGCCGTCACGCTGCGCAGTGTCCAGCCCATCGCCGGGACGCGCAAAGTGGTCGATACCAATCTGGCGGTAGCCATCGGCGATAAAGAGGTCATGGGCTGTATCAAACAGTTCCAGCCGTTCCTCGGGCGAAGGCAGTGCCTCGGTCGGGATCAGTTGCTGGCGCTTTGCCATCCACGGCACATGCGCATAGCCAAACAATGCCACCCGGTCGGGCGACAGGGTCAGCAGTTTCTCGACCGAGGCGGTGATGCGCCCCTTATCCTGATGCGGCAGGCCATAAAGGATGTCAGCGTTCAGGCTGGTAATGCCGCGCGCGCGCAGGCCGTCGACCGCATCACGGGTGATTTCAAACGTTTGCGGGCGGCCAATGACTTCTTGAATCATTGGGTCAAAATCCTGCACGCCGATTGATGCCCGGTTCATTCCCGCTGCTGCCAATGCGTCGAGGCGGGCATCGTCGATCTCATTGGGGTCAATCTCGACTGAAAACTGCGCGCCTTTTACCAAGGGAGCCATGTTGAAAATCGCGCCCGTCACGTCGGCGATCATCGCCGGTTCCATCAAGGTTGGGGTACCGCCACCCAGATGCAGGTGCTCGAGTGTGACACCTTCGGGCAAATAGCGGGTCGCAAGCTCCAGTTCGCTTTTTACCGTTTCCAGATAAGAGGCCACCGGGGCGGCTGTTGTCGTGCCCTGGGTGCGGCAGGCGCAAAACCAGCAAAGGTTGCGACAAAACGGAATATGTATATAGGCCGAGATCGAAGATCCGGGCGTTATTTCCGATATCCAGCCAGCCACCTGATTCGCTGCCAATCCGGCCTTGAATTGCGGAGCAGTGGGATAGCTGGTGTAGCGGGGTACACGGGCGTCAAATAGTCCCAGGTGTTTTAGTTGTGTGTGGTTCTGCATTCGACTAGGATTTAACAGGATATTCGCGCGCTACTTTGATCAGGATCAAACCGGGCCAACCAACTCGATGAAAAAAGCTGTCTTCGATATGAAGGATTGCGGCACTTGCCCGATCCAGCACCGTGCGGTTTGCTCTTTGTGCAACCGTGACGAGTTGGGTAAGCTTGAGGCGATCAAGTATTACCGATCCTATGAAGCTGGTCAGACCGTGCTCTGGGCGGGTGATCAAATGGGTTTCGTTGCTTCGGTGGTCACCGGTATCGCATCGCTGTCGCAGGGTATGGAGGACGGGCGCACACAAATGGTGGGCTTGCTTTTGCCGTCGGACTTCATTGGCCGCCCCGGGCGCGACACGGCACCATATGACGTTGTGGCGGTGACCAACCTGACAATCTGTGCTTTTCGCAAGAAACCGTTTGAAGAACTGATGCTGACCACCCCAAGCCTGGCCTCGCGGCTTTTGGAGATGACGCTTGATGAACTTGATTCGGCGCGCGAATGGATGCTGCTTTTAGGGCGTAAAACTGCGCTAGAAAAAATCTCGAGCCTGCTGACAATATTGGCCAGCCGCGACGCCACCTTGTATAAAAAGGCTACCAGAAACGGTATGGCTTTCGATCTGCCCCTGACCCGCGAGGCGATGGCGGATTATCTTGGCCTGACGCTGGAAACCGTAAGCCGCCAGATATCCGGCCTGAAAAAAGCCGGCGTGATCCATCTGGAAGGCAAACGCCGGGTAGTTATCCCTGACATGAACCAGCTGATGACCAAAACCGGTGATGATATGGATGGCGGGATATTGGTTTAGGATAAAGTGCAGGGGCATTCTGTGAATGCGTAAGCCGGGGTTAATCCCGGCCAGCATTTATCAACGCGTTTTTCAGATTGCGATGGGCGCACAACAGGGCAATGCGCTTATTGCTCATACACGTCCATTATCCGCAATCCTCCAGTCGGACCCGGCCTTTGGCAAATGCTTCAGAACGTGAGAATCGCGCGTAAGGATACGATATCAAGCGTCTTGTCATATGCACTCGGGTTTGATCCATCAAAACGGTCATAGGTCAGCTCTACCCGGGTCATTCCAAGGCTGGTTTCCTTTTGTCCGCCGAGGCCCACGGTATATCCATGGGCTGTCGTATTGGCGTAAACGCCAGCCCCATCTTCGGCGATCCCGGCTACCGCTGCTCCACCGGCCATTGCCAAAACTTCAACTCCGTCTGCCATCACGAAACCATAGACCGCTCTCAGCCGCGCAATGCCGTTAACCCGACACCAGTCAGGGGAAAAGTCTGTGCAGGCATTAGTTCCAAAACTATAGGTCATAAGTGTGCGGCTTGCCGCGTCCAGCGTTCCTTCGACGCTGATCGATGATCCTGAGCTAAGCTCAAAACGATAGCCGATCAAAGCACCGATTGTCAGGTCATCCCCCGAGGTCGAGCTAAAAATGCTAGTACTCTGTGATTTCGATAAACCCAGTGCTGCCCCAAAATATAGCCCATCGTCAGCACTGGCCGCACCCGGCCCCATCAGCGAGGCGCACAACAAAACCGATGCATAAAAACCGCCCTTCATAGCTTTCTCCTATTCGATCAAAAAAATGAACCCGACCCAACGCTATGAAAACCAGGCATGAGTGTCAATAATACCGGGAAGGCGATTGTGCTCTCTCCGCAGTGTTTGTTGCCAAAAAGAACCATTTTCGTGCGCAATTTTCCTAATTATCACGGCCATTTTCAAAGGGGCATTTGTCTGCGTTTTTTCACCGCCATTTTCTGATCGACGAATACCGCTCTTATTCCACCGCCTTCTGCTCCTCCTCGTTCACCTGCAGCGTAAAAACATCCGGCCTTGCGTAATGCCCGACCACGTCAAGGTCGTATTTGCCCCTGGTAATCTCATCCTTGTCCATTTCGGCGGTCAGAATGGTGTCTTTGTCATAAACCGGCCCGGCCAGAACCTCGCCTAATGGCGATATGATGCAAGACCCACCCCGGATTAAAGTCGTTTCAGGGTTGTCTCCCTGAATGGGATGGTAATCCTCTGGGCCATCTGCACGGGTCATGTGCTGACAGGCCGATAGCACAAAGCAGCGCCCTTCCAGGGCCACCATCTGC
The DNA here is from genome assembly GCA_024227755.1 of Paracoccaceae bacterium. Taxonomy (GTDB): domain Bacteria; phylum Pseudomonadota; class Alphaproteobacteria; order Rhodobacterales; family Rhodobacteraceae; genus JAAEUB01. The sequence continues at coordinate 4,643 of JAAEUB010000388.1, read as the reverse complement.
ATCGACGGCAACCAGACCTCGCGGTCATCCACAGTTGGGGCGCAGTAGAACTCGACCCCTTTGGCGTACATCGCCAGCCTGAGCTGTGGCATGTAGTTTTCCCAGCAGATCACCGCGCCCAACGTGCCGATGTCGGTCTTTGGGGCGGGCAGGGTCGAGCCGTCGCCAAAGCCCCAGACCAGCCGCTCAAGGGCAGTCGGCATCAGTTTGCGATGCTTTGCCGTCAGGCTGCCATCGGGTGCGAAAAACAATGCAGTGCAGTATAATGTGCCTTGATCACGCTCGATCACCCCGACCACCATATGCGCCCCGGCGGCGGCTGCTGCCTCGCCTATACGGTCGCAGTCCGGGCCGGGCACATCAATCGCGGCGTCATAGTAACGCCGGTACATGTCACGCCCCTCGGGCGAGCGCATTCCCAGCCGGGCACCAAAATCGAGCCCCTTGGGGTAGCCACCGATGAAGGCTTCGGGAAAAACGATCAGCTGCGCGCCGGTGCTGGCGGCGTCACTTGTCAGGTCGGCAAGTTTTTGCAGGGACCGCTCTGTGTCAAAAAGGACCGAGCTTGCCTGAACAACTGCGCCGGTGATTTTGGTCATGGTTTTTCCTCCTGTCTTCACTGAAGCACAGATAGTGCCAGATAGGAATTCCCTTCATTGCCGTTTGACAGGCCTTGGCAATTCCGGTTGAGACCTTCGAAGTTGCCGTTCAGGTTCCTCACAGGTTTACGTCACCTGGCCTTTGCAAGGCGGGTGGTCTGGGCTGCCTCCGAGGCGGGGCGCCCGAGCGAAACCAACTGCGCCATACGCTGCAACCGGGATTCAGCGTGGCGAAAAAACATTGTATGGCTCTCACAGAAATAATTGTGCCCATCTTCGCCATCTTTTGCTTTGGCAAACCTGTGTTTAGGGCAACCACCATTACAGGCAAACTTAAATGAACACGCTTTGCATTGAGCGGTCAGCCCGTTGGTCTTGTCTGTGCCGAATTCCCTTTGTCTTTTGGCCCAGACAAGTTCACGCAGTGATGTCTCGGTAAGATTTCCCAGCCTGTATTCCGGGTAAACGTAATGGTCGCAGGAATAGAGAGCACCATCATGTTCAATGGCCAGTCCAGCCCCGCAATTCTCGGCAAATACACAAAGAGACGAACCGTGCCCCATCCACATCCCCAACTGAGCGTCAAAGAACTGTACGAAAGTGCGGCCAATATCATGGCGGAACCAGATGTCGAATATTTCGGTCAGGAACTTACCGTAAGAGCGCGGGCTGACGCTCCAGGGGGTCACAGCATTGCCCGGATCGATGTCCATTTGCGGAGCACCGGCGAGCGCACCGTTTTGTGCCCGTTCCACGATCGGGATGAATTGCATATACTCGATGCCAAGCCCCTTGAGGAATTTGTAGATTTCCTTGCCCTTTCCAGCGTTTGCACGATTAACCACAGTTAGCACGTTGTGCTCGACATTGTGGCGCTGAAGAACCTCAAGTCCCCGCATTACAGCATCGAAAGTTGGCCTTCCGGCACGGTCGAGGCGATAGCGGTCATGGATTTTTTTAGGTCCGTCGATGCTTATGCCGACAAGAAAGCCGTTCTCATTCAGGAACTGCCCCCATTCATCATCCAATAGGATACCATTGGTTTGCAGCGAGTTTGTGATCTGGATGCCTTCGGGCGCGTATTTTTCCTGAAGTGCAATGATCTGACGAAAGTAATCGACACCCAAAATCGTTGGCTCGCCGCCCTGCCAGGTAAATGACACCTCGGCCATACCTGCCTCGCGGCTGGTTTCTATCAGCTGGCTGATATAGCTCTTCAGGATGTCTGGCCCCATACGGAATTTTTTCTCAGCCGGAAAAAGCTTTTCCTTTTCGAGGTAGTAGCAATATTCACAGGCGATGTTGCACCTGGGGCCAATAGGCTTGGACATTACATGAAATGGCGTGGGAGTTCGCATGCCTTGCTCTTAGCAGGAGGCCACCGGGCTGTCACGCCAGCGCGCGTGCCTTCCCGGATAAGTCCTTTCAGTGGCGATTTTTTGGGTTGCGTGGGCACTGCGGAAATGAATGTGAGCGTCCGCCTGCCTCCATCTCTATTCTGGCTTCCTTCGGACCACCAATGCCCGACATTCGATGAATGGCGCCAATGGGCTCAATAAGGACCTGAAAGCCAATCTGAACTACCAGGTTCGCAAGGTGAGTTAATGCGTCATCAAGACCGGAACTTCGGCGACTTCCAGCATATGGCGGGTGGCGCCGCCCATGATGGCTTCGCGAAAACGCGAATGGCCGTAAGCGCCCATCACTACCATCTGCGCGTCCTTGTCCCCAACGTGGCGGTTGAGGATGTCCGAGACGCGCGGCATGGTACGTGCAAGCACCGAAACCTCGGCGCGCACATCATGGCGTGACAGCATCTGGCTAAGTGCGCCGCCGGGGTCGGAACGTTCCGGGCCATGGGCGGGGGGGTCGATTATGGTGATGCAGACCCCATCGGCGGCCTGCAGAAAGGGCAGGGCGGCGCGGGTGGCGCGCAAGGCCTCGGCGCTGTCATTCCACGCCAAAACAATATTTTCGACTTTCTCGGGAAAGGCGTGGCCATCGGGCAGGATGAGTACCGGTACATTGCCGTTGAACATTGCCGCTTCGACTATCGCCTCGTGCTCATGACCGCGACCTTCGCCATATGGGCGTGGCAGCACCACCAGATCGGCGAAACGGGTGCGATGCGCAACCACACCGTTTAAGGCCACCATCTGCACAGTTAGGGCATTTGCGGACCAGTTAAGATCAGTTGTTTCCAGTGCGGTGCGTGCGGCAGCTTCCAGCTTCTCTGCTTCCTCGTGTGCCTGCGCCATATTATCCTGGAAAACCACGGCGGAGGCCCCGGCATAGTAAAACCCCGGCTGGGTCCGGTCGAGCCCCAGGCACAACACATCCAGATGTGCCCCGACCTGGCGCGCCACTTTCGCAGCATTCTCCAACTCAGCAGTAAGGTTTTCGGTTTGGGTCACGATTGTGGTGATTGTCCGGTATGCCATGGGATTCTTCCTGAAAAAACCTATTTCCTCGTTCTTGCGCCCATTTTGCGCGGGCAATGCGGACATTGCCTTGATATGGGTCAATCTCTATATGTCGCAGCTTCTGCGCGGGTTGGTTTGATTTGGATCAAGGTGATCTGGATGTGAACCCTTCAAACCCAGCACAGTCGGGGTACCCTCTATGCGACTTATAAGGGTGTGAAAGACAAAAAAAGGGACAAAAAGATATGTGGGATTACATTAAATTGTTGTTGCTCGCCGCGGTTGTTTTCGCGGCCGGGTATGCAGCAAATAATGCCCGCGATATTGCTTATCAGGTACATGCGATACTGGTAGTGCTTATTGCGGCAGGCGTTTTCGTCTATACTCTTCGGAGCATGGGCGGGGCAAAAAAAGCGCCCGAGACTGGCTATATGGACGGCCCAATCAAGATAGGGGTCATTCTGACAGCCTTTTGGGGTGCGGTCGGATTTCTGGTGGGGACGTGGATTGCCTTCGCTCTGGCATTTCCCGAACTGAACTTTTCCTGGGCTGAAGGATATATGAATTTCGGACGCTTGCGTCCATTGCACACCTCAGCGGTGATTTTTGCCTTTGGCGGTACGGGGCTCCTGACCACTTCATTCTATGTGGTTCAGCGTACTTCCGGCGCACGGCTTTTTGGTGGAAACCTGGCTTGGTTTGTTTTCTGGGGTTATCAGATCGTGATCCTGCTGGCGGCAACTGGCTATGTGCTGGGTGCAACCCAGTCCAAGGAATATGCCGAACCTGAATGGTACGTGGATATCTGGCTAACCATTGTCTGGGTCGCATACCTGATCTTGTTCATGGGCACACTGATGAAACGCAAAGAGCCTCATATCTATGTTGCCAACTGGTTTTATCTGAGCTTCATCGTCACCATCGCTATGCTGCATATCGTCAACAACCTGTCCATTCCGGTGTCGATCTTCGGCGCCAAATCGGTGCAAGTTTTCTCAGGCGTGCAGGATGCGATGACACAGTGGTGGTACGGTCACAATGCAGTTGGCTTCTTCCTGACCTCTGGGTTTCTGGGCATGATGTACTACTTCGTGCCGAAGCAGGCCGAACGTCCGGTGTTTTCATATAAACTGTCGATCGTGCACTTCTGGGCGCTGATCTTCCTTTATATCTGGGCCGGACCGCACCACTTGCACTATACAGCGCTGCCTGATTGGGCAGGGACGTTGGGCATGGTGTTCTCAATCGTTCTGTGGATGCCTTCATGGGGTGGTATGATCAATGGTTTGATGACGCTTTCAGGCGCATGGGACAAATTGCGTACCGACCCGGTCATCCGGATGATGGTTGTATCAATCGGCTTTTACGGCATGTCGACCTTCGAGGGTCCGATGATGTCGATTCGGGCGGTGAACTCACTCAGCCACTATACAGACTGGACCATTGGCCACGTGCATTCCGGTGCGTTGGGCTGGAACGGTATGATCACCTTTGGTGCGCTTTGCTTTTTGTTCCCGAAACTTTGGGCCAAGAAGGGGCTTTATAGTCTGCGGATGGTCAGCTGGCACTTCTGGCTGGCGACAATCGGTATCGTACTTTACGCGTCATCCATGTGGGTGAC
>JAAEUB010000387.1 GCA_024227755.1 Paracoccaceae bacterium | reverse complement strand
GTAGAGATTTCCACACTGATCCTGGCGGTAGTGATCCAGGCCGGGATTGTTCTGGTGTTCAACGACAGCGCCAAGATCATGCATCCCATCGTGCCAGGTGTCTGGCGGGTTGGCGGTGCCACCGTGACCTACAACATTCTGACCGCAACCGTGGCCAGTTGGGTGATCCTGTTTGGATTGTTTTTGTTCGTGCGCAAGACTCATGTGGGTCGTGCCATTTCGGCTGTGTCGATGGACATAAAGGGCGCGGCACTGTCAGGTATCAATCCAGACCGGATCAACATGATCACCTGGGGGATCTCGGGTGCATTGGGGGCGATTGCGGGCGTGTTTTTTGCCTCGTACACCCAGCTCAGCCCGAACATGTGGGTGGCACCCCTGATCATTGCTGTGGCGGTGGTGATTGTGGGCGGTATCGGATCGATCATCGGCACGCTGATCGTGGCCCATATCATCGGCTTCATGGAAATCATCTCGACCACTTTGATCGCGGCCGAGCTGCGCGGGGTGTTCACCATGCTTCTGATCATCGTCGTTCTGGTGATGATGCCCAAGGGGCTATTCGGAAGGGGAGATTTGTGATGGGAGGAACAATCAACTGGCGCCACTTGCTGCTGTGGGCCGTATTCCTGGGCGGCATGGCATTGTTGCCCCAACTGGTGAGCAAGGGCACACTGCGCACCTTCATATTCGCCAACTACCTGGCGATTTTCGCAATGAGTTGGGATGTGCTTTCAGGGCGCACCGGCTATATCAGCTTTGGCCATCCGTTCCTGATCGGGATAGGCGCCTACACGACGGCGATCCTGAGTTACCGCTTTGACGTGCCGGTTGGCGTGTCGATCCCGCTGGCGGTGATCACGACAATGGCCGCGGGCACGCTGTTCTTTCTTCCTGCGCTGCGGGTCAAGGGCACCTACTTCGCACTCGTCACCCTGGCTTTCATGGAACTGATGTACCAGCTGGTGCAAGTGATCCGGCCGGACCTGACCGGTGGCACGCGTGGAATCTCGGGGGTGCAGACACTGACACGCGGGGCGGTAAATGGCTATTACCTGTCGCTGGTTCTGATGGGCACCATAGCGGTCAGCCTGTGGGCAATGATGAAAACCCGCATGGGTACTGCGCTTTCGGCGATTGGCATGAACGAGGAAGCGGTCGAGGGGCTGGGGCTCAACACGACCAAGCTGAAGCTGTTTGCCTTCATGGTTGGCGCCGGCGTTGCCGGTATTGGCGGGGCGTTTTATGTGCATTATCTGGGCTCAATCGCTCCACGGGCGCTGTTTGATATCAACTTCCTGTTCACCATTATTGTGGCTGCCCTGATTGGCGGTGCCTCGACCATCATCGGGCCAATGGCCGGCGCGTTCTTCCTGACCTTTCTGTTGGAATACTTGCGCCCCATTCTTCCGGGAGCGGAGCGTTACTTTATCTATGGCGGCATCGCGTTGGTGCTTTACATGTATCAGCCCAAAGGCATCTACGAGGTGATCCGGCAGGCGCACTTTAAACTGGCGGGGAGTGCGCGGCATGAACACAATCCTTGAACTTGAGCATGTCGTGAAACGCTTTGGGGGCTTGGTTGCCACCAACGATATGTCCTTCGCAGTCGAGAAAGGTGAAAGCGTTGGTCTGATCGGGCCAAACGGCGCCGGTAAAACGACGATATTTTCACTGATCATGGGCGAGCACAAAGTGAACTCGGGCTCGATCAAGCTGCATGGCGAAGAGCTGACCCGGTTGCGCACACACAAGCGCATCCGCCGGGGGATAGCCCGCACCTATCAGGTACCGCGTCCGTTTGCCGAAATGGACGTACTGGCCAATATCGAGGTCGGTCTGATGCCGGATTCGATCATCGGCATGCTGACCTCGGGACACAGTGAAGACGAGGGTCGTGCCATCGCGCGCAGCGTCGGGTTGGGTGAAGGCGATCTTCACCGCGATCCGGCCGAACTCAGCATGGGTGACTTGCGCAAGCTGGAACTGGCGCGGACATTGGCAACGCGGCCACAGGTGATGCTGCTTGATGAAGTCTTTGCAGGCCTGACGGCTGGCGAAATAGAGCAAATTTCGGGACTCTTGAACGAAAAGCGCCAAGAGGGGCTGACCTATGTGATTGTCAGCCATGACCTTCGTTCGCTGGAGCCGCTGATCGACAGCGCTATCGCCATGACACAGGGCACCCTGATTTGCCGGGGCAGCTATCAGGACGTGATGAACGATCAAGCCGTGCGCATGGCCTATCTGGGACAATAAGGAGACCGACATGACTTTTCTGGAAATCGACCAGCTTTCGGCCTTCTACGGGCAGGCGCAATCCCTGCACGATGTGTCATTCAACGTCGACCAGGGCGATATCGTTGCTGTGATTGGAACCAATGGGGCGGGCAAGTCCACCTTGATGGATTCGATCATGGGCATGGTAAAAAACACCGGTGCAATCCGGTTGGAGGGGCAGGACCTCGTTGGGCGCAATTCTGCCGACATCGTGAAAATGGGGGTCGGCTATGCCCCCGAACGCGCGCACCTGTTTCCCTTCATGAGCGTCGAGGACAATCTGATGGTTGGCGGCTATACGGCGCGCGATGACATCGGGCGCAATCTGGCCCATGTTCACGAGCTGTTTCCGGTGTTGAAGGATCGCGCCACGCAGGAAACCGCAACCCAATCCGGCGGAGAGCGGCAGATGGTGTCGCTCGGCCGTGCGCTGATGACCTCGCCTCGCTTGTTGCTAGTGGACGAGCCGACGATCGGCCTGTCCCCCAAGGTCTGTTCCGAAATCGCCGCGACCCTGAAGCGACTGAACGAGGAAGATGGGCTGACCATCCTGATCACCGAGCAGAATATCAACTTTGCCATGTCGCTGGCAAAAAAGGTCTTTGTTCTGGAAACCGGTCATATACGGGTCAGTGGTACACCCGAAGAGCTGATGGCCGATAAAGAACTGAACAAGGCCTACTTTGGCACCTGATCCCATAGTTCCTTTCCTTTGTTTCTGTTGTATGTGAACGTATTTTGCCTTTAGCTTGCGGCAACCGTTTCTCGCGTGGACAGAATTGCGCGCGAGTGCATAATTAATCGCAATCCATGCCAGCAAGGAAATGCCATGGTCGAAATACCGGCAAGCATCGATGAAACCCTCGCGACGTTGTCCGCCGAGGGGTACGTTTGCGGACGTGATCTCGGCACAGTTGTGTTTTTGTCGCTGAAGCTCGGCAAGCCCCTGTTTCTGGAGGGCGAGGCCGGTGTTGGGAAGACAGAAATCGCCAAGGCACTAGCCACCGCTCTTGGCCGGCGGCTCATCAGGCTGCAGTGCTATGAAGGGCTGGATACCGCGTCGGCGATCTATGAATGGAACTTCTCCGCACAGATGATCGCCATCCGTACGGCAGAAGCATCAGGCGGTGCCCGCCGCGAAGATCTGCAGACCGAATTGTTTTCGCGGGATTTCCTGATCCAGCGCCCACTTTTGCAAGCGATGGAGCCCCATGCCGAGGGTCCGCCGGTTTTGCTGATTGATGAGGTTGACCGGACGGATGAACCGTTCGAAGCCTTCCTTTTGGAGGCGCTTTCCGATTTCCAGGTGACCATTCCAGAGATCGGTACGGTGAAGGCGGAAGAGGCGCCAATTGTCGTCCTCACTTCCAACCGCACCCGCGAAGTACATGACGCGCTGAAGCGGCGTTGTATTTATCATTGGGTCGACTATCCGGCGTTTGAGCGCGAGCTGGCGATCCTGCATGCCCGTGTTCCCAACTGTGCCGAGACACTGTCAAAAGAAATCGTGAGCTTTGTACAAGCCCTGCGCGAAGAAGACCTGTTCAAGAACCCCGGCGTCGCCGAAACAATCGACTGGGCCCGCTGCCTGATCGCGCTGGATACTATCGCACTTTCGCCAGAAGTTGTGTCCGACACGTTGGGTGCGCTCCTGAAATACCAAGACGATATCGCCAAGATCACGAGCTCCGAGGCGACCCGCATCCTGAACGAGGCACGGATGCAACTGGCCCGGGCCTCCTGATATCATGAACATGCTGCCCGAAATGGAAGGCCGCCTGGTGGACAATATCGTCTACTTCGCACGCGCGCTGCGCAGGGCGGGGTTGAAGGTCGGCACCTCACAAGTCGAAAGCGCGATTTCCGCCGTCGCGGCGGCTGGCTTTACCCAGCGAGAGGATTACTACTACGCGCTGCGGGCAACACTGGTGTCCCGGCCCGAACATCTGGAAGTGTTCCATCAGGTCTTCCAGATGTTCTGGCGCGACCCCGAATACCTCGAACGCATGGTCAGGTCGATGTTGCCGCTGCTGCAGACGGTTGACCAAGAAACCCCACCGCCCAAAGCCGCTGAGAAACGCGCCGCTGAGGCAATGTGGGACGGCAAGTCCAACCCAGCAGCCCCCCCCGAACGCGAAGAAATCGAAGTTGATGCCGAGTTGAGCTGGTCGGAAAACGAAGTTCTGCGAAAACAGGATTTCGAGCAGATGACCAACGCGGAGCAGGCCGAAGCGGCCGCGCTGATCCGCACCCTGACCCTGCCGGTCGACCCTTTCCCGACACGCCGCTACCAATCCTCTGTCACGGGCCGCCGCCCGGATGCCCGTGCCATGATACGCCGCTCTTTGCGTAAGGGCGGTGAAATCGACCGCCTTGCCCATAAAAAGCCACGGTGGCGGCCACCGAACCTCGTGGCGATCTGCGACATATCGGGGTCCATGTCGACCTATGCCCGGATGATGATGCACTTCCTTCATGCCCTGACCTGGGCACCGGTATCCGGTTGGGGAAAGGTGTATGGTTTCACCTTCGGCACGAGGCTCACCAATGTCTCGCGCGCGCTGGCGACAAGAGATGTGGACCTCGCGCTTGAGGCGCTCGGGCGTGACGCACCGGACTGGCAGGGCGGAACCCGGATCGGCGAAGCGCTTTATCGGTTCAATCGCGACTGGTCGCGCCGGGTTTTGGGTCAGGGTGCTGTGGTGCTCCTCATCACCGATGGGCTGGAAAGAGGCAGTACTTCCCTCCTAGAAACCGAGGCCCCTCGACTGGCCCGGTCCTGCCGCCGGCTGATCTGGCTGAATCCCCTCCTGCGCTTCGAAGCCTTTGCACCCGAAGCTGCCGGTATTCGCACCCTTCTGCCAGTCGTCGACAGCTTCCACGCGTGCCATTC
>JAAEUB010000386.1 GCA_024227755.1 Paracoccaceae bacterium | reverse complement strand
GTGTCACCCTACATCTGAATTGCTGGGTAGTGCGATGTTGAAAGGGGCTTAGCTGGTTTCTTTCTCTCCGAGGGTCAGAACACCGCCCGGTTGACGGGTGATCCGGCCATCAAGCTCAAGTGTCACCAGTTCAGGTGCTAATTGTCCGGCAGGAAGTTTCATATCCCGGATCAACTGATCTTCACCCACCGGGCTTGGTCCGAGGCGGGCCAAAATCTGGGCATGAAGTTTGCTGGTTTCGATTTTGTCGCGGGTTTCAGGTCGCGGCGTGGGAATGTCGGTTGTAATTTCTTGCTTTGGTGACGGTTTTTCCGCGGGCGCATCCACCAGCGGCGTCAAAACCTCAATCACATCCTGGGCTCCGCGCACCAGACAGGCTCCGTCCCGGATCAGCATATTGCACCCTGAGGCGCGGGCGTCGAAAGGATGACCGGGTACCGCCAGCACCTCACGCCCTTGGTCCAAGGCGGCGCGTGCGGTTATCAGTGACCCGGATTTTGCTGCGGCCTCGACAACCACAACCGCTTGCGCCAGCCCGGAAATGATCCGGTTGCGGCGCGGGAAATGCCGTGCTTGCGGGCTAAGCCCCATTGGTTGTTCAGACAGGCGCAGGCCGTCGCGGGCAATTTCTTCGCCCAAAACCGTGTTTTCGGTTGGATAGATCACGTCGACACCGCCAGCCATGACCGCGACGGTTCCACCTTTTAGTGCGGCCATATGGGCCACGGTATCAACCCCGCGCGCAAGTCCTGAGACGACGACAAAGCCAGCTTCGGATAAGTCAGCCGCCAGTTTCCGCGCCATACGCGTGCCCAACGAAGAGGCATTGCGTGCGCCAACCATGGCAATTACGGGCCGGTGCATCAGCGGCAGGCTGCCAAGAGCCCACAAAAGTGGAGGTGGATCGGGAATGTCTGCCAGCGCCGTCGGGTATTCCGAACTGCCAAAAGCCACCAACCGCGCCCCGGCAAAGCGCGCAGCCTTCATCTCATTTTCGATCACGGCAAGCGGGCAGAGTTGATATTTTTGCACCCCGGCCGCACGCGCCACCTCGGGCAATGCTTCAAGCGCCGCCTGAGCGCTGCGATGTTCGTTCATCAGCCTGAAAAATGTGGCAACCCCGACACGGCGCGAGCGCAAGAGGCGAAGCCAGGCGACCTCATCTTCCACGCTCTGGGGTGGGGTGAGGGGGTGTGGGGAAGGGAATAAATCCACTGGGCCGTCCTGTTTCCGTCTCTTGCTTATTAACCATAAGGGATGATTGGTTAATGCAAGGTGAACGGGATTGAACAAACCGTAAAAGCAGGCCGTGCGCTGTCGATTTGCCGGACCACTGCCACCTAGTTGGGGAAAGCGCCATACGAAATATCAGGGTCTCACCGGGGAACGAACCTGCACTGGTTTCAAGTCGGGGCAACCTTGTGACCCTAGGCCGCCGAGCCACCCACTGTCAGCCCGCCGATCAAAAGTGTTGGCTGGCCTACACCCACCGGCACGGACTGACCGGCCTTGCCGCAGGTCCCCACACCGGGGTCCATCGCCAAGTCGTTGCCGATTGCACGAATTTGCTTCATCGCGGCAGGCCCATCGCCGATCAGCGTGGCACCGGTGACCGGTGCGCCAACTTTTCCATTTTCGACCCGGTAGGCTTCGGTGCAGGAAAACACAAACTTGCCATTGGTGATATCGACCTGACCGCCGCCGAAACCTACTGCATAGATACCATCGCGCAGCTCACCAAGCACATCATCGCGACTGGCCTGCCCATTTTCCATGATGGTATTGGTCATGCGTGGCATCGGCGCGTGGCTGAAGCTTTCACGCCGCCCATTGCCGGTGGCTGCAACCCCCATCAGGCGGGCGTTTTGGCGGTCCTGCATATACCCCACCAACACCCCGTCCTCGATCAAGACATTGCGTGCCGAAGGCGAGCCTTCGTCGTCCACGGTAATCGACCCGCGACGGTCAGGGATGGTTCCATCATCAACCACCGTGACACCTTTCGCCGCCACCTGGGTTCCAACAAGACCAGAAAAGGCCGAGGTTCCTTTGCGGTTAAAATCGCCCTCCAGCCCGTGACCTACCGCTTCATGAAGCAAGATTCCCGGCCAGCCAGCGCCCAGTACCACATCCATTTGTCCGGCGGGGGCGGGCTGGGCCTCAAGGTTCACAAGCGCGATGCGCAATGCCTCATTGGCGGTGGCCTGCCAGTGTTCCGGGTCCAAAAGCGGTGACAGCATTGAGCGCCCACCGCCGCCGTGGCTACCGCTTTCGGGGCGCCCGTCTTTTTCGACGATGACTGACACGTTCAACCGCGTCATCGGTCTTGTATCTGTCACCAGCGACCCGTCGGGGCGCAAGATATGCACCTCTTGCAGTGACGCGGCAATGGTCGCCGAAACCTGCACCACACGTCCGTCAAGGCCACGGGTAAAAGCATCAATTTCACGCAAGGTTTCAATCTTGACCGGAAATTCGGCGTCCTCCATCGGGTCAGAGTCGGTATACAGCTTTTGGTTTGTATGCGTGGGCGCTTCGGCCAGCGTACCACCGCCATCGCCCACAGCAAGGCGCGCGGTTTTAGCAGCGCGCGTCAATGCGGCGGCGCTGATCTCGGTTGAATGGGCATATCCCGCAGTTTCACCGCGCACAGCACGCAGGCCAAAGCCCTCGGAGGCATCAAAGCTGGCAGTTTTCACCCGGCCATCATCAAACACCAGTATCTCGGCCCGGCGACGTTCCAGAAACAATTCACCATCATCAGCACCATGAGTAGCGTCACGTAAAACCCCCAATGTCTCATCCAGGTCAAAATGGGTTTCAAAAGGGCGAAAGCGGCTGTTTTCTTGCATAATTCTCGACGTCTCCGGCGGGCGATAACCTGTCTAGCGACAAATCTGCGCGATTTTTTCTGGTTTAAGCTCTCTAATATGGTTTCACAATGTTAAGACAACAAGCTTTCCACGCGCGTGAGTGGAAATAAAAAAAGACGCTCGGTGTTGTGAGAACACCGGCAAAACAGGGAAAGAACAAGCCTCAAGGAAAAGGCACACCCTTATCCCGTCAATTTTTTCAGCCGCAGCATCTGTGGTGGGCGGGGCGTCGTATGCCCAGTAAGGCCTTGAGATCAAGGGCGCGCCAATCGACGGCCTGATGGGTTTTTAGCCCGCAGCAACCTCTATCGCCAGAGATATGTTCTGGCTTGATAGTATGGTGCTCTATTTCACTACGGCAGTAACCGTGTTTGTTTTCGCCCCGACCGGCAAAGGCATTCCCAATTGCCACCTTGAATACGCGGTCACATGGTTTTTGCTGGCCGCGACGTGGCTGATGATGACAGGCATTGCGCTTTGGCGTATGAAGCGGCGAACCGCTGAGGAATCGTAAAATGCGCTATGTCTCGACCCGTGGAAATGCCCCGGTGTTAAGCTTTGAAGATGCTATGCTGACCGGGTTGGCCCGTGACGGTGGCCTTTATTTACCCGAAGACATCCCAACCCTGACCACCGGCGCGATTGCTGGATTGGCCGGGCGTTCGTATGAAGATGCAGCTTTTCGCATCATGCGTCCCTTTATCGGCGACAGCTTCACTGATGAAGCGCTGCAAGGCATCATCTCAAACGCTTATGCCGGTTTCAACCACGATGCCCGCGCACCTTTAGTGCAGCTTGGCGCGAACCACTTCCTGCTTGAGCTGTTTCATGGGCCGACACTGGCCTTTAAGGACTTCGCCATGCAACTGATCGGCCAGTTGTTTCAGGACGCCCTTGCGCGTCGCGGTGAAAGAGTGACGATTGTCGGTGCCACCTCGGGCGATACCGGATCCGCGGCGATTGAAGCTTTCAAAGGGCTTGAGGCAGTAGACGTCTTCATTCTTTATCCGCATGGCCGCGTTTCGGACGTCCAGCGTCGCCAGATGACCACCCCAACCGAGGCAAACGTACACGCAATCGCTGTCGACGGGGATTTTGATACCTGTCAGGGCCTCCTGAAAGACATGTTCAACGATTTCACCTTCCGTGACGAGGTGCGGCTGGCTGGTGTGAACTCGATCAACTGGGCGCGGGTGCTGGCGCAGGTTGTCTATTACTTCACCTCGGCGGTATCACTCGGCGCGCCGCACCGCGCGGTCAGCTTTACCGTGCCCACCGGCAATTTCGGTGACATTTTTGCCGGGCTGATTGCCCGCAAGATGGGGCTGCCCATAGAAAAGCTGGTGATAGCCACCAACCAAAACGACATTCTGCACCGCACCCTTGAAACCGGCGCCTACACCAAAAGCGGGGTTGCGCCATCGATCAGCCCGTCGATGGATATTCAGGTATCGTCAAACTTTGAACGCGCGTTGTATTACGCATATGGCGAAGATGCGAATGCTGTTTCGGATCAGTTGAATGACCTGGCCAGCGGCGGCTTTCAGGTGTCACAGGGCGCCATTGACTGGCTGCGCGAGACTTTCGCCTCGGGGCGCGCCAGCGAAGAAGAAACCATGGCAACCATCAAGGCCACGCATCTGCGCACAGGGCAAGTGATTTGCCCGCATACCGCCGTCGGGGTCAAGGTTGCAAACGAACACCTTGGCGACACACCGATGATCACGCTGGCCACTGCGCATCCAGCCAAATTCCCAGACGCGGTTGCCAAGGCAAGCGGTCAGGTGGCCTCATTGCCCGAGCGTATGGCGCGTCAGTTTGAGGCTGAGGAGCGGGTGACACGAGTCACCGGCGATCTGGGTGAGCTACAGGCACTGATCCGCGGGCGGTTGTCCAAGTGAGCATTTCCTTTGACACCTTGCCAAACGGCATGCGCGTCGTCACCGAACATATGCCCGGGCTAGAAAGCGCCTCTATCGGTATCTGGGTTGCGGCCGGTGGACGCCATGAACGTCAGGCCCAAAACGGCATCGCGCATTTTCTTGAACACATGGCCTTTAAAGGCACCAATCGGCGCAGCGCGTTAGAGATTGCCGAGGCGATTGAAGATGTCGGCGGCTACCTGAACGCTTATACCAGTCGCGAAGTTACGGCCTATTATGCCCGGGTGCTCAAGGATGACGTGGCGCTGGCTTTTGACGTTATTTCCGATATCGTCCTCAACCCGGTTTTCGACGCAGCCGAGATCGAGGTCGAACGTGGGGTGATCTTGCAGGAGATAGGTCAGGCATTGGATACCCCCGACGATGTGGTGTTCGATTGGCTGCAAGAGGCTGCATATCCCGATCAGCCCCTTGGGCGAACAATTCTGGGCCCTGCCGAGCGGGTGAAAGCCTTTTCGCAGGGTGATCTGGCGGGTTTCATCGCCGAACATTACGGACCGGAACGGATGGTCCTGTCTGCTGCCGGTGCAGTCGATCACGATCAGATTATGCGTCTGACCGAAGCCGCGTTTGGCCGACTGAGGCGTGGCAAGGATACAATCCTGACGCCCGCTGGTTTTGGCGTCGGCGAACGGCGTGAAACGCGCGAACTTGAGCAAGTGCATTTCGCCCTTGGGCTGGAAGGACCTGATTATTTCGATGACATGATCTATACTGCGCAGGTCTATTCCAATGCTCTGGGCGGCGGTATGTCCTCGCGCCTATTTCAGGAAATTCGCGAGAAACGCGGGCTGTGTTATTCGATTTTCGCTCAGACCGGAGCATTCAGCGACAGCGGGTTGATAACGCTTTATGCGGGCACTTCCGGGGAAAGCATTGATGAACTTTCGGGGCTGGTTGTGGACGAGTTGAAGCGGGCTGCGGGCGACATCAGAGAGGCCGAAGTCCAACGTGCCAGGGTGCAGATGAAATCAGGGCTGTTGATGGGGCTTGAAAGTGCCTCGTCACGTGCGGAACGTCTGGCGCGGTTGGTGATGATCTGGAACCGGATACCGCCCATAAGCGAAACCATCGCCAAAATTGATGCCGTATCGGTGTCGGGAGTGCGTGATTTTGCGGGAGATTTGGCAGGTTCGGGCCGGGCGGCGCTGGCGCTTTATGGTCCCGCTCAGGCTGCGCCCGGCCTTGAAACCCTGCGCACCAGACTGGTGGCATGATGTTTGGGCGGACGAAAATGCCGCGGATCGAAACTGAGCGGCTGACGCTGCGTGCGCCTGGCCACGGTGATTATCGGGCATGGGTGGCTCTTAGAACTGCCAGTCGCGAGTTTTTGACACCGTGGGAGCCTGTCTGGTCCGATGATCATCTTAGCCGCAAGGGGTTTACCAACAGGGTTTACTGGGCCAGACGCTCGGTCGCAAACGGTTCGGCCCTGCCACTTTTTTTGATCAGGCGCAGCGATCAGGCGTTGATTGGCGCGCTGACGCTGGACAATATCCGTCGCGGACCATCTCAGGCTGGTACAACCGGTTACTGGGTTGGAGCATCGTTCGCCCGCCAGGGCTTTATGCGCGAGGCGCTTGAGGCAGTGGTGCACCACGCCTTTAACACACTGGACCTAAGTCGGTTGGAGGCAGGATGCCTGCCGGGAAACTTTGCTTCGCGCGCGGTTTTGGAGGCCGCCGGGTATAAATACGAAGGTGTTGCGCAGAGCTATCTTCAGATCGGCGGTCGTTGGCGTAGTCATGTTTTGTATGCCGCCCTGCGCTCTGACAGACGTGGGCACACGCAAACCCGATAGGTCAATGAGCATGACGTTGGCGTAATTCCCCACTACCCGGATCCTTTTCACCGCGTTGGCCTTGATTATAGTTATCAGGTACTCACATAGATGGATACCCGTTACAGGGATGAAAAGGAAAAAGCATGAAAATGGCTATTATTGGTTTTGGCGCAGCGGCAATATCGTTGATCGCAACAGTCGCAATGGCAGATGAAACAGGTTTTACGCGGATTGTTGATGAAAGCGGCTTCATTGGCACAGTTACAGACCGCGAGATAACTTCACGCCTGGGTACTCTAATTATCGGCTCTGACGGCAAGGTTACAGGATCGGTCCCGATCGGAAAGGTTACCGGAAGCTGGAATTGGGACGAAGGGTATTGGTGCCGAACGGTTAAAATAGGTTTCCTTAAACAAAGCGAGGATTGTCAGTCGGTTGAGGTTTCGCCAACCGAGGTCCGATTTGCAGCAGAAAAAGGGACGGGCAAGGCCGTTTTATTTAGTTTCAACTGATCACCTTTGGTTTTTAGCAAATGTGTATTCCCCAGCTCAGGCTGCGGATTTCTGCACGAGGTACTTGCCAGCGGCAGATACACATGCAATTTCCAAAGCTATGGCACCGATCAATCTGAACCCGGCAGATAAGGCCTTTGAGGCGCGATTGCGTTTCTGTCTGCCCAAGGTGGCCTTGCGCCCGCTGACGTCGGCCTATTTGGAAGAGCCGCGCGGCTTGTTTCACGGGGTGGGCGGATTGCTGGCGGCGCCGGGATCGGTTGAAGAGGTTTCAACGCTAATCAAGGCTTGCGCAGATGCACGAGTTGGCGTGGTGCCCTACGGCGGCGGCACCGGGTTGGTTGGTGGGCAGGTGATGGCGGGTGGCCCCGCGCCGGTTATCCTGTCGCTTGAACGAATGCGCGCCATTCGCGAGGTTTTTCCGTCTGAAAACATCATGATAGCCGAGGCAGGCGCGGTATTGGCGGACGTCCAGAATGCGGCCGAGGTGGCGGCGCGTTTGTTTCCTTTGTCGCTGGCCTCGGAAGGATCAGCGCGCATCGGCGGGCTGCTTTCGACCAATGCCGGGGGCGTAAACGTGTTGCGATACGGTAATGCCCGCGATCTTTGTCTGGGGCTTGAGGCCGTGTTGCCGGACGGGTCGATCTGGCATGGACTAAAGCGCCTGAGGAAAGACAATACGGGTTACGATCTGCGTGGGCTTTTGGTCGGCGCGGAAGGGACTTTGGGGGTGATTACGGCGGCCTCGCTACGGCTGTTTGCACGCCCGGCAGAGGTGGGAACGGCGCTGATGGTGGTGCCGGACCCAGCGGCGGCTTTAGCCTTGTTTTCATTGATAAATTCTCAGTTGAGCGCAGGGGTCAGCGCCTTTGAGCTGATCAGTGGAGCGGGCATGGAATTTCTGGCTGAAACCGGATGTCCGGCGCGCGCGCCATTTGATGAAATTCCAGATTGGGCGGTGCTGATTGAACTGGGTCTGGGGCCTGAGCAAAATGCCGATACAATGCTGGAAAAACTGTTTGAAACCGGTGCGTTAGCAGGGTTAGTCAGTGACGGAGTGGTGGCGCATTCTGGCCCGCAAAGGGCGGCCTTGTGGGCGATGCGTGAGGAGATACCGGAGGCTAACAAGCGGCTTGGATCCCTGTCCTCGCACGACATTTCGCTGCCCTTGTCGGTGATCCCGGAGTTTACTCAGCGCGCGGGCGCGGCGATTGCCGCACTTGGTCCGTTTCGGGTAAATGCGTTTGGCCATCTGGGTGATGGTAACCTGCATTACAACGTGTTTGCGCCAAAGGGCAAAACCCGTGATAACTATCCGGGATCAAAGGAAAAAATACGAGAAACCGTTTATGAAATGGTGCATGAATATGGTGGTTCATTTTCTGCCGAGCACGGAATTGGACGCCTGAAAGTGGCCGAGTTGCAGCGCTTTGCCGACCCCGCCAAATTGGCAGCGATGCGGGCTGTTAAGACGGCCCTGGACCCGACGGGCATCATGAACCCGGGCGTGATATTCGGCTGAGGCGTTTCCAAAATGAGTGGCTTCGCCACGCTTTATTGTGATTGGCGTGCGGGGCTGATGTTCCGGATTATCCGTCAAATTTGCAAATTTGGCAGACATAAAACGAAGAATTTACAAATTTGAATGCTCGAAATAGCCGAATTTGTAAATTTTTTGCGTTGGTTTCATGCTTATCGAAGCGGGCAAACGGATGTCGCACAAACGGCCCAGTAAGCAAAACGCCCCGCCGGGTGAGGCGAGGCGTTCCAATGTGAGGTTCACATGTGCACAAGCAGCGCCTGCTCCACAGGCAGGATCATTTTAACCCAGACAGGTTACCGAAAAGTTTAAGCGCCCTCGAACTCGCACAATACATGCACGTCCATACCCATATCTTCGATCACCTTACGACCGCCCAGTTCCGGCAGGTCGATGATGAAAGCGGTCGAAATTATCTCGCCGCCGAGGCGTTCGATCAGCTTGATGCCGGCCGCCGCAGTGCCGCCGGTGGCCAGAAGGTCATCAACCACGAGGATTTTTTCGCCCGGCTTGATAGCGTCGTCATGCACCTCCATCACTGCCTCGCCGTATTCCAGCGTATAGGCTTCGGAGATTGTGGCACCGGGCAGCTTGCCTTTCTTGCGGATCGGCACGAAACCGACGGTCAGCTGGTGGGCGATAGCGCCGCCAAGGATAAAGCCACGTGCCTCAAGCCCGACGACCTTGTCAATCTCAAGCCCGGCATATGGGTGCAGCATCTGATCAACCGCCATGCGAAAGCCGCGCGGATTAGCGAAAAGCGTGGTGACATCGCGAAACATGATGCCTTCATGCGGGAAATCGATGATGGTACGGATGTAGTCTTTTACGGTTTTCATGTTTGTCCTCAGGGGTTTGCGCGGCGCAAAGTGGCGGTAACCGCGCCCATGGTAATAAGAGCCACACCACCGCCACGCGTCATCCAGGTCAGGGCGGCGGGGCGGGCGATAAGGCGGCGCAGACGATCAGCGAGCAGGGCATAGGCCAGTGCATTTACCGCGGCAAGGGTGACAAAGGTGGCGATCAGGATGGCAAATTGCGGTGCCAGCGGCGTTTCAGGGCGTAGAAATTGCGGTACGAAAGCGATGAAAAAGGCGATGCTTTTAGGGTTAAGCGCGGTGACGGCGGCAGCGTGGCGAAAAACCGCTTTCGGCGGGATCGAGCCCGGTGCATCAGGCAGAGCCAGCCCGCCTTTGGGGGCGCTGCGAAGCAGTTTTACACCCATCCAGACAAGGTAAGCCGCGCCGCCCCATTTCAGTACGGTAAACAGCGTTGCCGAAGTCAGCACCAGTGCGCCCAGACCTGCAAGTGACGCGCTCATGGCAACAAGGTCGCCCAGGGCGACACCGGCGGCCGAGGCGACGGCCACGCGCCGCCCCTGGCTGAGCGCATAGGACAGGACCAAAAGTATGGTGGGGCCGGGGATCAGCAAGAGCGCGGTCGAGGCGGCGACGAATGTCAGCCAGAGGTCAAACTGCATTTTCTTTTCCTTTGTTACCCGGCAAGTCGGCGCATCAGGCTTTCAAGCGGGCCGCGTCGGAAGCTAGACGACCACAGGCGCGCGTACAAGGCGGAAAT
>JAAEUB010000385.1 GCA_024227755.1 Paracoccaceae bacterium | reverse complement strand
GCTATCGCCATTTTGCAGACCATGCACTCGCCCGGCAATGTTCGCCAGCTGAAGAATGTGGTTGAGCGGGTGCTGATCCTTGGGGACGGAACCGGGCCGATCAAAGGCAGCGAGATCCCCGATGTCGGCAATTCCGAGGATGAAAACGATGAGGCTGAAAGCTCGGGCGTTTCCGGCGCATTGGCCATGTTGCCACTTCGGGAGGCCCGCGAAGCATTTGAGCGTGAATACCTCTTAACCCAGATCAACCGGTTTTCCGGCAATATCAGCCGCACAGCCAGCTTTGTCGGCATGGAGCGCAGCGCGCTGCACCGCAAATTGAAAAGCCTTGGCGTGGTGACGACGAACAAATCTGGTGCCCGGGTGGCCCATGTGACTGACGAGAAACAGGACGAAGGCTAAATTTTCGCATAATTGACGAAACCCTTCGTCTCTGTCATGGCTTGGCCTCCGGAAAGCTAAAGCGTTTTGCATCTAATCTGGGATGCGGATTGGAAGTAAAACGCCCGTAGCACTGAAGGGGAGTGGACCTTATACATTTCCCCTGGCCAAGGAAAAACGCATTAGGCTTTGAGGGCTGGTGGTATGAAAGTAATCATCTGCGGGGCAGGGCAGGTTGGCTGGCAAATTGCCCGCCATTTGTCAGGTGAAAAGAACGACGTGACGGTCGTTGATAATAATCCCGCCTTGGTACACCGCGCCATGGATACGCTGGATGTGCAGGGTATTGCAGGCTTTGCCTCGCATCCGGACGTTCTTGAACGCGCCGGTGCAGAAGACGCCAATATGGTAATCGCCGCGACCTATTCGGACGAGGTTAACATGGTCACCTGTCAGGTGGCGCATTCGGTTTTCGCCATCCCGCGCAAAATCGCCCGCCTGCGCAGTCAATCCTATCTTGATGCGATTTATTCAGACCTTTACCGGCGCGACCACTTGCCGATCGACGTAGTGATCAGTCCGGAACGCGAAGTGGCCGAGGCCGCTCTTCGACGCCTGTCCGCGCCGTCAGCGTTTGACACGGAAAGCTTTCTTGATGGCCGGGCACAGCTGTTGGGGATCACGCTGGATGAGGATTGTCCGGTGATCAACACACCCCTGCGCCAGCTGACGGATCTGTTTTCAACCTTGCAGGCCCTGGTTGTCGGGGTGCGCCGCGAGGGAAGCCTGTTTGTCCCCGAAAGCGGAGATCAGCTTTATTGTGGCGATCAGGTTTATGTGTTCACCCAGTCAAGCGACGTGAACCGAACGCTGGAGATATTCGGCAAATCGGTTTCCAAGCGTGAACGGGTGGTCATATTGGGCGGTGGCAATGTGGGCCTGGCAGTGGCTCGACGGCTGGAAATGCAGTCAGACCGCATCCGTGCCAAGGTGATCGAACTTGACCGTGAGGTTGCCGAGGCCGCGGCCGACGCGCTGGAACGCACTGTGGTGCTGCATGGCGACGGCATGGATATCGAGATTTTGAAAGAGGCGGGGATCAGCCGGGCAGATGCCATTTTGGCGGTAACGGACGACGACAAGGTCAATTTACTGGCATCAGTCAGGGCCAAGTCTGCCGGGTCTTCAATGTCGATCTGTCTGGTCAACGATCCCTCGCTGGTCTCATTGATGGAGCCATTGCAGGTCGATGCGTATATCAACCCGCGCGCCACCACCGTTTCTTCGATCCTGCGCCATATTCGCCACGGCAAGGTGCGAAACGTCTATTCCGTCGGCGACGCCGAAGCCGAGGTCATAGAAGCACAGGTATTATCGTCTTCACCGATTGCCGGGCAGCGTATCCGCGATACCAATCTGCCCGAAGGCGTTTTGGTTGGCGCGGTGATGAAAGGTGAGAAAATTGTAAAACCTACCGGCGCCACAAGAATTGACGAGGGCGACGTGATCGCGCTTTTCTGCCTTTCTGCCGATGTGCCTGAGGTCGAACGCCTTTTGCAGGTCTCGATAGACTTCTTCTAATGCCTGGTCTCACATCAAAGCTACCGGTTGTGGTCATGATCATGGGGGTCTTTGCTGCCTTCATGCTGATCCCGGCCACCCATGCATTGACGGCTAAAGAATACTACGTTGCGCGGGTTTTCTTTTACTCAGGGCTGGTATTTGGGTTTTTGACACTGTTTGTGGCAATTACCACGGCAGGGCGCGCGCGCGATGGCTTTGCCCGCATTCATTTACTGGCGCTGTTGGCAGTTTTCACCCTGTTGCCACTGATGCTGGCAGTACCGGTGCATCAGGCCGTCGGCAATACCTCTTTCCTGAATGCCTATGTTGAAATGGTATCAAGCCTGACGACCACAGGTGCGACGCTTTATGATGATCCTTCCAGGCTTCCGCGTTCGGTGCATTTGTGGCGGGCTTTGGTTGGCTGGCTAGGTGGGTTGATCATCTGGGTAGGCGCGATTGCCATCCTGGCCCCGATGGCACTTGGCGGGTTTGAGGTCCGGGGTCTGGGCGGCGGGATGAGCAGTGGTCTGGCGCCGCGAAAAGGCGCATTGTCAGCCGGGGTGAGCGCAGGCCACAGCCAGATCACCCAGGTTGCTGATATTTCCGACCGCATTCGCACCTATTCTGTACAACTTGCGCCGCTTTATACAGGGCTGACAGCGGTGCTGTGGATCGGTCTAATTCTTGCCGGAGAGACACCCTTCATTGCGTTTTGCCACGCGCTTTCAACCCTTTCAACCAGTGGCATTTCGCCGGTTGGCGGGCTGTCTGGTGGAGATGCGGGCCGCAGCGGTGAGCTTTTGGTTGCCATATTTCTGCTTTTTGCAATTTCACGGGCTGCCTTTTCCCGCGAGGGTCGCCTGGGCAGGTCCAAGACCTTTGTGAAAGACCCAGAGGTGCGCCTGGCTGTTACTTTGGTTAGCTTCGTCACCGTGGTTTTAATCCTGCGTCACTGGATCGGAGCCTATGATGTCGAAGAAGAATTGAATTTGAGTACCGGGCTGGATGCACTTTGGGGCACGGCCTTTACCGTGCTTGGATTTCTGACCACGGCCGGTTTTGAAAGCGATGCCTGGGCAGCGGCGCGCAGTTGGTCCGGGTTGCAATCTCCGGGACTGGTGCTGATGGGACTGGCATTAATTGGCGGTGGGGTGGCAACCACTGCAGGCGGGGCCAAATTGCTGCGCGTATATGCTCTTTATAAACACAGTTTGCGGGAAATGGAAAAGCTGGTGCATCCCTCTTCGGTTGGTGGTGCGGGCGGCGAAGCGCGACATATCCGTTCGCGCGGTGCCTATCTGGCCTGGGTGTTCTTCATGCTGATGACGATGTCGGTCGCGGCTTTCATGACCTTGTTCTCGCTAACCGGCGAGGGCTTTGAAACATCAATGATCCTGACCATTTCCGCCCTCACTACAACCGGCCCGCTGGCTTCTTTTGCTGCTGCCGAGCCGGTTAGCTATGGCGATCTGACCTCAAGCGCCAAGCTGATCCTGTCTGCAGCCATGGTTATGGGGCGCCTTGAAACTTTGGCGATCGTGGCGCTCCTGGGTCGCGATATCTGGCGACGTTGACGCGATGTGCTCTCAGATTGGTAACTGGTTGAGTGTAAAACGCTTTCGAGCCGCGTCCTGATAATCTGAACCGGGACAAGGCGTTTCGAAACGCCTTGAGAAAGCGGTTTCGAATCCGCTTTTTCCCCATTCCATCTTATGATGTGTTCCAGATTTTCAG
>JAAEUB010000384.1 GCA_024227755.1 Paracoccaceae bacterium | reverse complement strand
TGGGCGCGCAACTCGCCCTCGCTGCCCGCAGCTTCGCGCAAGGCTGCCGCTTCGGCCAAAGCAGCCGCCAGTGCATCCTCGGTGGACAAAAGCCGGGTGGCCTGATCTTCGCCCGCGAGAAGTGCTGCGGCCAGTTTTGCGTCCAGATTTTTCTCGGCCGCTTCGGCAGCAGCCAGCAGGGTCAGGGTTTCTTCGGCCCTTTTGCGTTCAGCCTCAAGTGCCAGCGTCATCGCCGTCAGTTCGTCATTTGCCGATGCCAATCGCTGGCGCAATGCCGCCGCCGCAGCCGCTTCGGCAAGGCGCGCGGTCTCTTCCTCGCTCAAGGCACCTTCGCTACCTTCAAGCCTTTCCCTCAAAGCGGCAACCGCAGCCTTTTCCGCCAAAAGTGCGGCTTCTTCGGCGTTCAGACTTTGCGTCAGATCAGCCACCTGGCGGCGCAATGCTTCGGCCGCAGCTGCCGCGGCCAGCCTGGCAGCTTCTTCATCGCTCAGACTGTTCTCGACCTCGGTCAAACGCTGGCGCAATTCCTCGGCGGCGGCGAATTCTGCCAGCCGCGCGGCTTCCTGATCGCTCAGACTGTCTGTTACCCCTTCCAGTTGCTGGCGCAGACGTTCGGCAGCAGCAGCTTCGGCCAGACGGGCGGCTTCTTCATCGCTCAGGCTTTTTTCAACTTCGGCAAGCCGTTTTCGCAAGGCTTCAGCCGCAGCAAGCTGCGCCAGACGGGCCGCTTCGGTGTTGTTCAGCCCGGTTTCAGTTGTTTCCAGCCGAGCACGCAATTCGTCCAGGGTGGCATTTGCCAGTGAGCGCAGAGCTTCCTCGCTGGCCAACTTCGCTTCAAGACTGACGATCGCCGAGCGCAGGTCGTCGGCGTTGGACAAAGACGCGTTTAACTTTGCTTCGCTGTCTGCAAGGGCCAGTCGGATCACGCGCATTTCGTCCGAGAGGTTTGCTGTGGTTAGCGTCCCGGCTTCAAGCTGCGCCAATGCGGTAACCAAAGACGCATCACGCGCCGCGACATCCTTTTGCAAGGCAGCGACCAAGGTTTGTAGTTCCACCGCTTTTTCCGCGTCTGTTTGCACTTGCGCCAGCATCTGCGCCAGGGTGGCGTCGCGCGAAGCCATGTCTGTGCGCAGATCTTCAACCAGTGCTTCAAGCGCTTCACGCCGTGCGGCAGCCAGACGGGCCGCTTCGACGCTCGCGTCAATCTCATCGCGCGCCTGGGCAAGGGCAAGGTTCAGCGCCTCTTCTTCGCTGATCAAAACCGCATTCGCAGCTTCAAGATCCTCGATCCGCGCTGCCAATTGCGTGCCTTCTTCCAGCGCCGTGTCACGTTCAGACAACAAGGTTGCAACCTGTGCCTCAAAGCTGGTGATACGGGCGGCCTGCGCGGCAAGGTCCGCCGCCTGAGCATCGTTGGTGGCGGTCAGCTGTGCAATCACCGCCGCCTGTGCATCCGAGATATTTCGCGCTTGCGTCAGGGTTGCGTCAAGCTGGCCAATCTGGCTTTCGAGGTCCGCGCTGCGGTTGCGTTCCAACCCCAGCGCATCCGCCAGTTCCGCCACCTGCAGGGATAACTGATCAAGCTCACTTTCCTGCCCCGAAATAGTTTCACGCAGCACGAATTGCACCACCATGAAAATGGTCAGTACGAACATCAGGACCAATAAAAGCGCTGTCATCGCGTCGACAAACCCGGGCCAGATCGAACCGGAAACGCGTTGGGTAGAGCGGCGCGTCAGGGCCATGTCTTAACCCCGTCTGCCCGGACCACCCGGGCCACCTGCGCCACCCAATTGGCGGATCGCCTTGGTCAGGGCAGCGATGTCGGCGCGCAGCTCGGACTGGCTTTCCTGTCTGCCTGCCGACATTTCCTCTAGAATGCGCAATAGCTGCACGTCGATTGAGCGCAGTCGCATACGGCTTTCCGCATCACTATGCGAGCCGCCATCTTCGTCGCCATCAGAATGCCCTGCTTCGAGGGCGGCGATCATCCGCTCCTGCCCGTCGGCAATGCGCAAAAGTACCGGAGTTGATACGCCTTCATCTTCAATCCGCTGGGCCAGTTGCCCGACCGCATCGGCCAGCGTGCCCAGCCGATCATCAACCTGGGAACGGCTGGCGTCACTTTGGGCAAAAAGGTTCTGCAACACGTCCATCTGTTCGGCCATGTGCAGCATCAAGCCGCTCGCCTCTCCTTGCGCCATACCTGCCATTTGGCTTGTCGAAGCTGCTGTCAGAGGGTCGTTTTCGCCATCCTCGGGCGCAATTCCCAGACGGGTTATGGTGGAAAGCCAATCTTCGAGCTCGCGGTAAAACTGGTTCTGGCCGTGACCCGCGAAAAGCTCCAACAGCCCGACGATCAGCGACCCTGCTAGCCCTAAAAGGGACGAGGAAAACGCCGTGCCCATACCGCCAAGCTGCGATTCCAGACCGCTCATCAGGCGGCCGAACACCTCAACCCCACTGTCACCTTCCTGAGGTGCCAGCGATTTGATGGTTTCAACCATTGCCGGAACCGTGGTCGCCAGCCCAAAGAATGTTCCCAAAAGCCCAAGAAATATCAGCAGATTAACAATGTAACGCGTAATATCACGGTCTTCGTCAATGCGGGTAGCTACCGAATCCAGGATCGAGCGTGACGAGGACGCGCCGATATGCTTGCCCGCCCCGTGGGAGCGCAGCATCGCCGCCAAGGGGGCCAGAAGACGCGGAGCTTTGACAAATTCGTGGCCCGGATTGTCGGCAGCAAAGCCTTCAATCCAACTGACCGACGTAATAATCTGATAAACCTGCCCAAAGCAGGCAACGACCCCAATCAAAAAGACAAACAGGATGAACCCGTTCAGATAGAGGTTGGCCATAAACACTGGCAACAGCAAAGACCGCACCATGAAGCCGCCCAGTGCGGCAAGTGCGATCACCGTCAAAATCCATAAGATCTGACGCCCGGGTTTCGAAAAAAACGGCTCGGTTCCTGTATCAGACCCGTATTCCGGCTGCTCCAATTGGGTTTGCCCCTTTGTTTACTGCGTCTTTACTGCACTCTCTCGCGGGCAGGATAGGCCCAGAACGGCGCGCTGCCAAGCGCGGATTATTGATTGGCCCCGGCGGCCAATTCGCGCACCCGCCCTGCCAGCCATGAAATATCGACGTCCTCTATGCCAAGTTCGCACAAATGCTGGTGGGTGTTCATCAGGTAATCGGCATTCGGGCCGCGCCCGCCACTTGCGGTTGCAATGATGCGGGCCTGCTGCTCAAGCGCTAAAGCGCCACAATATTGCACATGCGCCGGGTCGATCACATAGGTGACCGCTTCGACCTGCCGCCCACCTTCCAACGTCAGTGGCAGGCGTTTTTCCTGATAGGCATAGGACACCAACTCGCGTTCGCGCAAACCTGCCATAGTGACGTCTTCGCATCCCGGAGTGACCCGAAACGCCAGCCCGCTACAGCTTGCCCCACCAGCCGCATCCAGCGCCAACACCAGACCGGGGTTTTCAACGGTGCCGCGATGATGGATCGAGCGCATGGTAAAACCGCGCCTGTAGCCCGAAAGCGTCGCAATCTCGGCCTCATCGTGATCGAATTCAGGGTGCCACATAAGCGACCCATAGCCGAAAACCCAAAGATCGTATTCACTCATGCGCTGGTCCTTCCTTTGCGCCCGCTATAAACAAGCGGGGAGATGAGGAAAAGAGGTGCTATGCGCAAGCTGACAATCCTTGTGGTCATCGTCGTGACCTTGTGGGGCGGATACTGGTTCATCGGCTCAACCGCGATGGAAAGCGGGCTGAAGGCGTGGTTTGACTTGCGCCGCGCCGAGGGCTGGCAAGCGGATTACACCACGCTGAATACCACTGGTTTTCCCAACCGGTTTGACACCAATATCGAGGGGTTGGAGCTTGCCGACCCTGCCTCGGGCCTGGCATGGTCAGCGCCGCTTTTTCAGATTTTCGCCCTGACATACAAGCCCGGCCATATCAACGCGGTTTGGCCCGACCATCAGGTATTGGCCACGCCAAACGAGCGCATAACAATCACGTCTGACAACATGCGCGGCTCACTGGTGTTTAACGAAACCACCGATCTGAACCTCAACCGCACCTCGATCATGCTTGAGGGCATGGGGTTCAGTTCAACCGACAACTGGTCGAGCTCTCTTGAGCGCGGGCAGCTGGCCATGCGCCAGGTGGAAGGTGCTGAAAACACTTATGAGGTGCATTTTGAGGCGAAGGGCATCACGCCTGCCTCTCAGTTCCTGAAAAACCTTGAAGATATTGAACATCTTACCGGTGTCATTCAGGGCATGAGCATCGACGCCATAATTGAGTTTGACGCGCCATGGGACAGGTTCGCAATTGAGCGTGCGCGGCCGCAGATCACCCGGATTGACCTGAAGCTGATGCAGGCTGACTGGGGCCAGCTGGATCTTAGGATGGCGGGTGAACTGGCGGTGGACTCACAGGGCACCCCCACCGGACAAATCACCATAAAGGCAAAGAACTGGCGCGAAATGGTGGCGCTGGCACAACAGACCGGATTTTTGCCAGGCGCAATTGTGCCTACACTCGAAGACACGCTGGGATTTCTGGCCTCGCTTTCCGGTGATAAGGCGACGATTGACACGCCATTGACCTTCCGCGGTGGCTATATCGCCTTTGGTCCGGTGCCAATCGGCCCGGCCCCTGACCTGACGATACGCTAGTAACCCCGCAAAGGCGCCTCGAAGCGCCTTTCTCAAGCAGTTTTGAAACTGCTTTCACGCGATTTTGAAATCGCGTCAAACAAGGTCTTTCGAAAGACCTTGTCCCACGACGGCAGTTTTTCATTCGGCCCGTCGGCTTACCGGCAATACGACCCGGACCGGTAACGCGCTGTGTCGACATGCAGATGGTCTTGGTGATACCTGTCAGCCTCGGGCCCCAGCACGGTACCAAAGGGACCGCAGGCGGAAGAATGCATGGCGCGCACAACCCGGCTGTCGCGCCGGTCGCGCCAGCCTTCCAACACAGTAATCACATCGCCGTTTTTCAGCACCACCGCGGCCACGTCGATCGCGTGGCCCTTTCCATGTTCCGAGATCTTGGCGCCGGGGCGACTGTTGCGTGTCCGGCACGAGTAATGCGCAATGACCTTTAGCGCAGCCACCCCGCCGCCACGGCGTCCAACCGCAGGAATAACGCCTTCGCGCACCCATGTATTCAACGCCCTTGCCGTGTCGCAGTCTATCGTCGGTTCCTGGCTTAGACGCACCCCTGAAACGGATGTGACCCGGACCGGTTTTGCCACCCCGCAACCGGGCAATCTGGCCGGGATTGCCGCGATTTCTGTTCCTCTGATCTGGCGGTTTCCACAGACCGAACCGCGGCGGCTTTCCTGCCTCTGGGGTATAGTCAGTGCAACATATTGCGCGACAAACTCGTCAGGTCTGGGTTCAGGTCGCGGCGACATGGCAATTGCCAAAGCCGGGTCAAAGCCCGGTAGTGTGACGCTGGGTGGTCTGGGCGTGGCGCGAAAAAGGTTTTGCAGGACCACACCCAACCCGGCCTCTTGCGCGCGCGCCGAGGGATGCGTCACAGGCAGAGAAGTGGATAAGCCTGGACGCGGTGCCGGGCGCGGTGAGGTCAGCGGCGCACCGCCACCCACCATCATGACCATAATTACATACATCACCGCACGGCTTATCCGGCGCGCGCCGCTCACTCGTCTTCGCTGCGACCACGGCCAAAGTCTGGCGCATCCGTATCCTGACCCGCTTCGATAATACCCCGCCGAATGGCGCGGGTATGGGTAAAATAGTCATGAAGCATTTCGCCGTCACCGGTGCGGATAGCGCGCTGAAGGGCAAACAATTCCTCGGTAAAACGGCCAAGAATTTCCAGCGTTGCGTCGCGGTTGGTCAGGAACACATCGCGCCACATGGTCGGGTCCGAGGCCGCGATGCGGGTAAAATCGCGAAAACCTGCGGCGGAATACTTGATCACTTCTGTGTCAGTCACCCGGCGCAGGTCATCGGCCACGCCAACCATAGTATAGGCAATGAGGTGCGGCGCATGGCTGGTAACGGCCAGCACCAGATCATGATGCTCGGCGTCCATTTCTTCGACGTGTGATCCCATACCGCGCCAAAGTGATGCAAGCCTTGCCAGCGCATCGGGGTCGGTACCCGGCAATGGCGTCAGCAGGCACCAGCGGTTTTCAAAAAGCCCGGCAAAACCTGAGTTTGGCCCAGAATGCTCGGTGCCAGCCAGCGGGTGACCGGGAATGAAATGAACATGCGCAGGCAAATGCGGGCCGACTGCTTTGATGACCTCCTGTTTGGCGCTGCCCACATCGGTGAGCGTCGCGCCTTTGCCAAGATTCGGACCGATTTCGGCGGCAACGGGTCCCATCGCACCCATCGGCACGCATAAAACCACCAGATCGGCGCCTTTTACCGCCTCAACGGCGCTGTCTTCGACCCGGTCACAAAAACCAAGTTCGCGCACCGTATCGCGGGTTTCAGCCGAGCGTGCATATCCGATGATCTCGCCGGCCAGACCGGCCCGGCGCATGGCCATCGCCATAGAGCCGGCAATAAGCCCAAGCCCTATCAGGGCAACGCGGCCATAGATCTGGCTCATCCACCCGCCTCCAGGAACTTGCCAAGCGCATGGGCAACGCGGCGGCATGAAGGCTCATCCCCAACGGTTATTCGCAAGCATTCTGCCAGGCCGTAATTCGCCACGTTGCGCACGATCAATCCCTCGGACTGCAAATGCGCATTGGCATCGTCGGCCTGTTGCGGGCTTGCAAAGCGCGCCAGAACGAAATTGGCGTCGCTGTCATCAACCCCGAGCCCCAGATCGCGCAAAGCTTTGGTCAGCCATGTTCGCATGCGCAGGTTTTCGCTTTGGCACTTTTTGACGTGAGCGTGATCGCTTGCCGCAGCCTCGGCCGTTGCCAGTTGAGGGTGTGAAAGGTTAAAGGGCGCGCGCACACGGTTTAGCACATCAATCACATGTTCAGACCCAAATCCCCAACCGACCCGCAGCCCGCCCAGCCCGTAAAGCTTGGAAAAGGTACGTGTCATCACCACGTTATTACGCCTCGCCACAAGCTTGGCAGAGCCATCAAAGCCTTCGACATATTCCGCGTAAGCCCCGTCAAGTACCAAGAGCACGTGCTCGGGCAGATTGGCCGCCAGCCGCGCCAGTTCCCGGTCGCTAACCATGGTGCCGGTCGGGTTGGCCGGGTTGGCGATGAACACCAGTTTGGTCTTGTTATTCGCGGCTTTCAGGATTTCATCGACATCGACGACCCGCTTGCGTTCTGGCACGCAAACCGGTCGCGCGCCTGCCGCCTGCGCACAGATTTTGTACATGGCAAAACCATGTTCGGTATAGATCACATCACTGCCGCGACCGGCATAGGCCTGACAAAGATAGGAAATAATCTCATCCGATCCAGCACCACAGATAATACGTGCAGGATCCAGATCATGCGCAGTTCCAATGGCCTGACGCAGGGCCATGTGATCAGTTGAGGGATAACGGTGAAGCGCATGGCCTGCACGCTTGTATGCGGCAATGGCGGCATCCCCCGGACCAAACGGGTTTTCGTTCGAGCTGAGCTTAACTACGTCGGTAATACCATCAACAGCCGAAGCTCCGCCCTTGTAGGGGTCGATCTTCAGGATACCCGGCTGAGGCTTAATCATGTTCATAAAAAAAATCCTTCCACCCCCCTCTTACAAGTCGTGAGGGGAAGCGGAAAGGCTGAAACCCACGCAGGGTGGATTAGATTTGATCTGTTGTTTTTTTAGCCCCACAGGTTAGCCCCACACGGGGGACGGGGCGTTTTTGGGCGGTTGGTTTCAGGCTGCGCGGGATTTTGGCAGGAATTGCTCACTGGTCGCATCATAGCTGTAAAACTCGGCCCATTTCCCAGCCTCGCGCGCCAAAGTATCAACAGCGTCAACAATGAAGTGCGCAGTGGCGTCATCCATCAGATAGCTGAAGTTCAGCCGTACCCAGCCCGGCTTGTGAACCATTTCACCACGCTGCAAGGCCTGGTGAATAGCCTCGGAATGATCACGATCAAGCCCCAGCAGTCTGTGCCCGTAAGGTCCGGCGCAGGCACAGCCGCCACGCGACTGAATGCCGTAAAGGTCGCTGAGCATGCGGGTGAAAAGCTGAGGCTCGATCACTTTTTCATCCTTGTCACTGACCAACAGCGAATAGATCGGTAAACGGTGCGGGTTTTCGACCCCCAAAAGCGTCAGGTGTGGATTAGCCTGCCACCGCGCCAGCGCCAGTTTGTTAAACTCGGCCTCGCGGGCCGCAATGCGCGCCGCACCTGCTGCTTCCTTCACCAAAAAGACCAAGCCAGCGCGGATGTCGCCGATGATATTGGGCGTGCCCGCTTCTTCGCGCGCCTCAAGGTCGTCCAGATAGTCATGCCGCCAGGGTGAAACGAAGGCGACGGTGCCGCCGCCCGGCTGACTGGGGGTCTGGGTTGCGACCGCATCATGGCTTACCACCAGCACGCCGGACGCCCCGGGCCCGCCAGCAAATTTGTGCGAGGATACGACAATGGCATCTTTGGCCGCATCACTGCCCGCTTTCATGTCCATCGGCAGGTATGGCCCGCCACCGGCATAGTCCCATACTGACAAGGCACCCTGACTTTTCAACAGGCGCGACACCGGGTCGGGATCGGTGATGATGCCAGTGACGTTTGACGCCGCAGAAAACGACCCGATTTTCAGGTCGGCATCGCCATGTGCTTTCAGTTCAGCCGCCAGCGCCTCAAGATCCGGGCCGCCATTGGCAGCCTCGGGGATTTCAACCACCTTTGCCTGGCTTTCGCGCCATGGCAACAGGTTTGAATGATGCTCGTACGGCCCGACAAAAACCACCGGGTTTTTGGCCTTGTTGACCCCCAAGAGGTTCACCAGCTTGTTCAGCCCCGCGGTGGCGCCGCTGCCGGCAAATATCACCGCGTGCTGTGGCCCAGCGCTGGTCAGGCGGGCAATAGCGGCGCGTGCTTCGGCGCGCAACGCGGTGATGCGCGCACCGGTAAAGGATGCCTCGGTGTGGGAATTGGCATAGAAAGGAAGAACCTCGGTCATGACGAAATCCTCGACCTGGCGCAGCGCCCTGCCCGAAGCGACGTAGTCGGCATAAACCAGTGAAACATCTCCCTGAAGCCCGGGGATGGTCATGCCTTCACCAATCAGACCCGCGCGCAGGTCATCGAGAGGTTGGGAAGTGGTGATTTGACGTTGAAATGCAGCGAGGGACATATATGGCTCCTGTTTTTCAAGCATTATCCTTGACATAACCCGGGATTTTTAACCTATTATCGCGTTGTTTTTCACTTTTTGTTGTCATATGATCGCTCAATGAGTGAATTGGTAGATCATCTTGACCGCGCCCTTCTGGCTGAATTGCAGCGCGACGCAAGCCTGTCGCAACGAGATCTTGCCGAGCGTGTTGGACTTTCGCAAAATGCCTGTTGGCGGCGACTGCAAAAGCTGACAGCACGCGGTATCCTGCAAGGGTCACGCGCGCGCATTTGCCGTGAAAAGCTGGGGTTGGATCTTGTGGTGTTTGTGATGCTGCGCACCCGCCACCATTCCGACAAATGGCTGCGCGACTTCCGCCAACATGTGTTGAGCATTCCCGAGGTGGTGGATTTCCATCGCATCGGGGGCGATTATGATTACCAACTGCGCGTGGTGACGCGGGACATGATCAGCTATGACAAGGTCTATCAGCGCCTGATCGAGGGTGTGGAGCTTGACAGCGTCACCAGTTATTTCGCCATGGAGGCAATTGCCGAAGGACGACCTTTACCGCTGTAGACCCACGCGAAGTGGCAGCTTACATGCCGGCAGTGATGGTTTGCATGGCACCTTTAACGGTGTCCAGCCTGATCAGATTGCTGCGTTCAAGGTATCTGGCACACGAAATGATCTTTTCAAACATGGCCTCTGATATCTGATATTCCTCAGGATCGCCTTCGACGATTTCATGAAACAGCAATACAAGCCATTCATGGTTCTGAGCGGCGTTGATCATCTCACCACATATATATTCAGAATCGTGGTCACGGGTGACCTCCATTCGCTCGATCCTGAGTGGATCGATATCGCGAATGCTGTTGCGGCCGAAGTTTTCAGACCAGGCCATCACATTGTAGGCGTGTCTTTCGGCAACCAGTTCCAGAACATTACCTTCGGTGTCGCCAAACGGGGCCGCGAAGGAAGCTGGGACAGCGCTGGTGTGCAATTCAATATCTGCTTTAGCGCGGTCCAGTTCTTCGCGCACATCTGCGTCACTTAGCGTCGACAGCTGTTCATGGGTGTAACCATGCGAGCCGATCTCCCAACCGGCATTTCGGAACTCCTGAACCTCGTCCCAGGTCATTGCCCAGTCGTCGGTTCCAGAGGTGGCATCATCGACGTATTTCGTATTAACGAAAATGGTTCCTTCGACCCCGTAGAAACTGGCGATTCTAAGACCGACTTCGTATTGGGATCTGCTGGCATCGTCGAAGGTAAAGGTCACAATCGCACCGGGTGCATCACCCGCCGCCAAACGTACTTCGTTTTTCGGAACAAGCAGAACAAACGACAAAAATGCCATCACAAGAATGGTCATTGACGCATCTATCCGAACGACATTGTTCATCGCGCACCGCATTGTTTTCCAAATACACCGCATATGAGGGTAATCGGAAACACTCATTTTGCGACTGCCGCCATTTTACACGCCTAGATAGACTCTGTCCATGAAAGCCCGGAAATTTACGCTGCAAAATCATAAAGTTACGCGCTACAGTAAAATTCTTTTGGCCTATTTCCCGCTAAGATTGTCGTGCGGGTGAGTTTTCTTATGCAAAAGGGTCCTGCGAGTAGACGGATTGCTTTGGTGCAGCTAATTCTTGTTGGACCGTGCCGCAATTCATTTTGAGAGCGAGCTGTTCCTATGCTGAAAAGCAACACCACTGAACTGGGTTACATTCTTGCGGCGCTTGGATTCACTCTTATTGCCATGGCGACCACTGAACCTGCACTGAACACCGGCGACTATGCGCGCGTGCTTAACAGCATGTCTTTAGAGGTCGGTGTGTGGAAACAGCCGGGACACTGCCTTGCCTATGTCAGTTCACCCGCAGAGTGGCCAACATCCTCTGCCGCGTTCTTTGGTATGATCTTTGGCTTTGTTGACAGAGCAATCGGCTCGAACTGTCTGAGTATCGACCACTGGTTTCTTATCCTCAGCATGATCTATTGGATTGGCGGGCTGTTGGTGCTTCGCCGTGGGAAGGGGCTGATCAAAGGCATCAGTGCTTTCCTGCTTTTTGCCTCGTATTTTTTGTTCGCGGGCTTTCTGTACTCGTTTTATCAGGAGGCAGTTCTGTTGCCGCTGACCCCATGGCTGTATTTGGGTTTCGCCGCAAGAAACCCGAGCACCATACCCTTTGTCCTGCTGATCGGATTTGCATTATTGTCAAAACCCCAGGCCGTTTTCTTTGCCCCGGTTTTCTTTTTTCTGGTCATCGCCCTGCACAGGCGCGCACCATCCTGGACAAGAACATCACTCGGGCTTGCAATGATATTCGCAACCTCGGCCTTCTCATTGGCAAACACGTGCTGCGGAGAGCAAAACGCCTATAACAGGATCTTCAACGGGATCGGCTGGACCATCCTGAAGGCCGAGGACTGGCCAGCCCCGGAATTTGACCAGCGCCACAGTTATTTCTATGAAAACCAATCTGAATTGACGTCACAGGCTGGCCCTGCATGTGCACCAAATCAACTGAAGTTGATGGGAACCACTTACTGGCCGACCGGAAATGATATTCGGACGAGCAGTGACACCTCTGAACCAGCCATAGAAAATGCGGAATTTGTGAAGAATTTGAATTTTTGGGATTTTCTGTCCTGCTTTGCTTCAGAGACTTCAGCGAGCGACTATCTTAACACAACCTTCAGTCAGTTTTTTGGGTCCGACTTTTCCGTACCATATATTTTTAAGTATTCCGGTCGGGGCGGCTTATTGGAAACCATCAACCAGTTTCGCAAGCTTATTCTGAACCATCTTCCCATATTGCTGGCAATTGCTGTGGTTGTCGCAATATTGCTGCGCGCAAGGGCCTGGGCGGCAATACTGCTGATATACTTGTTTTTGGCCGCACCTTTGTTCGTTGCGCTCGGCGACGGGTTCTTTGAGTTTGAAAAGCATATTCTGCTGCATTTTCTTTTCCTGATCTGTCCGGGATTTCTGTTTCTGTTACTTCCCTTTGAGAAGAGCGAGCCCGAACCGCACCCCGAATAAAGGTGGCGTGCTGAAGGAAAAGACTTGTGCGCGCTTGCAACGGAAAAAAGCAAAAAGCCACGCATTGGGCGTGGCTTTTCATTACTCGAATGGTGCGAAATATTAGTTTTTCGCGTAAAATTCCACCACCAGGTTCGGTTCCATCATCACCGGGTAAGGCACATCGCCCAGGTTCGGTGTGCGGGTGAAAGTCGCGGTCATTTTCGAGTGATCCGCATCAAGATAATCCGGCACATCACGTTCTGGCAGGCCAACTGCTTCAAGCACAATGGCCAGCTGTTTGGAGCCGTCGCGAACTTCGATCACGTCGCCCTCTTTAACCCGGTACGAAGGAATGTTGACGCGCTTGCCGTTCACTTTGACGTGGCCGTGGTTGACGAACTGACGGGCAGCAAAAACGGTAGGCACGAACTTGGCGCGGTAGACAACGGCGTCCAGGCGGCGCTCCAAGAGACCAATCAGGTTTTCACCGGTATCGCCTTTTACACGCTCGGCTTCGGCATAGATGCGGCGGAATTGTTTTTCTGTCAGGTCGCCGTAATAGCCCTTGAGCTTTTGCTTGGCGCGCAATTGCAGGCCAAAATCGGAAAGCTTACCCTTACGGCGCTGACCGTGCTGGCCGGGGCCGTATTCACGGCGGTTAACGGGGGATTTCGGACGACCCCAGATGTTTTCACCCATCCGGCGGTCAATTTTGTATTTGGCAGACGTGCGTTTGGTCACGGCTGATCTCCTTCTAACGATGTGAAGGGCGTTGTCCTTTGCCTTGCGGCCGACAGGCATCCCCTTACAGGGGCCACCAACACCAATGAATGAACCGGCCCCAAAGGGACCGGAACGGCGCGGTTATACGGTGAACCGCGAGAGAGTCAAGCATGGCAGTTAAGATGTTTGCATTTTACACTCGCAACACTCAAACAGTGCGGCGGCTGAGGTGTATGTGACGTTGTCAAGTATGCCTAGCTTTAAGCGGCATCACTTTGCAAAATTGCAGCTTCATAGCGGGTTAGGTTGCGGCGAGCATAATCGCCGTAAGCCGACGGATCGTATTCCAGTTCAGGAAACATTCCAAGCAGGCGGGCACGCTGTGAGGCTTCGACCGTTTCAAGCGCTGCGTTGGCGGGATGAAAGCTTTCGGTTTCAACACCGTTTGCCCAGACAACTTCGTGGCGCTCCAGCAGCATGTGAAAATAAGTTACTTCGCGCAACGAATGGTCCAGCACCACCCTATGATCGTCGATCAGGTCCTCGGCCGCGACAAGAACTTCGCTTTCGTTGAACAAAGCGCGTGCCCTCTGGCCGCTAATCAGCATCCGGTGGCGGGGTGAAACGATCAGGTCACCCTCGGGTAGTTCAATCCCCAGCGCACCAGAGCGGATGCGCACCGGCCTGAGTTCAGGCATCGCATAAAGTCGCGCGCCGGTAATGTGGCGTTTGCCAATCCACAACACTTCCTGCCCGCCATTGTCGCGGGTCTGGATGCGGTCACCTTCTGCCAGACATTCAACCGGTTTTTCGCCGTCTTCCAAGCGAATACGGGTGCCCGGTGTGAAACAGATAACCCCGGTTGGCTGATCAGTCAGCCGGTTGATATGGCTGGCCTGCATTGATGCACGCACAACCCACAGATCGCAATCTGCAGGTGGGGTCGCATCAATGAACATCAACAAGGAAGGTGTACCCGGCCCCACATCAATCACAGTGACCGTGTAGCTTTCGCGCCCGTCAGTGACTTCAAAACCAACATTCAATAGTGGGTCATCGACCGCAATCTGGCTGGGATGCTGGGTTGGGGACAACGCTGCACCAACCAGTTTGTGCACGACTTTTGCCGCGCGTCTGCGTATGTCTGCCGCACCATCTGCGCCATCCAGAAGCAAGGTTTCGGGCGGGCCGTCAACGCGCAGTGTTTCACCACTCCAGCGCCAGCTTGACCCAATTCCCAACACGCCTTTCGGCGCGTCCCTTAACCCGTCAACTTCCGTCTGCGTCCATGAGATGACAAACGTGCCACGATAGCCCGTCTTCATACCTGTTTGCCTGCCTTTTATTCTTTTATTAGGCGCAGGTTAGCATGGTTTCTTCATGTTGTTAAGCATTTGTTAACTTTTACTGACCGGGCCTCAGAACTTCACATCCAAGCGAATTGAACCAAGCAGTTGGCCTTCCGGCTGCGCCTCAAATTCGCGCCCCATCCAGGTCAGCCCATAAAAGACCGCAGCCCGTTCACCCTGCAAGTGCAGGCCAAGCCGCGCCCGGTTTCGGGTCGGAGTCAATTGGTACCCATCTGAGGTTGGCAGCAATTCAGTGCCGAAAACATAGGCGACATCGCCGCCGATCAAAAACGACAGGCCTGGCGTGGGCTCGCTGCGCGTCGCCTGATAAAGCTGGCCGGTGGTGCTGTCTCGGACGAATATGCCCTGATCCCAGGCCCCGCCCCACAACAAATCCGCACCCACCCGGGCAAAGCTTTCGATACCGGCCTGTGCCTCGGCGAATGGCCGCAACGTCAGGCGTGAGCCCAACGAAACAGGCCGCGCCATTTCGACAAGAGCAGTCGGGTAAACCGCATTGGGGATCTGGTTTGCCAGCGCCACCGCTGATGGCGGCACCATATTAAACGCCTCGTGAATCAGAGTTTGAAAATGGCCGGTACCCGTCTGTGGCCCGATCACCACGAGGTCCGCCCCCAAGCTGAAATCAAACGCGCTTGCAGAAAAGTGAGAGTGTGCCCCGAAGGTCAACATTCCGGCATAACGCCGGTCTGCAGGATTGGGGTTGGTCAGGTTCGAAGGTGCGACTGTGGCGCTGGCGAAACGATATTCGATCACTTCGCCAAGACCTGCGGGACGCGCGGTTGTTCCTTCGGTACCACGCAAAAAACTGAACTGAAGCGATCCGGTGCGCCAGCGATCTTCGTTATCGCCGAAATGGTCATTGCTAAACAGCCG
This sequence comes from Paracoccaceae bacterium, assembly GCA_024227755.1. Classification (GTDB taxonomy): domain Bacteria; phylum Pseudomonadota; class Alphaproteobacteria; order Rhodobacterales; family Rhodobacteraceae; genus JAAEUB01. Next base: position 2,015 of record JAAEUB010000384.1, on the reverse strand, counting down.
ACCAATGCCCAGCGTCACCCTTTCACCGGCGCTAACCGGTTGTGAAAATGCCAAGGACGCGATGAACGCGGTGAACAATGCGAGGCGCATAAAAAAAATCCCAACAATAATGCCCCCCGGCCAAACCTTACTATCCATTAACCTCAGACATGCCTAGTGCTTTTGCGCAACACAAGCATGGTAAAAGTGGTGTTTAGCGCCTTAGATTTGCCCAATTTCTTTTGCCAGAGATGCGAAGAGGGAACCCTATGTAGGGGACCAATTGCGCTACTCTGCGTCCTTACCTGACCTGTTACCCGGCCTGTTTCCGGGGAAGTTCGGAGTTTTTGAGGCTGCCATGCGTTTGGCAAGTGGTTTACCCGCACCAAAGCGCAGTAAAACCAGCCCGCCAAGTGCCGCCGGGATCATGCTGGTCAGGCAGATTGAGGCGACAGAGGTATAGAAATCACCCGCTGCCACCATCTGCCCATTGACCGCGATAAGACGTTCTGACCCAGCCCCAAATATGGGGTTAAGCAGGTATTCGCCGGCAAAAGCCGCATACATGAGCGGCACCGCCCAGTCCTGTTGCAGTTTTCCCGCGCGCGCCTTTCCCTCTGAAAGTAATGCGAAAATCTGAAAAATCACCCAGGTCACAAGGAACCAACCCAGGAAATTCAACAAGGGGATGCCAAAATAGACGCCACCCTCAAGCCAAATCCATCGCCCTTCGAATGTGGCGCGTAAGGGGTCCATCGACAGATCCCATATGACCATAAAGGCTGCCCCGAATAGCGGTGTCAGCCACCGCCGGGCCGTGCGATTGTCTGGGATCAGTACGCTGATATATATGCGCGCAAGCGACCATGACAGATACCCCATCACCGCATAGGCAAACAGCACCGTAATCGGCACCTGCCCCAGAAACGGAGCCATGACCGTGCTGTATTGATAGCGACCGAAGGGCAGGCCGGTGGAAATCCCCACGCTCTCGGCCATCCAGGCAACCAGGCCGGTTATGGCAAAGAAGGTCACTACCCATCCGGGCGAATAGTGACGCCTGCTGTGCAAGATCAGAAAAGCAATCATCGAAAAGGCCACAATGCCCGGAGCAAGTTCTTTGGCCATCCCGCCCAGCGCAGAAGCCCCGTAAATTGCGTTTCCTACCCAAGCCATAGCGGCCAAAGCCAGCAAGGTTAGCTGCATCTTGTTTTCGTTCGGATCCCTCATCCCTCTTCCTCTTTATGCGCGAAATTCATACGCACCAGCTCAATCGGGTCAGCCCCGTTGGCGGGATGGAACCATTCAACCAGATCAAAGTGGTCCCGATCAAGGCTGTTGATGCTAAGGTCGACAATCCCGCTGGTCCCGTCCAGGTCTACGTTTTCGCGGGTCTTGAGGCGGGTGACACTGCCCTCAACCCGGCCAATGAATTGCAGCGTTTCCGGCAGTGACGGGCTGGCCACGGCACCTGCTATGACACCGCCCTCATGCAAGACAAACTGCATGGTCAGGGAAGATGAGCCTTGTTGAGTGGCGCAGCGCCCTTTGAGGCGAACCTCGCGCCCTAAAACCAGCGGCGTGGCGTTCATGCGGCAACGTCCCTCCTGCTGGGGCTTGTCAGGTTCAGAGCGGATGATGCCGGTACCGCGCCATTCACCGGTCAGCGACATCAGCGCCACATCGGCGCCCAACCCTGCGCTGCCAAGGGCCGCGAAAAGCACTGTCATAAACGCGCGCATCACCATGACCCAACCCTCAGCATTCGGGCCGGGGTCAGTTTGCCCATCACAATCAGGCAGGCAGGCAGGACCAAAAGGTCAGCAATCAGCGCCAGTACAAAGGCAGCAATCGACAGGCGACCAAAATATGACAGGGTGGGCAGTTGGCTGAACTGGGTGCTTATCAGGCCCAGTGACAGCACCACCGAGGTGATCACCAGCGCCGGTGCGATCTGACTCAAAGAGTGTCGGATCAGTTTCTGGCTTAGCGCCTGATCCGGTGTGGTATTCAAGCGGATGCGGTTAAGCACATGA
>JAAEUB010000383.1 GCA_024227755.1 Paracoccaceae bacterium | reverse complement strand
TCAGTGGTGAGCCGTGCAGGATTCGAACCTGCGACCCACTGATTAAAAGTCAGTTGCTCTACCAACTGAGCTAACGGCCCACTGCGAGGGGGTGCCTACCTCTCGGTCTCTTGCAGGTCAAGGTAAAAAGCGGTGTATTTTGCCTCATAGCTGGCAAAGATCGAGCTTTGGGCGTATATCGCGGCTTATGAGAGGTTCGGACGCGCAAAATACCCTGCATTTTATGAAATGGCATGGGGCGGGAAATGATTTTGTGATCATTGATTCCCGCAACCATCAAGCACGTATGAACGAAAATCTCGCGCGCGTACTTGGCGATCGGCAAAAGGGAGTGGGTTTTGATCAACTGGCCGAGATCCGGTCATCTCAAGAGGCCAGTATCGACCTTGATTTCTGGAACGCTGATGGCAGCCGCGCCGGGGCTTGTGGTAATGCGACCCGCTGCGTGGCGCGGTATATTTTGGATGATACCGGTCACGACAGTCTGACCATTCGCACCACACGTGGTGTTTTGGTGGCGCTGGCTGAGGATGGGCAAGTTTCCGTGAATATGGGCCAGCCGCAACTTGACTGGCGCGATGTGCCGCTAGCTAGAAAGGTTGACCCGAAACATCTGCCAATTGAGGGTGACCCGTCGGCTGTTGGTATGGGTAATCCGCATTGTGTGTTCTTTGTTGAGAATGCCGAGGCTGTTGACGTGGCGGGACTTGGCGCCGCGATGGAGCACCATCCGCTTTTTCCACAAGCTACTAATGTTGAGTTTGCGAGCATTACTAACAGGGGGCAGATCCGCATGCGGGTCGGGGAGGGCGGCACAGGGATCACCCTGGCCTGTGGCTCAGGTGCATGTGCAACGTTAGTGGCGGCGGCGCAAAGAGGATTGAGTGCCAGCAAAGTGCGTGTGCAGGCCGATGGTGGATGGCTGGGTGTGGATTGGCGTGAGGACGGTGTCTGGTTGTCTGGTCCTACCGCACATGTTTTCAGTGCAACGCTTGAGCCCGGCGCTCTGGTAGATCTTTAATGGCAGACAAATCGCCGGTATTTACGACTTTGGGGTGTCGTTTGAATGCCTATGAGACCGAGGCGATGAAGGCCATGGCCTCGGCCGCAGGAATTCAAGGCACGGTCGTGATCAACACCTGCGCGGTTACGGGCGAGGCGGTGCGCAAGGCGCGCCAGGAAATTCGCCGCCTTAGGCGCGAAAACCCCTCGGCCAAGCTTATCGTCACCGGGTGTGCGGCCCAGACAGAACCCGAGACATTTGCTGACATGGACGAGGTTGATGCGGTTATCGGCAACGCGGAAAAGATGCAGCCCGCCACCTGGGCCGGGCTGATGCAGGCCAGTGAACGCGTGCAGGTTAATGATATCATGTCGGTGCGCGAAACAGCGAGTCACCTGATTGACGGTTTTGGCACCCGCAGCCGTGCTTATGTGCAAATCCAAAACGGTTGTGACCACCGCTGCACGTTTTGTATTATCCCCTTTGGGCGAGGCAATTCACGTTCGGTGCCTGCTGGTGTCGTGGTTGAGCAGATCAAGCGGCTGGTGGATAAGGGTTTTAACGAGGTGGTACTGACCGGTGTCGACATGACCTCGTGGGGCGCTGACCTGCCTGCCAATCCCCAGCTGGGCAATCTGGTGCTGCGTATTCTTAAACTAGTGCCAGACCTCGCACGGCTCCGGATTTCTTCAATCGACTCTATTGAGGCGGATGAAAACCTGATGCAGGCGATCGCTACCGAGCCGCGCCTGATGCCGCATCTACATCTAAGCCTGCAACATGGCGATGACATGATTTTGAAACGGATGAAACGGCGTCACAACCGCAAAGATGCAATACGATTTACCGAAGAGGCGCGTCGGCTTCGGCCTGATATGACATTCGGGGCTGATATCATTGCGGGTTTCCCTACCGAGACGGACACCATGTTCGAGAGCTCACTGGAACTTGTCGCCGATTGCGATCTGACATGGCTGCATGTTTTCCCCTATTCCGCCCGCAAGGGAACACCCGCCGCGCGTATGCCGCAGGTAAACGGGGCCATCATCAAACAGCGCGCCGCGCGGCTGCGTCAGGCAGGCACCGCGCGTACGCTGGCCCATCTGGAAGCACAGGTCGGCAAGGTACACAAAGTCCTTATGGAAAACGCGCGTATGGGCCGAACCGAGCAGTTCGCTGAAGTAGTCTTCGCTTCGGACCAACCCGAAGGCCAGATCGTTAAGGCGAGGATTTGCGGGACAGAAAAAACTCAGCTTTCTGCCAAACGCGAATGATCGTACCAATGCGGCTGAATGTCGAGAGTACTGATGGCGCATGGAGGTTGGGTCGAAGCAAACCTGGCGCGGCTGACCGGCTTGGCGATGGGTTTGGTCAGGAACTTGAGCAATTGGCGGCTTTTATACGCGGGATTACGCCCGCTGAGTAGACAGGGGCCATATCACTTCCTACATTTAAATCATATGTTGGGAGGAGAACATGGCTTTACCCCTTGCGCCAATTGCTGTCGTTGCGCTGCGTTACGGCACTGTCGCGGTTGCAACCTACGCAGTTGCTCGGCGGATCGAGCGTGGGCGGCGCGACCAACGGGCGGAAGATGCGTTTGACGAAACGCCCGAGGGTGTGACCCTGCGCCGCGAAGGTGAACAGACAAATGCAACCGGCCGATATCGCCGTGTGATCCGTCTAAGGACAGGCGGTCCGGGGGTTGAGATTGATATTACCTCGATTACTCGCATCCGCATTCGAAAGGTGGACTAGATATGCAGCTTATAGCCGCCCCTGCCTCGCCATTTGTGCGCAAAGTGCGGATGATGCTTTTGGAGACAGGTCAGATGGATGACGTGGAGATTGTCAATGTCACCACCAGCCCAATTGCTCCGTCGCCAGAGGTAAGCACAGCCAACCCCCTGTCGAAAATCCCGGCGCTGATCCGCTCGGATGGCCCAGCGATTTATGATAGCCGGGTGATCACCCGCTATCTCGATACCCGTGCGCAGGCTGGCCTGTACCCACAAGCACGCATCTGGGAGGTGCTGACCCTGGAGGCAACAGGAGATGCAATTATGGACGCCGCAGTACTGATGACCTACGAGGCACGGTTGCGCCCGGATGACAAGCAGGACCGCGGCTGGGTCGACGCGCAATGGGGCAAGATTTCCGGCGCGCTGGACGCTTTGAACGCCCGATGGATCAGCCACCTTTCCGGGCCACTTGATATGGGGCAGGTCAGTATTGCGTGTGCGCTGGGCTATCTGGACCTGCGCCACGATGCCTATGGTTGGCGCAAAGGGCGTGACGCGCTGGACGATTGGTTTGCGGTTTTCAGCGAGCGTCCGGCTTTTCAGGCAACTATTCCAGCATAGGGTCGGATTTACCGGACCCGGTATTCATTCGATATCGGGGTCCGTGCCGTTTTTGCGAAACCTGCCCCAAAATGTCGAAAGCCCGGCCAATACCCGACGTCTTGCCGGGGTATTCCTGCGCAGCAGACGTTCGATGCCCCAGCCAGTCAGTATTCCGGCCAGCACTTGCCAGATGTTATGCGCGCCAGATTCCACCCGCGAGGTGCCGACAAAACCAGCCGCAATAATAACTGCTCCTTTCACAAATGGGCTTTTCTGCACACACTCGTGTACGAGAGCGCTTGCCCCAAAGGCGGCAGATGCGGAATGACCGGACGGAAAGCCCTTGTTTCCGCCCCAGGGGCGTTGGTTAATTGGCAAGTCTCCCAATGCGTTTTTTGGCCCGTGGATTGCTATTTCCAGAACAAGAAACCGGACCAGGTATTCTCCTGCACCACCGGTTACCACTGCACATCCCAAACCCAAAAGTGGTAATGCCACCTGCAGGCGATCCCCATAGCGTTCGGCGATCGGAGGGGTGAATAATACTGTAAGCGTGAGAACCGCCAGAATTATGTAATTACGCACCGAACTAATTGCCGAAAACAGTTTCGCTTTTCCCACTATTCCTACTCCTGTCTATCGCTTGCTACCCTGCGAATCACCGGGTTTTGGGCAAAGCGGTCCCCCTGCGCCCGAATGACCGCTGGACTGCACGTTATTCGCAAGCTAAACACCCGCGCAAGTGGCCGTTGGGAAACCTATGGCCTTGGGCTGTGTCAGTCGCTAAAAAATCGCGGCGCAAATAAATGGGAGAAGCTCTCTTGTCACACGCAGACGATACTGAAGGGACCCGCCGGGATTTCCTTTACTATGCCACCGCGGGTACTGGCGCTGTGGCCACCGGGGCAGCTGTATGGCCATTGGTTAACCAGATGAACCCATCGGCTGATGTCAAGGCGCTCAGCTCGATCCGGGTGGATATCTCAGAGATTGAACCGGGTACGCAGATCACTGTGAAGTGGCGCGGTAAGCCGGTTTTTATCCGCCGCCGCACCGAGGATGAGATTGCAGCGGCACGCGCCGATGACAGCGCTGACCTGCCGGACATGTTGGCGCGCAACGACAATGGCGCGGACGAGCTTTCGGCAGATGATGCCAATCGGACAATGGACGAAGATGGCGAATGGCTGGTGATGATGGGTGTTTGCACCCACCTTGGCTGTGTGCCGCTGGGTGATGGAGCTGGCGACTTTGGCGGCTGGTTTTGCCCCTGCCATGGTTCGCATTACGACGCCTCGGGTCGGATCCGCAAAGGACCGGCACCTGAGAACCTGCCAATTCCCGTCGCGGTTTTCCTCGACGATGTCACTATTCAACTGGGATAAGGGAGGCGCGAAATGTCTGGTATTCCACACGACCATTACGAGCCCAAGACGGGCATTGAGAAATGGCTTGATGAGCGGCTGCCAATTGTTGGCCTGATTTACGGCACGATTATGATCCCAACCCCGAAAAACCTGAACTGGTGGTGGATCTGGGGTATTGTACTGGCTTTCTGCCTGGTGCTGCAAATTATCACCGGTATCGTTCTGGCGATGCATTACACCCCGCATGTGGACATGGCTTTTGCCTCTGTCGAACACATTATGCGTGACGTGAATGGTGGCTACATGTTGCGGTATATTCACGCCAACGGAGCGTCACTGTTCTTTGTCGCCGTCTATATCCACATGTTTCGAGGTCTGTTTTATGGTTCTTATAAAGCACCGCGCGAAGTAACGTGGATCATCGGCATGCTGATCTATCTGGCGATGATGGCAACCGGTTTTCTGGGATATGTGCTGGTCTGGGGACAGATGTCGTTCTGGGGTGCCACAGTGATCACCGGGCTTTTCGGGGCGATTCCGTTCATCGGCGAACCTCTGCAGGCCTGGCTCCTGGGTGGCCCTGCGGTGGATAACGCGACGCTGAACCGCTTTTTCAGCCTGCATTATTTGCTGCCCTTCGTAATTGCAGCCCTGGTTGCGGTGCACGTCTGGGCCTTCCACACTACAGGCAATTCAAATCCTGCCGGGGCTGAAGTGCGCCGGGGATCGAAGGCTGATGCTGAGAAAGACACAGTGCCCTTCTGGCCTTACTTTGTGATCAAGGACCTTTTCGCGCTTGCGGTTATCCTTGTGGTCTTCTTTGCTGTGGTTGGCTTCATGCCAAACTATCTTGGCCACCCAGACAACTATATCGAGGCAAACCCACTGGTTACACCGGCGCATATCGTGCCGGAATGGTATTACCTGCCCTTCTACGCGATTCTGCGCGCCTTTACCGCCGATGTCTGGGCAGTGCAGCTGGCCAGCTTTGTCACCGGCGGCATTGTTGGTGCCAAGTTCTTCGGCGTGCTGGCAATGTTCGGTTCAATCCTGATCATGGTTTTCGTGCCGTGGCTGGATACGTCCAAGGTCAAGTCCGGCAAGTACCGGCCATTGTTCAAGTGGTGGTATCGCCTGCTGGTACTCGATTTCCTGGTTTTGATGTGGTGCGGGGCTATGCCTGCCGAACCACCATATTCAACCATCGCCCTGATTGGAGCCAGCTACTGGTTCGCGTATTTCATCGTCATCCTACCTATTCTTGGTGTGATTGAAAAACCGCACACGCCTCCGGCGACAATCGAAGAAGACTTCAACGCACATTATCCCGGCGCCTCTGACGCCGCGGATGAATAAGGGAGGGCCGGGATGATGATCATGAAAATCACGAAGATAGCGATCACGGCGCTGGTAATGTCCACGGGGACCGCACTTGCCTCGGGTGACGAGCAACATATCGAAGACTTTGCGTTCAGCTTCGAAGGACCGTTCGGGAAGTATGACCAGAACCAACTTCAGCGCGGCTTCAAGATCTACACCGAGATTTGCTCGGCTTGCCACGGCTTGCAATACGTACCAATCCGTACTTTGGCTGATCCTGGTGGTTTGGGCTACAGCGAGGAAGAAGTGCGCATCTGGGCTGCGGAAAACCTTGAAGTATGGGATGCAGAAGCGGCGGATGGCGACGGCGATTATCGCCCCGCCAAACCTTCCGATAGCTTCCCATCTTCAAATGACCCAATGGCACCGGATCTTAGCCTGATGGCAAAGGCGCGCGCTGGTTTTCACGGACCTTACGGCCTTGGCATCAATCAGATGCTGCGTGGCATTGGTGGCCCGGAATATATTGCCAGCTTTCTGGCCGGATTCACCGGTGAAGAAAAGGAAGTTGCGGGCTCGGTGCTTTATGAAAACACTGCTTTCGCGGGAGGCTGGACGTCAATGTCACCACAGCTTTGGGGTGAAGATATTGAGTTTGATGATGGCCATGACAACTCGATCCACCATGAGGCACAGGACGTCGCTGCATTCCTGATGTGGGCAGCCGAGCCAAAGATGATGGCACGCAAGCAAACCGGTTTTGTTGCCGTCTTATTGATGGTGCTGATGTCAGTACTGCTTTATCTTACCAACAAACGCATCTGGTATCCGATCAAGCATCGTAAAGACGCGTAAGCGGATGGTATATTTGCGAAAGGGCGTCCTTAGTGGGCGCCCTTTTCATTTGCCCAAATAGGCCGCCATTGCAGCGGGCGGATCAGCAAAGATCTTATCGGTTACTTGTGGTGGATAGGCTTGGCCGTCATCCACCCAAACGACCTCATCCGCTATATATTGTGCATCGCTGGGATCATGACTGACCATCAACAGTGTTGAGCCGGTTTCCTCTACGAGTTCACGTACTAAATCCAACATTTCAGCCTTAAGCCCCGGACCCAACGCGCCGAAGGGTTCGTCAAGCAGCATTAAAGGTCGTGCCCGGATCAAAGCGCGTGCCAGTGCCACCCGCGCGACCTGACCACCCGACAAGGCTGCGGGTTTGCGCCCGCCCAGACCCCCAAGGCCCATACGCTCCAAGGCTGCTTCAACTTTTGACGATTGACTGGATGAAAGCCGCAAGGAAGGATTCAGCCCAAGCCCGACATTATCGCGTGCGCTAAGATGCGGAAACAGATTTCCGTCCTGAAAC
>JAAEUB010000382.1 GCA_024227755.1 Paracoccaceae bacterium | reverse complement strand
TGGACAAAAGTGGTTCGGAGCCGGGAAATTTTTCAAAAGCAAAGCGCGGGATTTTGGTGACGACATAGTCGATGGAGGGTTCAAACGACGCTGGCGTAACCTTGGTGATATCATTGTCCAGTTCGTCCAGCGTATAGCCCACCGCCAGCTTGGCGGCGATCTTGGCGATGGGAAATCCGGTGGCTTTTGAAGCCAATGCAGATGAGCGCGACACGCGCGGGTTCATCTCGATCACCACCATGCGTCCATCCGCCGGGTTCACCGCCCATTGCACGTTCGAGCCGCCGGTCTCGACGCCAATTTCGCGTAGAACAGCAATCGAGTGGTTGCGCATCAACTGGTATTCCTTGTCCGAAAGCGTCAGCGCCGGGGCGACGGTGATGCTATCGCCGGTATGCACCCCCATGGGATCAACATTTTCGATTGAGCAGACGATGATGGCATTGTCGGCGGTGTCGCGCACCACCTCCATCTCGTACTCTTTCCAGCCCAAAAGGCTTTCATCGATCAAAATCTGGTTGACCGGGCTGGCATCCAGACCGGAACGGCAGAAATGTTCAAACTCTTCGCGGTTATACGCCACGCCGCCGCCAGTGCCTCCAAGGGTAAAGGCGGGGCGGATAATGGCGGGCAGGCCAATATCATCAATGGCGGCACGACATTCGTCCATGTTTTCGGCAATAGTGGCGCGCGGGTTTTCGATGCCCAGCCGATCCATTGCCTCGCGAAACAATTTGCGGTCTTCGGCCATTTCAATGGCGGCGCGTTTGGCACCTATTAGCTCGACGTTGTATTTCTCAAGCACACCAAGATCGGCCAGTTCCAGCGCTGTGTTCAGCCCGGTTTGCCCGCCCATAGTGGGCAGCAAAGCGTCGGGGCGTTCTTTTTCGATAATCTTCGCCACCATTTCTGCGGTTATCGGTTCAATATAGGTTGCGTCCGCAAGTTCCGGGTCAGTCATGATGGTGGCTGGGTTCGAGTTGACGAGGATAACGCGGTAACCTTCTTCGCGCAAAGCCTTGCAGGCCTGAGCGCCGGAATAATCAAACTCGCAAGCCTGACCGATAATGATAGGCCCGGCGCCAATAATCATGATCGATGAAATGTCGGTTCTTTTTGGCATTGTGACCCCCAAGGCGCAAATTGTCGTGGGTTATAGACATTGGTGGGGCAAGCGCAAGAGGGCCAGTAGGGAAAGCAAGTGTTTTCACGTATCCTGGCACGGAGGTTTGGGTGCAAATTGTTAGTTCACACGGCGGAAACTTCTTACGCAGCAAGTCGCGTCTATTGCCAATACACCCTATAGTGTCGATACTGTGAGAAATAACAGAGCAGTGTTCACATACAATGAAATTCTTTCTTAGGTTTAGCTTAGGGTATTTTTGCATTGCACTACTCATCATCCTGTCAACCCGCTCAACTGGGCTTGAACCTCTCTATTCGGCACTTCGTCAGGGGGTTTTGCTCACCCCCGGTTTGGCCAAGGCAATTGGGGTTGCGGTAGCGCTGGTTCTGGCTTTCTCCATGTTCATTCAGGATAGAAACCAAATTCGGGAGACGCTGACGCTTCTTACATTCGCCGCGGTCGCCACAATTATGTTCCATGTCTCTTTCACTCTGGTCAAAACCTCGCTGCCATACATCCTGCCATTTTTTGCAGATCCATTCTGGGCCGGGATCGATGAAGCTCTGCATGGCGGAACCGCGCCCTGGATTTTGGCGCATGAAATAGCAGCGCTTTTGCCTTTTGATATGAAAGAAGCGTTTCCGTTCTATCTGGAATACTGGACGATACCGGCAGTTTACCTGCCTGCCTTGATGGCAGCATTGGACAGAGACCAGGTTCGAATACACCGCATCATGACATTATATCTTATTGTTTGGGTGCTGCTTGGAAATATCATGGCATTGGCAGGCATGTCCGCCGGTCCGGTTTATTATGACCGTCTTTTGGGAGGTGAAACTTTCAGTAATCTCAGTCACACACTCGCCACGAGCGGTATTAGCGACACGTTGATAGGCTATATTCAGGACGGACTTTGGCAGTTGTATGTTGAGAATGAGCAAGTTTTCGGTGCCGGTATTTCAGCTTTTCCCAGCGTTCATGTCGGCATTATCATGGTCGGCGCAATCTACCTGTGGGAACGTTCTAGACTGTTGCTGCCAATCGGGTTGGCATATGTCGTTCTGATCCTGTTCTTGTCGGTCTACACGGGTTACCATTATGCGATTGACGGCTATGTCTCGATCCTCGTCGTGTTTTTGGCTTGGCAGTTCCTGCTACGGCGCGACAGAAGGGCGGAGTCTAAGCAGTGCTGACGGAAAAATAATCGCGGCTTATCCGCGTGTTCGATCATGCCAACCACGACGATGCGGGCAAACTTTTCAGTCACGTTGCGGCAATCCATCACGCCAAAGTCGACCGATCTGTGCGACACACCTGTTACCTGCGCCGCAGTCACGCGCCAGTGACGTACCACCCCATCCAAAACCGGTATCCAGCACTTTCATACCGGCTTTATCAGCAGCGCTTTTGCATTACGTGCCTTTTTCGCCTTTTGAGCCTCGGCGACGTTCATCCCAAGGCGGGAAAAATCAGCCCCTCGCCGTAACGGGTTTTGCTGCCTCCTGGCCAGGTCACCACAAGTTTAGACCGACGCGCAATCCGCGTAAGCGCCCAGTGCAACAATCCCTCCCGCATAAACCTACCTCATTTTCACAATTCTCCGCAGGCCAATGACCAAAACCGCTTTGGCAGTGCGTTATTGCCGGTCTGCCCTTGACTTTAGCGCGCTGGCCCTGTGTATCGGCGTGACTTTATGACCCCGAACCCGGAGAACCTCATGCACGCCTATCGCAGCCATACTTGTGCAGATCTTAAAAAATCAAACGTTGGCGATAATATTCGCCTTTCTGGCTGGGTACATCGGGTGCGCGACCACGGCGGAGTTTTGTTCATCGACCTGCGCGACCATTACGGCATGACGCAAGTGCTGGCCGACGAGGACAGCCCGGTATTTAAGCAAATCGAAAAGCTGCGGTCGGAATACTGCATCCGTATTGATGGCGAAGTGAAGGCACGCGACGCATCCCTGATCAACGACAAGATCCCCACAGGCGAGATCGAGGTTTTTATCCGTGATATGGAGGTGCTTGGCGCAGCGGATGAACTGCCCCTGATGGTGTTTGGTGATCAGGACTACCCGGAAGAAACCCGGTTGAAATACCGTTTCCTGGACCTGCGCCGAGAAAAGCTGCAGGCGAATATGAAGCTGCGTTCGGACGTGGTGGCGTCGATGCGCAAGCGCATGTGGGACCTTGATTTTCGCGAATATCAAACGCCCATCATTACTGCATCATCCCCTGAGGGTGCCCGCGATTTTCTGGTGCCAAGCCGCCTGCATCCGGGCAAGTTTTACGCTCTGCCTCAGGCCCCGCAGCAGTTCAAACAGCTGATGATGGTGGCGGGTTTTGATAAATATTTCCAGATAGCACCGTGTTTTCGCGACGAAGATCCGCGTGCGGATCGTTCACCCACTGACTTTTATCAGCTTGATATGGAGATGTCGTTTGTCACCCAGCAGGACGTCTTTGACACGATCGAGCCGGTTCTGCGCGGTGTCTTTGAGGAATTTGGCGGCGGTCGCACAGTTGATCAGGACTGGCCGCAAATCTCATATGCGGACGCGGCTCTGTGGTACGGCACCGACAAACCTGACCTTCGCAACCCGATCAAGATGCAAGTGGTCAGCGAACACTTTGCCGGTGGCGGCTTTGGTATTTTCGCCAAACTTCTGGAACAGGCAGGTACGGAAATTCGCGCCATTCCTGCGCCGGGCGGCGGATCTCGCAAGTTCTGCGACCGCATGAACAAGTTTGCCCAGGGCGAAGGCCTGCCGGGCATGGGATACATTTTCTGGCGCGATCAGGGCGAGGGGCTGGAGGCAGCCGGACCATTGGCCAAAAACATCGGTCCTGAACGCACCGAGGCGATCCGTCAGCAACTTGGCCTCGGCCTTGGCGACGCCGCGTTCTTCCTTGGCGGCAAACCGAAAGCATTTGAAAGTGTTGCCGGGCGTGCGCGCGACGTGATTGGCACAGAACTGAAACTGACGGACGAAGACCGCTTTGCCTTTGCATGGATCGTTGATTTCCCGATCTTCCAATTGGACGAGGAAAAAGGTGGTTTGGATTTCGACCACAATCCCTTTTCGATGCCGCAAGGTGGTTTGGACGCGCTTTTGGGCGATCCTCTGCACGTCAAAGGCTTCCAATACGACCTTGCCTGTAATGGCTATGAACTGGTTTCCGGTGCCATTCGAAATCACCAGCCAGAAATCATGTTCAAGGCATTTGAACTGGCCGGTTACGGCAAAAGCGAAGTGATCAACCGCTTCGGCGGCATGGTTAACGCTTTTCAATACGGCGCCCCGCCGCATGGTGGGTGTGCTGCCGGGATTGACCGCATCGTCATGCTTTTAGCGGACGAGGCCAATATCCGCGAGGTCATCATGTTCCCGATGAACCAACGCGCAGAAGATCTGATGATGAACGCGCCAAACGCCCCCGCGAACGAGCAATTGCGAGAGCTGCACTTGCGTGTAATTCCGCAGGAATAGGTCAAAAGGGCGTTTTTCGCGACGGAAACCAACGCAACAGGCGTATTATCCCTTAAGGTTTGACCGAAAGGGAGCGTTATGAGTTTTGATCCTGAACTTGCGGAAATTCGCTTTGGCACCGGGCTTGGCCCTGCTGCCAGACCGGTTGCTGACGCCGGCGCGATGCTGGACCGCTTGAACAGGCAAGATGACGCTGCTCGCAAATTTGAGATCTCGGGCTTTGACGCACAGATCGCAGATATGCGCGAGGCGCGGTTGATCTCCAAACAGGTGCGCCAGGGAAGCGAAGCGGCCAAAGAGCAACAGCAAAACTTGCGCAACAAAATGCGCCAGCTTCAGGCCGAGTGGTTCGCTGCCACCATCGCGCGCTTTTCGGACAGCCCGGACGGGATGCGCGAACGTCTGACCCGTTTCTGGGCCGATCACTTCACAATTGTTGGCAGACGCCCTGCAACCCGACCGCTTGCCGCAATCTTTGTCGAGGACGCCATTCGCCCTAACCTGACCGGTCGTTTTGGTGACATGCTGAAAGCGGCGGCGACCCATGCAATGATGCTTGATTATCTCGATCAGTTTCAATCGGTTGGTGAAGGAAGCGTGGTCGCCGAGAACCAAGGCAAGGGGCTGAATGAAAATCTGTCGCGCGAGATATTGGAGCTGCACACGCTGGGCGTCGATGGCCCTTACGATCAGAGTGACGTTCGTGAGTTTGCCAATCTGCTGGCGGGTTTCACCTATGACCAAGAGGGTAATGTAACTTATAAACCGCGCCGCGGCTCGCCAGGTGCCGAGACCATTCTGGGCCGAAGCTACGGTGCCAAACGCCCGCGGCTCAAAGACGTTCACGCCGCCCTTGATGATCTTGCCACCCACCCCGCCACCGCGCACCATATCGCCACCAAACTGGCAGTGCATTTCGTGTCGGATCAGCCCGACCCTGCCCTTGTCGCCCATATGGAAGCTGCCTTTAGCACCTCAAATGGTAATCTGATGACGGTCTACGCGGCCATGCTGGAACACCCCGCTTCGTGGGATCTACCTTTGCGCAAAGTTAAGCAACCATTTGACTATATGGCAAGTTCACTTCGTGCCCTGGGGACAAGTGGTAAAGAGATTTCAGGACTTAAGCAGCGTGATCTGCGCGCGGGTCTTGCTAACCCGATGGCCCTGATGGGCCAGGTTTGGGAACGCCCACCCGGCCCCGATGGTTGGGCCGAAGACGGTGCGCACTGGATCACCCCGCAAGGGTTGGCCGCACGTATTCAATGGGCGCTGACTGTTCCGCTTTCCCTGCAACAGAAGTTGCGTGGAGAATTGCCTGATCCGCGTGATTTCGCCCGCACCGCGTTGGGTGGGCTGGCGGATGATCAGGTACTTCTTGCCGCTCAGGCAGCAGAAACCCGCTGGGAGGGCGTCGGGCTCGTGCTTTCCGCCCCGGCATTTCAACGGCGTTGAGGGAGAGAGAGATGAGCAAGCATATGAAACTTAACCGGCGGAATTTCCTGCTTAAATCAGGTGCTCTGGGCTGTTCATTGGCTGCTTCTCCACTGGTGACACCAATCGCCATGGCGGCCGCCCCCGGTGATAATCGGCTGGTGGTGATCATCCTGCGTGGGGCTATGGACGGGCTTGATGTCGTGCGCCCGGTGGGTGATCCGCATTTTGCCGCCCTGCGCCCGGGCCTTAATCAAGGCGACGACGCCTTGCCGCTCGACGGTTTTTTCGCCCTGCACCCGTCGCTTACGGATCTGCATCCCTTATGGGCAAAGGGCGAACTTGCTTTTGCCCACGCGGTTTCCACACCTTACCGTGACAAGCGCAGCCATTTTGACGGTCAGGACATTCTTGAGGCCGGAATTGGTGCAGATGGCCGCATCCGGGACGGTTGGCTGAACCGAGCACTGGCAGGCATGACCAACAGCGAAATGCGCACAGCTTTCGCTGTTGGACGCGAGGATCTGCTGGTTCTATCCGGCGCGGCACAGGTTTCGCATTGGTCGCCAAACTCGGTTCTGACCTTGTCACCACAATCGCGCTTGCTCTTGGCAAATATGTACCGAGACACACCGCTTTTTTCTGCCTCGATGAGCGAGGCAATCGCGTTGGCCGAGACACTTGACGCAGGCGGTGACGCAGAGGATTACGGTGACGTACGCGAAGCAATGATGCAAAGCACGCAGGCTGGGCAGCGTGGCGGAGTTGAGGAAATCGCTGAATTTACTGCCGCACAATTACTGGAAGAAACCCGTATTGCGTCCTTTTCAATAACCGGGTGGGATACCCATTCTGGCCAGCGCGGCGCCCTGACCCGCGCCCTTGGCGAACTGCAAAAGGCGATCATGACCTTAAGGCGGGATCTTGGGCAGGTGTGGCAAAACACTACGGTTTTGGCGATGACCGAGTTTGGCCGCACCGCCCGCGAAAATGGCTCTGGAGGCACCGATCACGGCACCGCTGGCGCATTGGTTTTGGCCGGAGGTGCCGTCCGTGGCGGCAAGGTTTACGGCGACTGGCCGGGGCTGGATGAGCTTGATCTTTATCAGGCCCGGGATCTGATGCCGACCGGAGATCTGCGCGCTTACGCTGGGGCAGCTCTTACGGGCCTTTTCGGAACCTCACGTAGCGCATTGGAAACACGGGTTTTCCCGGGACTGGACATAAGCGAGCCCCCGGCTATTATCCGGTGAATACAAGGTATTAAATCGGGTTGATTTCAATCGCCTCCATCCGAACAGACGTGGCTTTTGTGATATCTTCCACGTTGTCAGTCACCGTTGAAACCACGGCAAGCGCCATAAGCACCAATCCGGCCATTAAAACGGTCCAGTCAATGATTGCATTGCCGGATTCTTCGCTGGCAAACTTTTTTATGGAATTACTCATCTAAACTCCAGATCACGTTACTTGTTACGCAGGGCACTCCCTGCGCGTGTTCTGACTGCAAATATGGGCATTAATGAGGAACGGATCGGGCAATTTTGGCCAGTGTGGGATTTACACCTGTCTAAAATGACCTCACTCTCTCGATAAGGCGTCTCGTTAAAAACCTGAATCACCGGGTTTTGGCGAGACGCGTGAAACATTGATAAGGTGCGTAGCGTCGCGCCTTATCAATGCATCAGGTATAAGGTGCGACGCTTTAACCATTTTGGCACCGCGGAGATGACGATGACAAGCAAGGTAAATCATAGTTCGCAGCTTTCTGACTGGCAGTCCCCGCGATTTCCTGACGCGGCCGAGTTGGAGGGAGCCTATTCACATCTGTCACTTTTATCCGCCAACATGCATGCCGCCGAGCTTTTCAAAGCCAATAGCGCAGATGATGCGATCTGGAACTATATGCCCTATGGGCCTTTTGCCTCATCAGCCTCGTACCACCGCTGGATACGTGAGATAACGGCCGGATCTGACCCCCGATTTTACGCCATTTTCAACAAAGATAGCGGAGGGTGGGAAGGCGTGGCCAGCTACTTGCGCATTACGCCCCAAATGGGGGTTATCGAGGTTGGCCACATCAATTTTTCACCCGCATTGCAGAAAACCCGCGCAGCAACCGAAGCGATATTTCTGATGATGAAGTGGGCGTTTGAGGCAGGTTACCGCCGATTTGAGTGGAAATGCGACGCCGCCAATATGGGATCAAGACGCGCCGCCGAGCGGCTGGGACTTAGTTTTGAGGGTGTATTTCGCCAACACCTGATCATCAAGGGACGCAACCGCGATACGGCCTGGTTTGCCGCTGTCGACAGTGATTGGCCCGCCCTAAATGAGGCTTTCGTCGCCTGGCTCGCTCCGATAAATTTTGACTCTGAGACCCAGCAGATTGAAAGCCTTGGCGATCTGACCCGACTGGTACGTGTCTCGAGCGACCCTGCCCTTGACAGATAGGTCAGGTGTTAGCGATGTGTCAGTATCGTAGCATTCTAGACAGGCAGGCATGAGGAGGCGCTTATTTAAGAAAACCCTTACCCGTTGCGGAGATTTTCCTACCTCTACAGACCGTGGCCAGACTTACCAACCGATGAGGGCATTTTCACCTGATGCATGGGGCGCAATGTGATCTATACCGTAGTGACATGTTGCAGGCGTTCATGCAGAATTCCGGCGACACGCGCCAGATCCATGCTTGTCCCGCCGCCTCTTGCACGTGCCTTTGCCAATCCTGTTGCGGCAGCTTCCAGGTCGTTGTCATGGGAACTGCGGGCAACTCCAGCCAGAAACTGCGCGATATAATCCAGGGTCTTACCGTGCGGCGAAGTATTGACCACCTCCGCCATATGGCTCAGGTCGTCTTGTAAGGACAGAGGGTCTGGCTTGATTGTTTCGTTGGGGACGATGCGCGGACCTGTCGGCCCTTCGCCTTGCGGCAACCTGGCCAGCACAGCCTGCTGAAAAGCGCCAAGGCTTTCAATTGGTTTGGCAAAAAAGCCATCCGCCCCAGCCTGCATTGCCTTCTCACGGCAATTATCTTCACCGCTGATCCCGAAAATTGCGGCCACGCGCGGGCTTGCTTTGTCCAATTCATCAATCAGGTCGGCGCCGCTTCCGTCTGGCAGACCCAGATCGATAATGACGATTGACGGACGATAAACCCGCAAATGCCGGTGCGCTGCTGCCAAACTGTCAGCACGGCGTATGCGCGCACCCGATCGCAAGCATAAAAGCCGGATCGCTTCCGACGCAAAGCGACTGTCTTCTACCACCAGCGCAGTCATTCCCTGCAAGGGTCGCTGCGGATCCGGCGGCCGGTTCAGGTTGAACACTTCCAGATCATCGGTCATTTCACATTTCCTTTCCCTTATCCCGACTAGAAACCAAAAAGTCTGAATACCTGGTTAACACTGTTGGATATTCTGCTGGCACCCGGCCTTGCCCCTGACGGTCGGGCAGCGCATAACAGCGCCAATTGCTGGAAGGATAAACAATGATCGGACAATTGAACCATGTGGCTATCGCGGTGCCTGAGCTGGACACGGCCATAGCACTTTACCGTGACACTTTAGGTGCCGAGGTAGGCGCGCCACAAGATGAACCAGACCACGGCGTCACCGTCGTTTTCATCACCTTGCCCAACACCAAGATTGAGCTGCTTTACCCACTGGGCGAGAATAGCCCGATCACCGGATTTCTGGCGAAAAACCCCGCTGGCGGCATTCACCATATCTGCTATGAGGTCGAAGACATCCTTGCTGCGCGTGACAAACTGAAAGCGGACGGCGCGCGCGTCTTAGGGGGTGGTGAGCCTAAGATAGGCGCCCATGGCAAGCCGGTATTGTTTTTGCATCCCAAGGATTTCACCGGCACCCTGATCGAGCTGGAGCAAGTCTGATATCCCCTACCGCCGCCATCGTGGTCTTTGCCGTTTGAGGTTTCTGGTGATGTTCATCACCCTGCAAATAACGACATGCACCCAAGGGGACGAAGGCGACGTGGTACCGGGCACCCATGCAGGCGCACCTGCAAAGTTCAAACTGAAACGATCCATGATTATTGTCTCACTGATCACCGTCTCCCTTTGTGCGGTGATCTGCGGCGTCATCATATCGGGCACTAATACAATTGAGTTTTGACTGGGACGGTCGAGCTTAAATTCCTGTTTGCGTTATGGTTTAAACACAATGAAATCACTCAAACCAGTATTCCTAGCACTTACAGCCGGCGGATTTGGCGGGCTGACCAGTGGCATCCTGGTTTGGGTGCTGGGTAAGCTGGGGGTCACGCCCACGCTTGGCTTTAATATGGTGCCGGAATTTGCTGCTGCTTGGATCGCGGGCCGGGTTTTTGCCAGTTGCCTGTGGGGCCTCATTTTTCTTTTCCCCATCCATCAGACAGCACCTGTCACGAAAGGCGCCCTTCTTGGCATCCTGCCTTGGCTGTCCAGTATCCTCGTTGTCTTTCCATACAAAATGCAAGTGGGCTTCTTTGGTCTTGAAATGGGCTATGGCACACCGGTCTGGACGCTTTTCTTTGGCGCATTCTGGGGGGTGAGTGGGATGTTATTCCTGGTTAGAATGACACCACCTAGTAAATCCTGACCAACGCGCCGAAAAGCGGGCGCAAAACGCTAGCGTTTTGCGCCATGCCCAACCAGAGGAGCGCCCCGCAGGGGTCGACGATGGGCGGGAGCACCCCCTCTAACGGTTCAGCCGATGAAACATGTGTGTGAATGTTGCCGCGCCCAATATGGGGATGATCAGGTTAACCAAAGGCACCGAGAGGGGTATGGCCATCAACGTTCCAGCAGCCCAGATTTGCGCCGCGTGGCGGCGGCGCAGCTTGGTTGCCCCGGCCCGCCCGATCCTGCGCATCGCCGCCATCTGAAAATATTCCCGCCCCAGCAAATACCCGTTTACCAGCCAGAAAAGCACAGGCGCAAACGGGCCAACGAAGAAAAACAGCACCAGTGCCAGCAGGTTCACCGCCACCAAAACGCCAAAAAAGTTTACTGAATCGCGCAGGGTCTGGTAAAGGCCGGGTGGCGTGGCGTCAGGCAAATGCGGATAATGCATATCCTCGACCGCGTCGGCCACATCCTCAAGATAGAAACCGGTAAAGGCCGAGGCAACCGGGACCATCAGGAACACAGACAAAAACAGCATCAGGCCAAAAGCAGCCCAGGAAGCGAAGTCACCGACCCAGTCAACTTCGCCCAGCCACGGCATCTGCAAGTTATCCGGCACCAGCCAGCCAACGGTCCAGGCAAACAGTACCGATACCACAACAAGCAACACCAGTGTCAGGCCGACCCCGACAACAAGCACCCGGCGAAAGCGGCTGTCACCTATCTGGGCGACAGCACGAAAGAAATCTGTGAACATCATGCGCATATCCATTCTGTTTTGGCGGCCATATCCGGGCGCGGACGCTCGGGCGGCACCCGGCTTGCAGTGCCGATTGGGAAATAGCCTGCAACCGTTTCGTGATCGGCCAGTTCCAGCCCCTGACTTAGGAATTCCCGGTCATGCACTGCCCAGCCAGTCAGCCAGTTGGCCCCCCAACCGGAGGCGAGGGCTGCGTTGAGAAACCCGAGACAGACAGCACCAGCGCTGAGCACTTGTTCGACCTCAGGCACCTTGTCAGATGCCATCGGGGCCGAAACTACAATCACCGCGAGATGCGCATCACTGAACTGACTGACACCCTTGGCCGCCTTATCCTCGGGCAGACCCAACGCCGATGCCCTAGTCTTGGCCAAGGTGCCCAGCCGTTTCAGTGCACCGCGCTCAAGAACAATAAACCGCCATGGCTCCAACTTACCGTGATCGGGCGAGCGCGCCGCTGCCGTCAGCATCACTTCAAGCTCACCGCGCTTGGGCACGGGCAGGCCCAGGGTTTTACCCGGTCGTGACCGGCGGCTGAGCAGGAAATCCAGGACGGGCTGGTTGATTTCAGGCATTGTTTCCTCCGGGGTTCCGCTCAACAAGTGGGCTAAATTCCCCACGCTTTCAAGGGCGCGTGACTTGCAACATGTCCACGTTTGACAGACAGACGTGGTTCAAGATCCTAATGGCGGTAGGATTTCAGATAGTAGCGTTCAAACAACCGCTTGGCCCAGTGACCGAAAATGGAAAACGGCATAAAAAAGGTACGGTTGCCCCTGCGGTAAACCAAAATGCCCGCCTCAAGCGTGTCAACGATACATACAAGCTCGGCCTTGAATTTGTGGCTGGGCGCTTTACCCTTGATCTCATCCAGTATGTTGGCCACCGCGGCCTCGGCCTGCAAATCCGCCTGATGAGCCTGTTTTGCCAGCCATTCGGGACCGGGAAAGGAACCGCTGTCACCGACAACATAGGTCTGCCCCCAGCCTTCAACCCGGCACATGGCGTCGCCTTGAACAAAACCACCGGGCGAACGTGGCAGCTTGGTATTGTCAAGCCATAGCGGCCCTGTCAGCCCCGGCATCATCAAGACCAGATCGGCCGGGATCTCTTCGTGTTCAGTCACCACCTTGTCGGCTTCGATGCGAATTGGCTTGGCGCCTAAATGCGTTGAAATGCCCCGCTTTTTCATCTGCGCGAGCAGCCCGGCCACGGCTTTCTCTCCCAGCCGAATGCCGGGTTTGTCCGAACCGTTGAAGAACACCATATTAAACTTGTCGCGCCGACCCTGACGACGCAGCAGAGTTTCGATACCAAAAAGAAACTCAAACATCGGGCCGCCACGCACAGCCTTGGGTTCTTTTGGGTTGGTGCCAAACCCCACCGCGATTGTGCCGCCACCCATCGCATTGATCCGGTCATGTATCTGCTGGCCAAATTCCGGCCCCTGACAGGGAATTATCGCATGTTCTTTGATGCCTGGCAGTTTCTGGATATAGCGCCCACCGGTGGCAATGATCAGGTAGTCATTGGTCAGGGCTTCACGATCAGTTTCGACTGTCCGTCCGCCATCCGTAACATTCACCACCCGCCCTTGATGCCAGATTACATTTTCACGGGCAAAAAATTTCTCAAGGCTGACGTCGATATCCGCCCCATTGCGCAAGCCTGACGGCATCCAAATCAGGCTGGGCAGATATGTCAGGTGATTGTCTGGCGAAACCACAGTAATCTGGGCGTCGATCTTAGATTTGCGAATTTCGCGGATTGCAGTCAGAGCACCAAAGCCGCTGCCCAGAATAACGATATCGGTCATGTCTTATCCTTTGTCTAGGTCAGCGTTCCACCAGAAAACGACCTTCTGAATGCGCATTCGCGCCTTTTGCGTAGCCGGTTTTGTTTCTTCCCATCTCACAGCCCGAAATACCCAACCAGCTCTCCCAGATAGGCAGAATAGACCGCTTCCATCCGTGCCGATGGCTGGCGCGTTTGAATGGTTTTGGCCAATGGATCAGGAGCGTGGGCTTTGGCGTCCGACATCGCCTCGAGCACCGCATGGCCGCAAAAGGGTACATATACTTCGCTGTAACCGCCCTCATGCGCCATCATCAGACGGCCGTTGCAGATATCATTGGCCAGATCGCGGGTCAACCGGGTCATGACGCGAAAAGTATCCGCACTGGCCAGCATCCGCCCCAATGGGTCCAACGCCGCGGCGTCAAAGCCGCAGGCAACCACGATTACGTCAGGCTGAAAGGTACGGATGGCGGGCAGCGCCAGTCGCTCCATTGCTTCAATATAGGTGGCGTGACCGGCCCCCGGGGGCAGCGGGATGTTCATATTGGCGCCCTGCCCCGCCCCTTCGCCGCGATCTTGCACGTCGCCGGTATCCAGCGGGTAATTATGTTCTTGATGCAGTGAAATGGTCAGAACGTCTGGGTTTTTGTAAAAGATGGCCTCGGTTCCATTGCCGTGATGCACGTCCCAGTCCAGCACCGCCACCCGCTGCGCCAGCCCTTCGGCCATAGCGGCACGCACCGCGATGGCGATATTGGCCAACAGGCAAAAACCGTTTGGCCAGTCCGGCAGGCAATGGTGGCCCGGCGGGCGGCTAAGCGCATAGGCATTGTCCACCTTGCCATTGAGCACCGCAAAAAGCGCGGCTTTCGACAGGCCCGCGGACAGGGCTGCAATCTCGTATCCATCCTTGCCAAAGGGTGTGCGCAGACCCAGTTCACCGCCACCCGCGTCCGAGAGTTTTTTGAACTCTTGCAGGAAATTACCGGGGTGGACACGGGTCAGATCATCCAATGCCGCAGCGGGCGCAGAGCTTAAGAATAATTCCTCACTCAGCCCAGTCACATCCATCAGGCTTTTCAGGCGTCGCTTGGTTTCGGGACTTTCGGGCAACCCCCCTGCTGCCAGCGGTTGTACCAAGCCACCGACCGGCAACGTCAGGGCATAATTGCCGCCTGAATGCCAAAAACACCGCTCGTCCCAGAAAAATCCCGTGTTTGCCATTTGCCCCCCGATCTGCCCCAGATTGTCCCCCCGGACTTGCGTAGTCCAGTGGTTTCTAGCTTTCCTGCGCGATGAAAAAGGGCACACTCTCGCACCTTGCCAAACCGGGCAGCAAACTGGTGGTCCGGTTACCCCGAAGACCTCGCGCAGCGTGGTCGAGGAAACCGCAAACGGCCTGCGCGTCTATGTGACCTGCGTGCCGGAAAACGGCAAGGCCAATAAAGCTGTTGTCAAATTGTTTGGCCAGGCCCAGAATGGTGTCCGCCTGATAAGCCCGCCCTATCACTGATTGGCGAGTTTTTGGGCGGCAGGACTTGCCTTGAAACGTCAAAAACCCACTTTTTGGGCGAGCTTTTACGAAAGAACACCCTTTTGCTTCAGATAGGGCCGCGCATCCACAAGATTATGTTTCAGAGCAGCGCCATCCACACCCTGACCAAAGGCCAGAGCCATAAGTTGGGTGGCTTGAAGGATTGGAACATCTTCTTTCAGCCCCATTTCCTCTTGGCGTGAGTCCAGGTTCAGGTGGCAGATCGGGCACATGGTGACAATCGCCTCAGCCCCTGCAGTTTGCGCATTGGTCATGACTTTTTGCATCAGCCCCGCCGCCACGTCGGTCTGGGTAACCCCCAACGAGCCACCGCAACAATCGGTTTTGCTTTGCCACTCCACCGTTTCTGCACCCAGAGAGCGCAGCAGGTGGTCGATCTTCATCGGGTATTCTGCATCCTCCGCTCCTGTCACCGTGGTTGGGCGAGTAATCAGGCAGCCGTAATAACAAGCGACCTTGAGTCCCTTCAGTGGATTGGTGACGCGGGCGCTGATTTCATTGAGACCGCATTTGTCTATAAGAATGTCGACCAGATGGTGTACATCGACCGAGCCCTGATACTCATAGCCCAGGGTTTGCCCGACCATCCGCGCCGTATCCTCGTTCTGGCGGGTGGCCTGTTCTGAACATTTGAGGCGCGAGAAACAGGCCGAGCAGGCCGAGGTTAGCGTGTCAAAACCCATCTTTTCAACCGTTGTTACGGCTTTCATCGGCAATGTCAGGGCCAGTTCGTGATCGGTGGCGTGGGCCGCACCTGCACCGCAGCAGCCCCATCCTTCGGGCTCAACCAGCTCAACTCCCAGAGCCTCAGTAACGCTCTCAACCGAGCGGCCGTATTCAGCAGCCGAGCAGCTCATCGAGCAGCCGGGAAAATAGGCAATGGCTTTGTCGCCAAAATCTGCTTTTGTCGTGCCTTTCTTTTTGCGTGAAAACTCCGGTATCAGCCCCAGCTTGCCGCGCATCAACATGCGCAGGCCCATTTTGAAATCGCGAAAGGGTTTCTTGAGAACGATGTTATGGGTGGCCATCAGGCCCAGTTCGTAAACCCGCCCGAAACGCTTGATATTGGCCATGAACAATTCGTTGAACTTGGCGATTTCTGGAATGCCGGGCGTGATTTTGCGCCGCTTTGACTCAATGCGCAACGTGTCCATCACGCCTGTCACATCAATTCCCTGCGGGCAGCGGGTGGCGCAGGTATAGCATGATGCACAAAGCCAGATTGCCTTGCTCTCAAGTACGCTGTCCTCACCCAATTGCACTGCACGCATGATCTGGTTGGGTGTCATGTCAAACTGATCTGACAGCGGGCAGCCGGATGTGCA
>JAAEUB010000381.1 GCA_024227755.1 Paracoccaceae bacterium | reverse complement strand
TGGCCGAAGCGTTGGCCGACCTTGGCGTTAACGTGGCAATCCTGGATATTCACCGGGAAAATGCCGTCCTCAGAGAAAAGATCATTGTTGAAAACGGCGGCAGCGCTCGAGCATTCCAGTGCGATGTACTGGACGAGGCTAACCTGAAAGACTGCTTGGCCGAAATATCCGAGCAGTGGGAGGCCCCCGATATTCTGATCAACGGTGCCGGCGGCAATCATCCCAAAGGCAGTACCGGCAAGGCGTTTATGGAGTTCGAGGATATTGGCAATCCGGATATCAGGAGTCTTTTTGATCTGGAACTTGAAGGGTTTCGCAGGGTCTTTGATTTGAATTTCATGGGGACATTCCTGCCGACCAAAATCTTCGCCCGGGGCATGATGTCCAAGCCCAAGCATGCCGGCACGGTGTTAAACATATCTTCCATGAGTGCGTTGACACCACTGACCAAGGTTGCCGCCTATTCGGCCGCTAAAGCGGCGGTCAGCAACTTTACCCGCTGGCTGGCGGTGCATCTGGCGCATGTCGGTATTCGTGTGAATGCCATTTCTCCAGGCTTTCTGATGACGGAGCACCCGAAATTCCTGCACATCGACCAGGAGCCGCGCGATCTCACCCCGCGGGCCCGCCCGGCCATGGCCCACACCCCCCTCGGGCG
>JAAEUB010000380.1 GCA_024227755.1 Paracoccaceae bacterium | reverse complement strand
TTTTTGGCCGGCGGCTGGGCTGACCCTGAACCCGTGAACGGTTACAAGCTATTTAATGCCTGCGTGCATGAAGGACTGTACGAATTGCCTTTGGAACAGCAGAAAGGCAATCAGCAGGGGGGCGACGGACATCAAAGTGGCCGCGGTGATGATAGACCAGTCCACGCCGGATTCCGGGGCGCCGAAGATGCCCAATCCAACCGTCAACGGTCGGGTCTCCACCGAGTTGGTCACGACCAGGGGCCACAGGAAATTGTTCCAGTGGTGGCTGATGGAGACCAGCCCATAGGCCAGATAGGTCGGGCGCGCCAAGGGCACATATACCCGCCATAAGACACCGAAGACGCCGCAGCCCTCCAACCGTGCTGCTTCTTCGAGTTCCTTAGGTGTCGATTTAAATGCCTGGCGCAAGAGGAAAATGCCGAAGGCGCTGGCCATGTAAGGCAAACCGATCCCCAGAATTGTATCGATGAGTTCGAAGCGCGCCAGGGTGCCATAGTTCTCAACGATCAGGATTTCCGGTGTAATCATCAACTGGACGAGAACCAGGGCAAAGGCGATATCACTGCCGTAGAATCGGTATCGGGCAAAGGCATAGGCTGCCAGCGTGCAAATCACAAGTTGGGCAGTTAGAATCGTGGAAACCAGAATAAAAGTATTGAGCGCATAGCGAAGAAACGGTGCCTGGGACAAGGCTTCGCGAAAGTTGGCGAGGGTCAGCGGCGCAAAAATGTCAAAATGGACCGCGTATTCGCCGGGATGAAATGCCGCCCA
>JAAEUB010000379.1 GCA_024227755.1 Paracoccaceae bacterium | reverse complement strand
GCCGGCGCCAAAATTAAGTCCCGTACGCCCCAGCACGGTGACAATCCCGCCGGTCATATATTCACAGCCATGATCGCCGATACCTTCGGTAACCGCGCGCGCCCCCGAGTTGCGTACCGCGAATCGCTCACCCGCCAGCCCGGCCGCAAACAGACGACCTCCGGTCGCGCCATACAGGCAGGTATTGCCAATAATAGTCGCTTCCTGGGTTTTGAAGTGGCTGTTATCAGGAGGTGAAATGACGACACGGCCTCCGGCCATCCCCTTGCAGACATAATCATTGGCATCCCCCTTCAGGTTCATATGCAACCCCTTTGCATTCCACACACCAAAACTTTGCCCTGCCGTTCCACGCAGGTTCAGAATAATGGGGTGGTCACCCATGCCGGTATCACCATGAACTCTGGCGATTTCACCGGACAGGCGAGCGCCAATGGAGCGATGAATATTTTTCAGTTCATAGCTGAATTCTCCTCCGCTGAGGTTTTGGATGGCTGGCAAACAGTCGGTGAGCATTTGTTCAGCCAGTTCGCCCTTGTCAAAGGGGGCATTGCTGGGCTCAAGGCAATATTGAGGTAATTTCCTGTCAAGACCTCCATCCGACAGGAGAGGTTCGAGGTTTAACCTGTTCTTACGCGAGGTATTGGCTTCGATCATTTCCAGTTGTTCGGTTTGTCCAATGATGTCCGAGAGTTTTCGGGCTCCCAGAGAGGCGAGAATTTCACGTACTTCCTGGGCGATAAAACGAAAATAGTTTTTCACCTTGTCGACATTTCCGGTGAAATGCACTTTCCGTAATGTGGAATTCTGGGTGGCGATACCGGTAGCGCAATTGTTTAAATGGCAGATGCGTAGATATTTACAGCCCATCGCAATCATCGGCCCGGTGCCAAAACCAAAACTTTCGGCACCCAGAATGGCGGCTTTGACTACATCGAGGCCCGTTTTTAAGCCCCCATCTGCCTGGATGCGCACCTTGTCGCGCAGGTTGTTGGCGCGTAATACCTGATGGGTTTCGGTGAGACCGAGTTCCCATGGAGAGCCGGCATATTTGACCGAAGTTAACGGGCTGGCTCCGGTGCCCCCATCATAGCCAGCAATCGTGATCAGATCGGCGTAGGCTTTGGTTACGCCAGCCGCTATGGTGCCGACACCGGCCTCGGAAACCAGTTTGACGGAGACCAGGGCAGTTGGATTAACCTGCTTCAGATCAAATATCAACTGGGCCAGGTCTTCGATGGAATAAATGTCGTGATGGGGTGGTGGAGAGATCAGGGTAACACCGGCGCTTGAGTGGCGCAGGGTTGCGATCAGGTCATTGACCTTTTTGCCGGGAAGCTGACCACCTTCTCCGGGTTTGGCGCCCTGCGCGATCTTGATTTGCAAAACTTCAGCGTTTACCAGGTAATGGGGTGTCACCCCAAACCGTCCCGACGCGATTTGTTTGATCTTGGACATTTTATCGGTGCCATATCGGGACTTGTCTTCTCCGCCT
>JAAEUB010000378.1 GCA_024227755.1 Paracoccaceae bacterium | reverse complement strand
CGTGGCGATATGTTCTGCCTGAAACTGAATATCGGCGGGTGTCCAAGGACCGGGCACGACAATGGTCGGGCAAACCGCACCCAGTTCCGAGGTGATGCGACGGGTGTTTTTGGGCGTGCCGGCGGCCTTGTTGGCGCGCCCTTCCTCACCCGGCCCCCAGATGATCGCATCATGGGTGTCGCCCGCGCCGGTGATATGCAGTTCTTCCACCTTTGGGTGACCGGTCAGGTATTCACCGACTTCGGCACCACCTGTGACAATGCGTAAAGCGTCCCGGTCGATGAGCGGCTTTAGCGCCATCCGCAACACTTCGGCCAAATAATCATTCACCGGGTTCATTTTCAATAGCACCACCTGATGCTCATGGAAAAGCTTGTGAAAACAATCCAGTGGCGCGATGGCGGCAATATTTCCGGCCCCCAGCACCAGTGCGATCCTGCCCTGTCGCTGATCCGCCGAAATGTCGTATGCGCTGGCAGTGTTTGCAGCCAGATTAGCCTTGTTAATGCTTTTCTCCATCCAGACCTCGGCCTTTACGCCAGACATCAGAAGGTGATCCCAGATTGTGTGTGGCGCTACTTTCACGGCAAGCTGACCTGTGGTTGTCTGGCGGGTTTTTAGGTGCCCAAGAAAGGCCTTGCCTTCCATTTGGCTTAGTGTGGCGATCAAACCGTTACAGGCCGACATCACCGCATAAGGACCTGACATCCACTCCTCGCCCGCCAACGGTGACCAGGCGGGGATTTGCTTTTTTCTGGTGGCCAATTCGACCCAAACATCAGAAACCAACAAAAGCGCATCTTTGATCTGATCTAATATTGCGATGCGCTCTGCAATAGATGTCCGTGCCCAGACGTCTTTGCCATTGGACAGATCCGCAAGTGCTGCGTCCATTTCCGCCATGTCCGGGGCGGGCTTGCTCTTTGCGATAGCCATCTTAATTCCCTTTAATCAACACCTTACCGAACTCTTCACGCAACTTGGTTTTAAGCACCTTACCGGTCGCCCCAAGCGGCAGGGCGTCGACAAAGATCACCTTGTCGGGCACCTGCCATTTGGCGACTTTGCCGACATATGAGGAAAGCACTTCTGCCTCGGACACCTCTTCCCCTTCGGCTGTCACCGCGATCACCACCGGACGTTCGCCCCATTTTTGGTGGGTTGCGGCAATGGCGGCGGCATTGGCAATGGCAGGATGGCTGACAGCGATATTTTCCAGCTCGACCGTCGAAATCCATTCGCCGCCCGACTTGATGATGTCCTTTGAGCGATCGCGGATGACCAGAAAGCCATCTGCGTCAATCATCGCCACATCGCCGGTATCAAACCAGCCGTCCGGGGTCAGTGCACTTTCATCAGCCCCGAAATACGCATCGATGATCCAATGGCCGCGGATTTGCAGGTTACCCTGCGCATTGCCATCATTGGGCAAAACCTTGCCCGCCCCATCGATCACGCGAAGCTCGACCCCCCACATAGCCCGGCCCTGACACAGGCGCACACTTGTCTGTTCTTCGGCACTTAACGGCATGTGTTTTTGCAAAAGCTGATTGGCCGTTGCCACGGGGCTGGTTTCCGTCATGCCCCATCCGTGAATTGCATCGACGCCGTATTTTTCCCGAAACGCCATAAACATATAGGGAGGCAGGGCCGCGCCGCCGATAAGCGTCCTCTCAAGGCTGGGGGCTGTCGAGCCCTTTGCTTCCAGCGCGTCAAGCAGTCCAAGCCAGATTGTCGGCACCCCCAGCGCCAGTGTTACCTTTTCACCGTCAATGAGTTCAACCAGACTGTCACCATCCAGACCCGGCCCGGGAAGCACCAATTTGCAGCCCACGGTCGCGGCAATATAAGGAACGCCCCATGCATTGACATGAAACATCGGCACCACCGGCATAACCGTATCTCTGGCGGCGATTGCAATGCCGTCCGGCTGATTTACGCCCAGCGTATGCAGGACGGTTGAGCGGTGGGTATATTGCACCCCCTTCGGGTGCCCGGTTGTGCCTGACGTGTAACACAAGGAGGACGGTGTGGTTTCAGCTATGTCTGGCCAGCAATAGTCATCATCGCCAGTGGCGACCAACTCGTCATAAAACAACAGCCCATCGACCAAGGCTGCGGCTTCTTCGTCACGTGGCCCCATCAGCACAACATGATCCACGCTTTTGAAATGCTCGCCCAGTGTGGTGGCAAATCCCAGAAAAGTCTTATCCAGAAACAGCACCTTATCCTCGGCATGGTTCACGATAAAAACAAGCTGTTGCGGCGTTAGACGCGGGTTGATCGTGTGGCAAACCATACCACCACCCGCAACACCGAAATAAATCTCCAGATGCCTGCGATTATTCCAGGCGATGGTGGCACAACGGGCACCTTGCTCAACCCCCAGCTTGCCCAATGCCGAGGCTAGTTTTCTGGCGCCCCGCGCTACCTCACCCCAGTTTGAGCGCTCTGTTCCTCCAGTGGTTTCAACCGAAACAACCTCGCCCTGGCAATGATATCGGGCCGCGTGATCAATCATTGACCCGATAGTCATCTGTTGAAACATCATTGAACCATTCATGTCTCTCTCCCTATCAAACCGACGTTACCGGCGCTTTGATCCCACGGATCATGTCCGCAGCTTTCTCAGAAATCATAATGGTAGGGGCATTGGTGTTGCCACCAATCAGCGTCGGCATCACCGAGGCATCGACCACGCGCAGAGCATCAAGCCCGCGCACTCGCAACTCCGGATCAACCACAGCCATGTCATCCACCCCCATCTTGCAGGTGCCTACCGGGTGATAAATGGTGTCGGCGCGCCTGCGAATATTCTCCTCCCATTCCGCGTCCGTCATATCATTCTTGATCCCAAACAGCTCTTTATGGCGAAATGCCTCTAAAGCTGGCGCATTCAGGATATCACGGGTCACCTTTGCGCCCTTGATCGTCGTTTCCAGATCACGCGGATCCGACAGGAATTTTGGGTCAATCCCGGGCTCGGCCATCGGGTCACCGCTTTGCAGGAATACCTCGCCACGGCTAAATGGGCGCAGGGCACAGATATGGCAGGAAAAGCCGTAACCCAAATGCAGCCTTTTCGCATGGTTATCTATGATAGAGATGACGAAATGCAATTGAATGTCGGGGCGATTGAGCGACGGGTCGGTTTTAAGAAAAGCGGCACCTTCGGCAAATGGTGTGGCAACCATGCCCGTACCGCTTTTTCGCCATCTGAGGATATGTTTGGTCAGGTTGATACTCCCCGCCAGACCGATACCAAAGTTATCCTTGTCCTTGGATTTATAGCCGAGGATGAAATCCAGATGGTCCTGCAGGTTCTGCCCGACCCCCGGCAATTCGTGCACCATTTCGATACCATGCTGGCGAATATCCTCGGGCCGTCCAATCCCCGAAAGCTGTAGTAATTGTGGCGAGTTGAAAGTGCCTCCGCACAAGATCACTTCGCGCGCGGCCATCACCGTCTTGTCAAACTTGCCCTGCCGGTAAGCTACGCCAGTGGCCCGCTTGCCTTCGAACAGGATTTTAGTGGCATGGGCCCTGGTGATCACCTGCAGGTTAGGTCGATCCATCGCCGGAAACAGATACCCTGTCGCAGCCGAACACCGCTCGCCGTTTTTGGCCTGCCGGTGAAACTGGGTGACCTGAAAAAGTCCAACACCTTCGTTTTCACCGGTGTTGAAATCTTCCCGCATACGATGCTGCATCTGGGTCGCGGCCTTGACGAAAGCGTGGGTAATCGGGCGCGGTTCCTTCTGGTCCGATACCTGCAACGGTCCTGCATTGCCGTGGAAAGCATCCGCGCCGCGTTGATTATTCTCGCTGCGGCAAAAATACGGTAACACCTCATCCCAGGACCAGCCATCGTTCCCCAGATTGGCCCAGTCGTCATAGTCTGTTTTGTGTCCACGTATATAGAGCATGGCGTTGATGGCAC
Source organism: Paracoccaceae bacterium (assembly GCA_024227755.1). GTDB lineage: Bacteria > Pseudomonadota > Alphaproteobacteria > Rhodobacterales > Rhodobacteraceae > JAAEUB01. Next base: position 517 of record JAAEUB010000378.1, on the reverse strand, counting down.
TGGAGCCACCCAGCACCCGGCCACGCGGCTGATAACCCCTGCGCCCGTTCAATCCCGGTTGAGGCAAGGTGTTATAGGCCCAGTTGAACAACTTACCGTACCCCGGCAGTACCGCGACCACCGCAGCAGGTGCACGCAAAAGGATGTTGGTGCCACCACCACCCGCCTCAAGCAGGCAAACCCTAACATCTGGATCTTCCGATAAACGCGCCGCCAGAGTTGACCCCGCCGAACCACCGCCAACTATAACGTAGTCAAATGACATCTTCCCCCCTGCATTGAGCCGGCCCAGCCGCGAAGTATTCCCGTTCGAATCACCGACTTCAGATAGCCGGGCAGACCATTACAGGAGATAAACATTATATCTGGTCACACGTCCTGTTTTTTTTGACTTTGCGGCCCGCTCTTCAAAACGGGGACAAAGCCAACAACAAATTGCCCACAATTTCGCTTGGCTGAATACTCACACCGGCGGATATGTGACACGAAGTCAAATTATCATTTGCTCAGGAAATAT
>JAAEUB010000377.1 GCA_024227755.1 Paracoccaceae bacterium | reverse complement strand
TAAAATACAATATCCTAGATATCATAGACATAACATATCCTCCTGCGAGCATTTTAGCAGGATTTCCAAAACCCGTCGTTGATATGAAACATTCGCCTTTACGAGCTGGCTCACTTGATCCCAAGCAATTCCACCGATATGGGCGGGGCATGACGGATAAACCCAAAAAACCCTCGCGCCAGCAGGTCTTTACTCTGCTGGTTCAGGTCGGCCGCAAAGAAGAAGACGGATTGCCCAAAGGCGCGACCGGGGCGGCGATGGTCTGTTACGCCACCGGTGTAGACGAAGGCGAAGCGGTGCGCGAAACCGTGGTGGTGCTGAAACAGGCAGGCCTTGCGCCGCTGGATGTGTCTGGCTACGGCACGCTGGAGGAGCGGCTTGCCGAAGGTCACGACATTCCAGAGGAAGAACGCGCCCTGATGGATCGCGCCCTGGCGGAAAACGCGGTGATTATCGCCCAGATGACGCCACTTTACGAAGACTGACATGGCAATTGTTTTCCTTGATCTCGACGGCACCCTGACTGACCCCAGGCTTGGCATCAGCAACGCCTTTTCCTACGCCCTTGCGGAACTGGGCCTGGAGGTGCCGGACAACCTTGATTGGGTGATTGGTCCGGCGCTGGTCGACAGTTTCGCCCGGCTGGGTGCACCTGACCCTGAAGAGGCACTGCGCCTTTACAGGGTCCGCTACACCGATACCGGGTTATATCAAAACCATGTCTATACCGGCATTCCCGAGGCATTGAAGGCGCTAAAGGATGCGGGTCATATCCTGCATCTGGCCACAGCCAAACCGCATGCCTATGCCAGACTGATCACCGCGCATTTCGGCCTGGCGCCCTTCCTTGACCATGAGTTCGGGCCCGAGCTTGACGGCACCCGCAACAACAAGGGTGAGCTTTTGGCCTTTGCACTGGAAATACTGCGGCAAGATGCGGCCGGATGCGTGATGATCGGCGACCGGCACCATGATTATGATGCAGCGAAGGCGGTCGGTATGGCATCGGTTGCGGTGACATGGGGCTATGGCAATGACGAGGAACGCGCCTGCGCTGATGTGGTCTGCCAGCACCCGCAGGGACTTGCCCAGGCCGTGACAACAGCGCTTGAATACTGATCCTATGCGCTAAGTGACATTGCTAATGTCCGCGCCTCTAAGCCAGACAGGATTGGCAGGGCAAAGCGCGTGTGACGAGGAATTGCCGCAAACGGCATTTCTGACAATGCCGTTGTTCCTATCATGTCCACACAGCGTCCGATCGAACCGACAAACAGGCTTTCCCCCCAAAGGCCGGCGTATTTCATGCATTCGTGGCCATCCAAAAGCACATGGTAATACCAAAGCGTCGTGCGTGCCGGGCTTTCGCGGCGCACCGACTTGCCGTCGACCAGGTGGCGTGCCTCTACCAAAACGCTGGTTTCGCCAAACAGATATTCCGCATCCGCGCCGGTGACCATCACGCGATGATCTGGTGCTGTCAAAATATCGCGGGTCAGGCCGAAATAGGGTGCGCGCAGGCGCACCGGGCGAAACCGGCCCAGCAAAGGTACCTCACGCTTGATGATCCATCGAACCGGCAGTACCGCGCCCGAAATGGTCACTACTTCATCGCCCAACCGCAAACGTTCGATGAATTGTGGTCCCGAAGGGGTCTCGACCGGCGTTCCTTTGGCGACACCAAGGGTCAGGCCAACCGGCTCGACCTTGTCAGACAGGGCAATGAAGCGAGTGTCGCGCCCGATGCGGGTGGCTGGAGAGTTGCGGATTATTTCACGCGCATCGCCCAAAGGCAGGGGCAGGGGGGCGCTGAACTCGGCCTGATGCAACAGTTCCTGGTCCAGATTTTCAACCGTCAACACCGCATGTCGCCCCGGTGCATTCCAGGAATAACTGATCCTCAGCCGCGTCTCGATTGGCGGCACCGTTATATTCAGGCGCGCGCACGACACCGCGTCACCCTGCCGCATCTCAAGCGTAAGCTCGCCTTCGGCGGTCAGTGATATGGACAAGCCGCGCAGCCAACCATCGCGGTGTTCATAGCGTAAGACGCGTTGCGGCATTCGCGGCTGGGCGGCAAACAAGGCCTCGATACGCAAGGTGCCAACGGCCAGAATACCGTCGGCGG
>JAAEUB010000376.1 GCA_024227755.1 Paracoccaceae bacterium | reverse complement strand
GCACCCGGGTACGCCATCCTTTCCGGGTCCAAATGCAACTGGGAGTGCAAAAGGACGGCACCGTCAAGCTAATCAATTTCGATGCGCTCTCGAACACGGGTGCCTATGCCTCCCACGGCCATTCCATCGTATCCGCGGGCGCCGCCAAAGCGCACTTTATGTATCCGCGGGCGGTCTACCGCTGTCAGGCCCGGACCATTTACGGCAACTTTCCGGCGGCCGGCGCGATGCGAGGCTATGGCTCGCCCCAGATGACCTACGCCGTCGATTGCATCATGGAAGAAGCCGCGCGCGCCCTGGGCATGGATTCCGTGGAATTTCGGCTCAAGAATGCGGTCAGGCCCGGCGACATGAACCGGATCGGTAAGCGACCTATACTGACGGCCGGGCTGGTGGAGTGTATTGAAAAAGGGGAACAGCTGATTGAGTGGAAAAAGAAGCGTGCCGCTTGGCCCACGTCACAGAGCGGACCGATCCGGCGCGGCCTGGGAGTGGCTTGCTTCAGCTACGGCTCAGGTACCTATCCGGTCTGTGTGGAGGCTTCCAGCGCCCGAATCATTTTAAATCAGGACGGATCGGTGTACCTGCATATGGGGGTAACTGAGATCGGTCAGGGCGCGGATACGGTTTTTGCTCAAATGGCAGCGGAAACCCTCGGCCTACCCTTTGCCGAGGTAAACGTTGTCTCTACTCAGGATACTGACGGCACTCCCTTCGACACCGGGGCTTATGCTTCGCGCCAGACCTATGTGGGCGGTCAGGCGGTGATGCGTGCCGCCCGGCAGCTCAAAGGAAAGATTCTGGACTACGCCGGTGTCATCACCGGGATGAATCCCTCAGATCTCGATATTGAAGATGGCAAAATCGTCGTCGCCCGGACCCCCGAAACAGCGATGATGAGCGTGCAGGACGTTGCAATGGACGCCTATTACGATAAGAATCGCGGCGGTCAGATCACGGCCGAGGTCAGCTACAAGACCCGTACCAATGCACCATCCTTTGGGTGCACCTTTGTGGATCTGGAGGTGGATGTCCCCACCTGCGGGGTCAAGATCAACGAAATTTATAACGTGCATGACAGCGGGGTGGTCATCAACCCCTTAACCGCCGAAGG
>JAAEUB010000375.1 GCA_024227755.1 Paracoccaceae bacterium | reverse complement strand
TATTCAGTCAACGCTTTCATCATGTTAAGCGTCTTGACCCCGGCTTCGGTGTTCACATTGGGTTCAGCCGTGCCGGGCTTGAAGAACGACCCGCCATAGCCAAGGAATATGTTGTTGAACTCCTGGCCGAGGTTCCAGCCTGCAGCGTATGCGCCGCCAACCGGATTTTCGACGATACCCTGGTCGCGGATCGCTTTGGCAACGTCCAGCATTTCCTCGTAGGTGGTTGGCACTTCGACGCCAGCCTGCTCGAGAATATCCTTGCGATACATCAGATGCTGGGCATTTGCCATGAAGGCCACGGCCATCACTTTGCCGTCGATGGTGATCAGCTGGCTTTTCTGCAAATCGCCGCCATGTTTGGCGACGAAGTCATCAAGCGGGCGGATGACGTCTTCGTTCATCATCTTAACGATCGAACTGTTGGCGACGATGGCCGATGTGTATTCCGAAGGATTTCCGCTCATACCCTCGAGGTTGATCTCATTATGATTGGCCGTAAGGTTTGTGGTTACATCGGCACCGGTGCATTCTTGGGCCCCCGCACCTACGGTCTGGATCGCCGCAAATTCGTTGCCAATAATATTGACGCGGGCAGAGATTTCGCACGCTGCGAATGCCTGCCCACTCATCAATGCCATAGCGCTGGCTAGCGCCACCTTTTTCAGAAACATTTGGTTTCACTCCCTGATTTGGTTGGGTGCATATTCGAAGGTCGCACCCTGGGTTATCCCGTTCGTAGCGGGTTTTGCGGGCCGTTAGGCCCCAATGCGTGCACCTGTTTGGCTGTCAAACAGGTGGCAGTAATCCTTGGAAACACCGATCGAGACCGGGTCACCAATCTTAATCCTGTAGGTTTTGTCGGCCTTGACCTGAACAAGGGACCCGCCGATGCGGACCGAAACCATGGTGGCATCGCCCAGCAGCTCCATTGTGTAGATCGGTGCGCTGATCTGACCGCCCGATTGAACAACGCTCGCATCTTCGGCCCTAAACCCAATGGTGGCATTGCCATTGGGGGCCTCCAGACCGCTAATTTCGGTGTTTGGTGCCCGGAAAGTTCCTTCCGAGATTTCGCCCTCGATC
>JAAEUB010000374.1 GCA_024227755.1 Paracoccaceae bacterium | reverse complement strand
GCCTCTCACCCGCTACAATCTCGTAAGCCCCTGTTTCTGTTGGATTACTACGCAAAATGAGTGGTTGAATAATGCCCTTTTCCCGGATCGACGCAGCTAATTCATCCAGATCGCTTTGGCTAAATGTCCGCCTGGGCTGGTCTGGGTTTGGGTGGATTTTGTCGATAGCAATGAGCTGATCCGTTTTGCGGGCCGTTGAGCCATCTAACTGAGGTTCCTCAGCCACAACGTCCGCCATTAGCGCCGAAAGTCCGCGACCCAACCCTGTCTTTTTCCTTGCTGCCATTTCAGCCTCCTAAACCGCCGCCATCAATTCTTTTGCCAATTCCCGGTAAGCAATACTACCCTTCGAGGCCGGATCATAACTTAAAACCGGCAAAGCGTAAGAGGGCGCTTCGCTTACCCGGACATTGCGCGGAATTATGGTCTTAAACACAAGCTCACCAAGGTTTTCACGCGCATCCGCCTCGACCTGTTGGGAAAGATTGTTACGCTTGTCATACATGGTCAGAACAATGCCTTCGATCCGAAGGCGTGAGTTTGCGGTCTGGCGCACCTCGCGTACGGTCAGCATAAGCTGGGACAAGCCTTCGAGTGCGAAAAATTCGCTTTGCAGGGGAACCAGAACAGAATGGGCGGCGACCATCGCATTTACCGTCAGAATGTTCAGTGATGGCGGGCAATCGATTAGGATATAGTCAAACCCATAGGCGTCAATTGCTGGTTGGCGCAAAGCGTCATGCAGTAAAAACGAGCGTTTTTCGTTTGAAACCAGCTCGATATCAGCAGAAGACAGATCGGTCGTTGCCGGAGAAATCGACAGATTTTCGATGTCAGTCGCGTGAATCACGTCCCCAAGCGGCGCCTCATCCAGCAAAAGATCATAGGTGGTGAAGTCGCGGTTTTCGGCGTCGATACCCAATCCAGTTGACGCGTTGCCCTGGGGATCAAGATCGACAAGCAATACCTTTTGCCCCTCGCCCGCCAAGGCTGCGCCAAGGTTGATCGCGGTGGTGGTTTTGCCCACACCGCCCTTTTGGTTGGTTATTGCGATAATTTTTGGGGGCCTTGCCCGCGTCGGATCATTCACGCCTGATATCTCCAAGGATCAAAACTGCGCCTTCGTTTTCTGTGTTGCTTGGATGGACCCTGATGTCAAACGACCATTTGGCGCGGGCCTCGTCGATCTCACGTAAATGCGTTGCACCCTTCAAAAATATGGCCGTACCGCCCTTTTTAAGGTGTATTTCGGCATATTCCAGCAATTTCTCAACCGGTGCTAGCGCGCGCGCCGAGATGATGTCGGCCTTGCAAGGGTCCGTGTGCTCAACGCGCCCCACCATTACCTGCACGCTCAGATCAAGTTCGCGCACAAGTGTTTGCAGGAATGTGGCCTTTCGCTGGTCGCTTTCTATGCAGGTAACGCGAATATCGGGCGCCATGCAGGCAATTACCATGCCGGGGAAGCCCCCCCCGCTTCCCATGTCAGCCCAGGTTTTGGTTCCCGCAGGCGCTAGATCCAGCAATTGCGCGCTGTCGAGGAAATGCCGGGTCCAGAGGTCAGGCAAAGTTCCGGGCGCCACAAGGTTTATTGCTTTGTTCCATTTTTTCAGGAGCGCGGCGTATTGATCCAGCTTCACCATTGTTTCACGTGAAACATTGGTTGCGGCGAGGAACGAGGTGCGCCCCGCTAGCTCGCTGCTCATGCCCGCTTCTTTCGTTCGTCCTGGCGAATGCGGCCAAGAATCAATGTCAAAGCAGCTGGTGTTACCCCCTCTACCCGGCTCGCCTGAGCCAGTGTTCTTGGCCTAGCGCGCTGAAGTTTCTCAGCAATTTCGTTCGATAAGCCCGGCATTTTGGTATAAACCAAGTCCTCAGGAATACTCAGCGCCTCATCTCTTTTTAGCGCCTCAACATCCATCGCCTGACGTTTAATGTAGTTCGAATAGAGGGCATCTTTCGCAATTTGACTCTGGATTGGAGGGGAGATCGACGCGAGCTCCGGCGCCAGCTCAAGGATATTTGCAAATCCTACATCGGGAAACGCAAGCAGCTCATACAAGGTGCGTCGTGTCCCGTCCATGCGAACCGTTATGCCTGCCCCGGTAACCTCTTGTGGTGTAAAGGTTTTTTCCTTTAACTTTTTCTGAGCATTATCGAGATCTTTGGCCTTTGCTCCGAAAGCATCCCTTCTTTTCTCACCCACACACCCAATTGAAATTCCCATAGGTGTCAGGCGCTGGTCTGCGTTGTCAGCCCGCAAAGACAGGCGAAATTCGGCGCGTGAAGTGAACATGCGATAGGGCTCGCTTACGCCGCGCGTAACAAGATCATCAATCATGACGCCAATATAGGATGACATGCGGGAAAACTGCACCGGGTCTTTGCCCAGCGCTTGACTGGCCGCACTTAATCCAGCGGCGAGACCCTGCGCGGCGGCCTCTTCGTATCCAGTGGTGCCGTTGATCTGACCACCGAGGTACAGGTTAGGCACCGCCTCAACCTCGAGGGTAGTGCTGAGCGCGCGCGGGTCAACATAATCATATTCTATGGCGTAGCCAGGTTGCAGAATTTTTGCCGCTTCAAGCCCCCTAATTGAGTGTACATAGTCTAACTGTACATCCAGCGGTAAAGACGTGGAGATACCGTTCGGATATACCGAATTGGTGCTAAGCCCCTCTGGTTCCAGGAAAATCTGATGTGACGTCTTGTCAGCGAACCGCACAACCTTGTCTTCAATTGACGGGCAATAACGCGGGCCTACCCCACCTATCTGCCCGCTATACATCGCGGAAAGTTGGAGATTATCCTGGATAATCTGATGCGTAATTTCGTTTGTGTGGGTAATTCCACAGGAGATTTGCTTGAGCTTTGGCGCATCCGAAAGAAAAGAAAACATCTCAGGTGCATCATCACCTGGTTGCAGTTCGAGGACATCCCAATTGATACTTCGTGTGTCCAGCCGCGGTGGGGTGCCGGTTTTCAGGCGTCCCAAAGGTAAACCAAAGCCGTCCAGCCTTTCAGCAAGCTTGATAGAGGGTCGATCACCTATGCGCCCACCAGCTTGACGTTTCTGCCCAATATGAATGGTCCCGCGCAAAAAGGTTCCGGTGGTCAAAATGACTGCGTTTGAGCGAACCTCGCTTTCATCTGCCAGTTTAATCCCGCTGACCTTATCGCCGTCCATAATCAGATCTGTCACTTCACCGATAATCTGTTCTAGCAGCGGCGCTTTTGCGATTTCATGCTGAGAGGCGCGGGCATATTCCTGACGATCGGCCTGGGCGCGTGGGCCTTGGACCGCAGGGCCTTTTCTCCGGTTTAACAAGCGAAACTGAATACCCGCCGCATCCGCAAGGCGTCCCATCGCCCCGTCAAGTGCATCTATTTCGCGAACCAAGTGCCCTTTGCCTAGCCCGCCAATCGCTGGATTACAGGACATGACGCCGATATCGGCGCGGCGTAGGGTGATCAGGGCTGTACGCGCGCCAAGGCGGGTGGAAGCAAGCGCCGCCTCAACTCCGGCATGACCAGCGCCAACAACAACAACGTCAAAATCAGATTGTTTCACGTGAAACACTCCTACTTTCCCAGACAGAAGCTGGAAAAAATTTCATCCAGCAGATCCTCTACATCGACACGTCCGATTAGGGAATCAAGGGCTCGAATTCCCGTCCTTAACTCTTCTGCCGCGAGTTCTAAGCGGTCCAACCCAACCTCCAACTCATTTCCCGCCAGAGCGAATGCCACAAAAGCCCGGTCAATAGCAACGCGGTGGCGGGCGCGGATTGCTGTTTGCGACAGCTTTGCCCGCCCCTCCAGTACCTTTACGATCCTCGAAATCAGTTTGCTTACACCTTTTCCGGTGAGGCCTGAAACCCCTTCATTTCTGGCTTCTCGAATGTCCGACTTAGCCTCAATGACGATATCACCTTCACCCAGCTCAAGCCATTCAGGCAGTTCATCGTTTTCGACAAGAAAAATCCTGAGGTCAGCTTCCTCAGCGCGCTGGACGGCTCGCTGAACTCCAATTTTTTCGACATGATCGCCAGTTTCCCGCAGGCCGGCTGTATCAAGAAAAGTAACGGGCAGACCATTCAGGTCCATCCGAACCTCGATTACATCGCGGGTTGTCCCGGCGTATTGCGATGTGATCGCTGCCTCTCGCCCTGCCAGCGCATTCAGAAGGGTTGATTTTCCAACATTTGGTGCTCCGACAATTGCAACCTCAAAACCCTCGCGGATACGTTCACTTACCTTGCTGCCTTCACTTTCCTTTGTCAGGTCTGCATTCAAGTCGGCAATCAGTTCCATAACCTCACCTGTCACGTCTTCAGGCACGTCCTCGTCTGCAAAATCTATTGTCGCTTCCAACAAGGCCGCGGCGCGTATGGCTTGCGCGCGCCACTTCGTCACCTTCTCGCCCAGCCCACCCGAGAAAACGCGCATAGCTTGCTTGCGTTGCACTTCTGTTTCCGCCTCAATCAGATCGGCCAGGCCTTCGACCTGCGCAAGATCAAGGCGGTTGTTTTCTAGGGCACGCCGAGTAAACTCGCCTGCTTCACCGTGGCGCAGACCTGGCATTGTCGCCAATCTGTTCAGAACAGCATTTTCAACCGCGATGCTGCCGTGCAAATGCAGTTCGACAACATCCTCGCCGGTAAAGCTGTTCGGTGACACAAAGAACAAAACAAGCGCCTGATCCAAAACCTCGCCGTCAGCGTCTTTTAAAAACCGCAGCGAGGCTTTGTGCGACGCAGGCACGTCGCCACACAACTTCTTTAATACGTTACGCGATTGCGCGCCTGAGATCCGAACGATACCAACGCCGGACTTTCCGCGTGCCGTGGCCAGAGCAAAAATTGTATCCATCGCGCTAACCCGTTGTTGTTAAACAATAAGTTATGTGTTCATCGAATCAAAGAACTCGTCATTGGTCTTTGTTTGCTTGAGCTTAGACAAGAGGAATTCGATTGCGTCCGTTGTTCCCATCGGGTTCAGAATACGGCGCAGAACAAAGGTTTTCTGCAGGTTCTTGGCATCGACCAACAGTTCTTCCTTACGGGTGCCGGACTTGAGGATATCCATCGCCGGGAAGACGCGTTTGTCAGCGACTTTACGATCGAGAACAATCTCGCTGTTACCCGTGCCTGTGACCTCTTCAAAGATAACCTCGTCCATACGGCTCCCGGTTTCGATCAGCGCGGTCGCGATAATGGTCAGGCTGCCACCCTCTTCTATGTTACGCGCCGCGCCAAAGAAGCGCTTGGGGCGTTGCAGAGCGTTGGCATCGACCCCGCCGGTCAGTACCTTACCCGAGGACGGCACAGTAGTGTTAAAGGCGCGCCCAAGGCGCGTGATGCTATCAAGCAAGATAACAACATCGCGTTTATGTTCGACCAGGCGTTTGGCTTTTTCAATCACCATCTCTGACACAGCTACGTGACGGGTAGCAGGTTCATCAAAAGTCGATGAGACAACCTCGCCTTTGACCGAGCGTTGCATATCGGTGACCTCTTCAGGACGTTCATCAATCAGCAGCACGATCAGGTAACATTCCGGATGATTTTGCGCGATCGAGTTTGCGATGTTTTGCAGAATGACGGTTTTACCGGTGCGTGGTGGTGCCACGATCAGACAACGCTGACCTTTGCCGACAGGTGCTACAAGGTCAATTACCCGCGCCGTTTTATCCTTTATGGTCGGATCAGGAACTTCCATTATCAGCCGTTCATCAGGATATAGTGGTGTCAGGTTTTCAAAGGCAACCTTGTGTTTGGCCTGATCGGGAGTCCCGAAATTGATCTGTTCAACTTTGGTGATGGCAAAGTAGTTTTCGTTTTCACCGGGCGCATCCATGATGCCTTCAATGGTATCGCCCGTTCGCAGGGAATACTGTCGGATCATATCCGGGGAAACATAGATGTCATCCGGACCAGGCAGGTAATTTGCTGCCGGTGAGCGTAGGAAACCAAAGCCGTCCTGCAAAACTTCCAGCACACCTTCGCCGCCAATTACCCATTCATCCTCGGCTCTTTCCTTAAGGATCGAAAACATCATTTCGCCTTTTCGCATGGTCGAGGCGTTTTCGATTTCCAGTTCTTCAGCCATAGCTAAAAGATCTTTTGGGCTTTGGGATTTAAGCGCGGACAGGTTCAGACGATCTTGGGACATTCAAAAACTTTCAAACGGCGCAATTGGCGCTGTCATGTTGGGATTGGGAAACGGCTCATGGCCGGACGGCCTGCCTGGATGCTAAGTAATTGCGGGAAGCTTGCGAGTCAATCACTCTTAGAACTTCAAGATCACTGACAAAACAATAACGATCATCAAGAGCGTCGGGACCTCGTTCATCATTCGATATTTTCGGCCGGAAAGTTTGTTCGTTCCTGCGGCAAAATCCGCCTTTCTTAGCCATAACCAATAATGCATCCAGGTCATTCCTAGAACTGCCACCAATTTTGTCCACGGCCAGATAAACGACCATCCGACTATTCCTGGCGTGAATACCAGCAGCAGGCCGAATATCCATGTTGAAATCATGGCTGGGTACATAATCACCGTCAGAAGTTTGTGTTCCATTTTTTGAAACAAAATATCCGTGTCATTACCTGACCCGACTTCTTCGGCATGGTAAACAAACAAGCGGGGTAAATAAAACAACCCTGCCATCCATGCCAATACTGACATAATGTGAAGCGCTTTGGCCCAAGGATATATATCGATTAGAAGACTTGTCATTCCAAGCTCGCTCATTGCTGTTCTTCCTTCCTAAAATAATAATAAAGAAAAGAGAATGTAGTTGTTTTTGTAGGGGCTGTAGATAAGTGGGACTAATTGGTTATCCTCTGGAATATACCCAGACGAAATATGAGCCAGAAATGTGTCAAAGTCGGCGAATAAGCTGGTTTTTACGTAATTTTTCAGCAGGTTACTGGAACCGCCCTTGTGGATAAAGCTATAATAACTCGTTGTTACCAAAACTATACACCCAACTCATAAGGAAGAATACACAAGGTAAAACACGCTTGCATCATGTGTGTCTAATGCCGAAATATACACCGCAGGGCCGAAATGGCCCGAACCAGCAAAACCGGACACCGGAACAAACAAGGTTTTTCCACAGGGATATACATGACCAAAGATCTGATCCTCGCATCCGGCAGTGAAATCCGCGCTCAGCTTTTGCGCAATGCAGGCCTGGAAATCGGTATTTGTCCGGCGCAGATAGACGAGGATGAGACCCGAGAGAGGATGCTTGCAGCAGGGGTGGCCCCGGCTGATATCGCCGAAGCTTTGGCCGAAGAAAAAGCCAGCAAAATCGCAGCGCTATATCCTCGCGAGTTGGTTCTTGGGTGTGATCAGGTGGCGGCATATGGCGGCACGGTATTAGGAAAGCCGGAAAGCCCGGCGCATGCCAGCGCACAATTAGCCAGCCTGTCGGGGCAGACACATCACCTTTTGTCAGCCGCTGTCTTGTTTGACGCGGGCGACCCGGTCTGGCGACATGTGGGCAAGGTTACTTTGCAAATGCACGACTTAAGTGATGATTATATTAACGATTATGTCGACCGCAACTGGCTGTCCATCCGCCATTCGGTTGGTTGTTACAAGCTGGAGGAAGAGGGCGTTCGGCTGTTTTCAGCTGTTCAAGGGGACTATTTTCATGTTTTGGGTTTGCCGTTGATTGAGCTACTGTCATACCTGAGACGCGAAGGAGAGCTGAAGCGATGACTGAAAAGAGGATTCCGCTGGCTGCGGTAATCGGCAACCCGGTTGAACACAGTAAATCACCAGCTTTGCATTCGCATTGGCTGAAGACCCACGGCCTTCTTGGCTATTTTGTTCCAATGCGGATTGAGCGTGATAACCTGAAGGTCGTTTTGAAGAACATGCACAAAATGGGTTTTGTCGGGGCCAGCGTTACCGCTCCTCATAAAAAAGCCGTGTTGGAAATTGCCGATCTGGTGACTGATCGCGCGGCGTTAATGGGGGCGGCAAACCACCTGATATTTCGAGAAAACGGCAAAATTCATGCTGACAACACTGATGGCTATGGGTTTATAGAAAACCTGCGCCAAGGCGCACCGGGCTGGAACCCGGTTGCCGGACCAGCCGCGGTTTTAGGCGCTGGCGGGGGCGCGCGCGCAGTCATTACTTCGCTGATCGAGGTCGGCGTTCGCGAAATCCGTCTTGCTAACAGGACAAGGACACGTGCCGAGGAGTTGCGAGCGGAATTTGGTTCAAAAATAACGGTGTGTGACTGGGTGCAGGCAGGCAATATGCTTGAGGGGGCAGCGACTGTGGTTAATTCAACGGCACTGGGCATGTTGGGCAAACCTGAAATGCGGATCCCACTGGATGGATTAACCCAAGGGGCGGTGGTAACTGACTTGGTTTATGCACCCGTGATTACACCCTTTCTGCAAACGGCAGCCGACATGGGCTGCATTACAGTTGACGGGTTGGGCATGCTTCTGCATCAGGCGGTGCCCGGATTTGAACGCTGGTTTGGCATTCGCCCTACGGTTGACGACGCGGCGCGCCGGGCAATTCTTGACTAATGACTTTTATTATCGGTCTCACCGGCTCAATGGGGATGGGTAAAAGCACGACTGCGGATATGTTCCGCAGCATAGGTGTGCCGGTTTGGGATGCTGATGCGGTGGTTCACCGACTTTACGCGTCCGGCGGGTTGGCGGTAGATGCTATTGCAAAGCTGCGCCCCCAGGCAATACTGGACGGATCGGTTGATCGGCGCGCCCTTAAGGAATGGATCGCGGGTGATGCGAGTGCCCTGAGACGTATTGAGAAGGTCGTTCACCCACTTCTCGCTGAGGACCGAAGGGCCTTTTTGGCTGGGTTAGACACTGATATTGCGGTTCTGGACTTTCCCTTGCTATTTGAGACCGGAGCGGAAAAACTGGTTGATCTGACGCTTGTCGTCTCGTCTCCTCGGAATATTCAGAAAGAGCGAATACTGGCGCGCGGCACAATGAATGAGGCCGTATTAGACACCATTTTGGCCGCGCAAATGTCAGATGATGACAAACGTGCCCGTGCGGATGTTGTTATTGAGACCCTCAGCCTTGAGGGTGCGCGCCAAGCCGTCCACACATTACTTGAAGATATCAGAAAAGGCCGTTTTGATGCGTGAGATTGTGCTGGACACAGAAACCACAGGGTTTGAACCGGAAAGCGGTGATAGAATTGTTGAGATCGGCGCGATCGAGTTGATCAACCACATGCCGACCGGGCGTACCTATCACCAGTATATCAATCCCCAGCGCATGATGCCCGAAGGCGCCTTTGAGGTTCATGGGATCGGCTCGGACCTGCTTGAGCCACCACAAAAGCCCCAACCAGGGGCGATAACCCTAAAAGACAAGCCTCTATTTGCCAAAATAGGGCAGGAATTTCTGGAATTTGTCGGATCTTCCAAACTGGTCATCCATAACGCGTCGTTTGATATGAAGTTTCTCAACGCCGAGCTAAAATGGGCCAACCTGTCAGGGCTGCCATTTGAACAGGCGATTGATACGCTGGCGATTGCACGCAAGAAATTCCCCGGCTCGCCGGCGTCGCTTGATGCACTATGTCGCCGTTTCGCTATTGATAATACCGCGCGCACCCTGCACGGCGCGCTTTTAGATAGTGAAATTCTGGCTGAGGTATATCTTGAACTGATTGGCGGCCGTCAGCCGGGGTTGATCTTGCAAAGTGACAGGTCAAACGAGGGTGGGCGCAATGAAGCCGCCAACTGGCGACCGCATGCGCGGCCAAACCCGTTGCCCACGCGCCTGACCCCGGATGAGATCAAGGCGCATGAAGCATTTGTAGAGAAGCTGGGCGAAGAGGCCCTGTGGAAAAGGCTTAACTAAGTGTTTTGTCAGCCTTACCCGCTTCAGCCCGACGCGCAAGCTCTTGCCGGTACAGCGCCAGAAAATCGACTGTATCAAGATTAAGCGGCGGAAAACCCCCGTCACGGGTGACGTCCGATACGATGCGGCGCACGAAAGGAAACAGCATGCGCGGACATTCGATCATCAAAAACGGGTGAAGTTGCTCTTCAGGAACGTTTTCGACATGGAAAATCCCGCCATATTCCATTTCCATCAGGAACAAAGGCTCGCCTCCGCCCTGATTTTTTGAGGTTACCTTGTATTTTGAGATGATCTCGTACTGATGCTCCACTGGCCGCTTTTTGGCGTCCAGACTGACCTCAACATTAATCTCGGGCTTAACTTCGCCTTCGACGCCCTTTACGGCCAGGGCATTTTCAAAAGACAGATCGCGGATAAACTGTCCAAGGACACGCATCTGTGGAGGCTGCGGCGGGGTAGCTGCTGCGCCATTTTCGGATTTTGCGGCTTCGTCGGCCATGGAATACTCCTGAAAAATATAATCGGGATGTCCTTATCAGGTCATTAAGCGGGCCTCAATCACCAACAGGGCTTTCATGAGGGTAAAAACTTACATAAGAGCGCAAGTATGGAAGATTTTATTCCCACATGGGTCGATGGCACACTTCAACCGGTCGAAAAGCTTGCCGCCCACAAAAAGGGCCTGCGACACAAGGCCGTTTCAGTTTTTGTTGTAGTGGACGGCTTAATGCTGATCCAAAAGCGCGCCGAATGTAAGTATCATACCCCCGGATTGTGGGCGAATACCTGTTGTACCCATCCGAATTGGGGGGAAGAACCCCTTTCCTGTGCTAAAAGGCGGCTTGAGGAAGAGCTGGGAATATCTGGACTGGACCCGGTCTGGAAAGAACGGATTGAATACCGCGCCGATGTGGGTGGCGGCATGATTGAGCACGAGTTGGTAGATATGTTCCTTGCTACCCCGGCCGGGCAGCCAGAGATTACCGCAAATCCTGACGAGGTGCAGGAAACCCGGTGGATTTCTCTGAAAGCACTAGAGAACGAGGTTGCGAAATGGCCGCAGGTGTTTACGCCCTGGCTGCGCATTTATCTTGAGCGTCATAAAACGTCAGTGTTTGGTCCAGCCTGAAGGACCGTCAACCGATGGGTGGGTTGGACGTTTTTCAGGTGTAACATCGGTGAATTCGCCGTCGATCACATCTTCACCAGAACTGCGATGTGGATTGGCGCGCCGGTGCATTTCAGCCTCGACCGTAAAACTTTTCATTTTCACCCGCGACTTGAGGTAGCGAAAAACAGCAGCCCTTATTGGTGGTATTAACAGGGCAAAGCCGACGGCATCGGTGAAAAAGCCGGGCGTCAGCAGCAAAGCCCCGGAAAAAAGAATCATCGCCCCATGTGCCAAAGGCTCAGACGGATCCTGAAGCGCGCCGAAAGAATTACGCAGGTTTTCCAATGCCATTGCACCCTGGGTGCGTACCATCCAGCTTCCTAAAACAGCCGTTGCAACCACGATGATCAGGGTCGGCCACAGGCCAATTGCCCCACCGACCTGGATGAAAAGGCCGATCTCAATCAGCGGAACAGCAATAAACAGCGCAAAAAGCCACATAGTATCCTCATTTCGTGTTCTGGGGGCCGTGGACTTGACCCCGCCCCTGTCCTACATATGTGCCTGTTGCGCACTTTTCCACTCTGCGCCTGAAATGAGGTTGATATGAGCTCTCCGATTATCCAGTTGCTGGTACTTGCCGGCGTCGCGATTTTTCTGATTCTGCGCCTGCGCGATGTGCTGGGCACGCGAGAGGGGTTTGAAAAGCCGAAAGTGGCGCAACAGGGCACCGATGACCGCCTGCGTAAACAGGAATTCAAAGTGATCGAAGGTGGGCCGGACAGCGATATAACCGACCATGTTGACGCCGAATCGGATGAAGCAAAGGCGCTGGCGGCGATGAAAGCCGCCGACGGCACCTTTAGCGTGAACGAATTTCTAGCTGGGGCGCGCGGAGCCTATGAAATGATCCTGATGGGTTTCGAGGCAGGCGATCTGGCCAAAATCAAACCGTTCCTGTCGGACGATGTGTATGAAAGCTTTGCCGATGTTGTAACTCAACGTGAAAAGCAGGGTGTGACCATCGAGGCGACATTTATTGGTGTTCGCGAGCTAAAGCTTGTCGGGGCTGAGTTTGATCGAAAAACCAGTGAGGGCGAAGTTTCGGTGCGTTTTGTTGGCGAACTGACCTCGGTTGTTCGCGACAAGGCCGGTGATATTGTTGAGGGCAGCCTGTCCGACATAAAACGCCAGAAAGATGTTTGGACCTTTGCCCGAATTATGGGTTCGGACAATCCGAATTGGCAGTTGGTCGCGACCGGAGGGTAACCTTTGCTGCGTGCGCTTACTTTCGCGCTGGTGATGCTGGCTGGGCATCCGGCGTCGGCCGGGCTGGATCAGGCCGAGATTTCGCTTTTGTCTTTTGCCCAGCTTGACGGCTGGGACCAGGACGACCACAGCGCGGCCCTAAGCGTTTTCCTCGATACCTGCGCCGATCTGGACGATCCTGAATGGCGGCCAATTTGTAACCTGGCCAAGGGTCAGGACAATGCCCGCACCTTTTTCGAGCTTTTTTTTGTTCCTGTCCTGATTGAGGACGGCACGGAGGCATTATTCACCGCCTACTTTGAACCGGTTCTGCAAGGCGCGCGCGCGTCAGGAGCACGCTTCAGATATCCGGTTTATCGCAAGCCCCCTTGGTTACAAAGTGGCACCCAGTGGCTTTCTCGGCGCGAGATTGTTGAAAGCGGTGCTTTGAACGGTCAGGGGCTTGAAATAGCCTGGGTCGATGACCCGGTGGCGCTTCAATTTCTGCAAATTCAAGGCTCGGGGCGCATTCGATTGCGCGATGGAACGGCGGTACGGTTGGGTTATGGCGGCTCAAACGGCCACCGTTTCAGATCGCTTGGGGACGAACTTGTTCGGCGCGGGATATTTAACAGGCATCAGGTGTCTGCGGGCGTGATCAGTAAATGGGTTAAACGCAATCCGACAGATGGGGCGGACCTTTTGCTGCACAACCCGTCTTTTGTATTCTTTCGCGAGATTGGCCGTGTGCCGTCTGACCGCGGGCCGCTGGGGGCAATGAACCGGTCCATTACCGCGGAAAGAAGTCTGGCCGTCGATCCTGCCTTCACCCCGCTTGGGGCGCCGGTCTGGCTGGAAAAAGCCGGTGCCGAACCATTTTCAAGGCTGATGGTGGCGCAGGACACCGGATCGCGAATCAAGGGTGCGCAGCGCGCGGATATCTTTATAGGTACGGGGGATGAGGCCGGACGTCGCGCCGGACGTGTGCGTGATCCTGGGCGGATGGTCGTTCTTTTGCCGGTCCAGCGCGCCTATGCCCTGAAACCCGAGGGCTGAATATGGGACCGCGAAAAACCAGAACACTGCGCCCAGAGGAGCGCGCCCTTTGGGACAAGGTGACCGAGAAAACTACCCGTCTGGGGCCTGTACACATACCAGCGTCCGAAAGCAGAATGCCGGCCAAAACAGAGACTAACACGGCCAAACATGCCGCAATTCCACAGTTTCGCATAGGCGCAAGACCTGCCACCAACCCACGTAAACCCAAATCTGAAAACCCCCTCGTGGCGATGGATTTCAAGGCTTTCAAGAAAATGAAGGGCGGCAAGATTACCCCAGAGGCGCGGATCGATTTGCATGGGCTAACTTTGGCACAGGCACATCCAAGGCTTACAGATTTTATACTGGGAAGCGCCTATCAGGGGCGAAGGTTGGTTTTGGTCATCACAGGCAAGGGGCGTGGCGAAACTGGCGAAGGGCCGATCCCGACCCGCCAGGGCGCGCTGCGCCACCAGGTGCCGCACTGGCTTCACTCTATGCCCCTAAAGCCATTTGTTTTGCAGGTCTCCGAGGCCAATCGGAAACACGGAGGGCAAGGCGCAATATACGTTTATCTGCGTCGTAACCGTTCTTGAACTGCCATGAGCAAAGCCATATCACCTATTTAGAGCAGTTTTCGGAGCATCGATATGAATAAACCCCGACAGTCAGTAGCGTTAAACACGTGGGAATTTCTGCGTGACCCAATGATCGCGCCCACCGGGTTTCGCGAATATGATGCGCGTTGGAAATATCCCGATGATATAAACCTGAGCGGCATTACTGCCCTTGGACTGGGCCTTGGAACACAGATGCAAGGCCGTGGTATTGAGCCGCTGATTGCTGTTGGCAACGATTACCGTGACTATTCGGTAGCGGTAAAAAATGCGCTGATGCTGGGCCTTATTCAGGCGGGGATAGCGGTTAAAGATATCGGCCCGGCGCTGTCGCCAATGGCCTATTTCGCACAGTTTCATCTGGATGCGCCTGCGGTCGCGATGGTTACAGCATCGCACAATCCCAACGGCTGGACCGGGGTGAAAATGGGTTTTGAGCGCCCGCTTACTCACGGTCCTGACGAAATGGCAGAGTTGCGCGATATCGTACTTGAGGGCCGCGGCAAGCCCCAGCCTGGTGGAAGCTATGAATTTGTCGATGGCGTGATGGATGCCTACCTTGATGATTTGGTTGGTGATTTTCGCATGAGCCGAAAGCTCAAGGTGGTTTGCGCCACGGGAAATGGCACCGCATCCGCTTTTGCGCCCCAGCTTCTAGAGCGTTTGGGGGTTGAGGTTGTAGCTTCGCATAACCGGCTTGATTATACTTTTCCCAATTATAACCCGAACCCAGAAGACATGCTTATGCTGCATGATATGGCGGATGCGGTTCGTTCCTCGGGCGCTGATCTTGCGCTGGGCTTTGACGGCGACGGTGACCGCTGCGGTGTGGTCGATGATGAAGCCGAGGAGATTTTTGCCGACAAAATGGGCGTCATCATGGCGCGCGACTTTGCCCGACTGCATCCAGACGCGACCTTTGTCGCGGACGTTAAAAGCACAGGGCTTTTTGCCTCAGACCCTGAGTTGAAAGCGGCCGGAGCGAAAACCGATTACTGGAAAACCGGGCATTCCCACATGAAGCGGCGGGTAAAGGAAATCGGCGCGCTGGCCGGGTTTGAGAAATCCGGGCACTACTTTTTGGCCGAGCCGATTGGGCGCGGTTACGATTGCGGGCTGCGGGTGGCGGTTGAGATCTGCAAGATGATGGACCGGCACCCGGAATTGTCGATGTCTGATATGCGTAAAGCGCTGCCAATAACATTTTCTTCACCAACCATGTCGCCCTATTGCGCAGATCAGACAAAATATGACGTGCTGGAGCGTTTGGTTGAAAAGCTTGCCACACTTCACGCAGACGGGGGAAGTCTTGGCGGACGTAAGATCAAGCAGGTTGTCACCGTAAACGGCGCGCGCGTAATTTTGGACAATGGCGGCTGGGGTCTGGTGCGGGCATCCTCAAATACCCCCAACCTTGTCGTCGTCTGCGAAAGCCCTGAAAGTGACGAGGAACTACGCGCGATATTTAAGGATATTGATGCGGTAATCCGAACCGAGCCTGAGGTTGGCGATTATGATCAGACGCTATAATCCCTGAAATAGGGTCTAATCATCCGGGCTGCGGGCATAAAGATCCTCGTAACGCACGATGTCATCCTCACCCAGATACGAGCCGGTTTGCACCTCGATCAAAACCATCGGCAGCTTGCCGGGATTCTCCATTCGATGTGTGGCACCCAGTGGGATGTAGACGGATTGGTTTTCCGAAACCAGTTGTATCTGATCATCAATCGTCACTTTGGCGGTGCCTTCAACCACGATCCAGTGCTCTGACCGGTGGTGATGCGATTGCAGTGATAAGGCGGCACCGGGATGTACGACAATGCGTTTGACCTGAAACCTCTCGCCAATCACCAGACTTTCAAACCAACCCCACGGCCTGTGGTCCTTTGGAAATTCCGTAGCCTGCTTGGCGTTCTTGGCTTTAAGCGCGTTCACCGCCTTTTTCACGTCCTGCGCGCGGGATGTATCTGCAACCAGCACCGCGTCAGGCATCGCCACGGCAATCATGTTCCTGAGGCCAATCCCCACAAGCTCAACCCCGCCATCTTCGGAACGAAGTAGGGTATCGTCGCAGTCAAGTGCAGTGGCAGGTCCCGACGTGGCAACGCCGCGAGCATCCTGGGTGGCATTGCGCCATACCGCATCCCAGCCGCCAAGGTCAGACCAGTCGGCGGAAAACGGCACCACGCTTAGATTGTCAGCACGTTCCATTACCGCGTAATCGATCGAGATATCTTCAGCCCGCGCCCAAGGTTTCCCCGCCAGCCGGAAAAAGCCAAGGTCGGCATTACCCCCGTCAACCGCTGCCCCAACCGGGTCGAGCAGATTGGGTGCATATTTGCGGAAAGCATCAATAATTGCGGCGGCGGAAAACAGGAATATGCCAGCATTCCATAGAAAGTTCCCGGCTGCGATCATTTCCTCAGCACGCGCCTGATCAGGTTTTTCAACGAAACACTTCAGATCAAGCGGGCGGGCGGAAAAGTCGCCGGGATCTTCGGCCAACTCAAGGTAACCATAACCGGTTTCGGCGTGGCTGGGTTTAATACCGAACGTGACCAGCTTTCCGGCCTTTACCGCAGGAAGCCCGGCTGCGACAGAATCACGAAAGGCCTGCCCATCAGGCACCACGTGGTCTGAGGGCGCGATAAGCATTACTGCGTCGGCGTCATCCTTTGCCAACCACAAAGCAGCAGCGAGAATTGCAGGGGCGGTATTGCGCCCCTCGGGTTCAATCAGGATTGCGCCGGGGTCAATCCCGATTTCCGCCAATTGCTCGGCAACTATAAACCGAAAATCGGAATTGGTCAGCATCAGGGGCTGTGCAAACCCTTCACCAGAAAGGCGCTCTGCCGAGGCCTGAAAAAGTGATGTGTCGCCAACCAGTGGGGAAAACTGTTTAGGATAGCTTTTGCGAGACAAAGGCCAAAGCCGCGTGCCGGAACCTCCACACAGAAGGACAGGAGTAATCATAATCGTTAGGTCTCTCTAAGATTTTACAAAGTTATCATATCAATAGGTACACGACTGTCACGACTGAAATTTTCGGATTACTTACAAAACATAGCGGCTGAGATCGGCCGATTTCATCAATTCGCCCAAATTCTCCTCAACAAAGGCCGCGTTTACGGTGATTTCTTCGCCTTGCCGGTCAGGGGCAGAAAACCCAAGCTCCTCAAACACCCGTTCCATCACAGTATAAAGCCGCCTTGCGCCGATATTTTCAACGCTTTGATTAACCTCAGCCGCGATATGGGCGAGTGCTGCTATGCCCTCTTTGGTAAAGCTGACCTTGACGTCTTCGGTGCCCATCAGGGCGGTGTATTGCAGGGTCAGGGCGTTATCGGTTTCTGTCAGGATGCGCACGAAATCACCTTCGGTCAGGGCGCGTAGTTCAACCCGGATCGGCAGACGCCCCTGAAGCTCGGGCAACAGGTCCGAGGGTTTGGCGATGTGAAATGCGCCCGAGGCGATAAACAGGATATGGTCGGTATTTACCGGCCCGTGTTTTGTGGAAACCGTGGTGCCTTCGATCAAAGGCAGCAGGTCGCGCTGTACGCCCTCGCGACTGACATCGGCCCCACGCGCGTCAGCGCGGGCGCAAACCTTGTCAATCTCGTCAAGAAAAACGATGCCGCTTTGTTCGACCGCTTCAAGCGCTGTTCGCTTAACCGCGTCGTCATCCAGCAATTTGTCAGCCTCTTCGCCAATAAGCACGTCATATGTGTCCGCCACCCGCATTTTGCGCTTGCTGGTGCGCCCGCCCATGGCTTTACCGAAAATATCACCCAGGTTCATCATCCCCATATTTGATCCAGGCTGGCCGGGTACGTCAAACATCTGCATGGGGTTGGAATTGTCGCTCAGCTCAAGTTCAACTTCGTGATCATCGAGTTCGCCGGTGCGCAGTTTCTTGCGAAACATTTCGCGCGTGGCTTCGCGTGCGTCAGCCCCGGCGATGGCTTCGATCACCCGGTTTTCAGCCTCGGCCTCGGCGCGGGCCTTTACGTCCTCGCGCATTTGGGCGCGGGTTTGCAAAATCGCTGCGTCAACAAGGTCGCGCACGATCTGTTCGACGTCACGGCCGACATAGCCAACTTCGGTAAACTTGGTGGCCTCGACCTTGATAAAGGGCGCACGAGCTAGTTTAGCCAGACGGCGGCTTATTTCAGTTTTGCCAACGCCAGTGGGGCCGATCATCAGGATGTTTTTGGGATAAACTTCGTCACGCAGATCGGCGGAAAGCTGTTTGCGCCTCCAGCGATTACGCAGGGCCACCGCCACGGCGCGCTTGGCGTCCTTTTGGCCGATGATAAAGCGATCAAGCTCAGATACGATTTCGCGCGGGGTCAGGTCGGTCATTTCTTGATTCTTTCCACCGTCAGGTTTCCGTTGGTATAGACACAAATATCGGCGGCAATGGCCATAGCTTCGCGGGCAACTTGCTCGGCGTCGCCATGCCCGTTCATCAGGCCGCGTGCGGCTGCCAGCGCGTAATTGCCGCCCGAACCGATGGCGGCGATGCCATGTTCAGGTTCCAGCACGTCACCAGCGCCGGTGATGATCAGAAGCTCAGTGCCGTCCGTGACGATCAACATCGCTTCCAGTTTTTGCAGGTATTTGTCGGTACGCCAATCCTTGGCAAGCTCAACACTGGCGCGCTGTAACTGGCCGGGGGTGGCTTCAAGCTTTGCCTCAAGCCGTTCGAGCAAAGTGAAGGCATCTGCCGTCGAGCCGGCAAAACCGGCCACAACTTCATAGCCGCCGGGATTAAGCCTGCGCACTTTACGGGCAGAACCCTTAATGACCGTCTGGCCCAGGCTGACCTGACCATCACCCGCCACCACAACTTCGTCACCCTTTTTGACACCGATAATTGTCGTGCCGTGCCAGCCGGGGAAATCTGAATTGGACATGTTGCCTCCGTTTCTGATGGGTATATGGACAGCCCTTTGCCCGGTTACAACCGCATTGCTTTTTCCAGCCGGTTACTGGTCAAGCCAACCGGCAAGATTGTCGGCGACTATCGCAGACAATGCGTTGATGTGATCCGCATGGGTATTCAGGCAGGGAATATAGGTAAATATTTTGCCCCCTGCCTCAAGAAAAGCTTCGCTGATTTCGCCATTGATCTCTTCCAGGGTTTCCAGACAATCGGCGGAAAATCCCGGCGCGATAACGGCAATATTGCGCTTGCCCGCGTGTGCAAGGCGGGTGACTTCCTCAACCGTGTAGGGCTTGATCCACTCGGTTCGGCCAAACCGCGATTGATAAGTGGAAATGATCTGACCCTGCCCCCAGCCAAGCCGCGCACGCAGCAAGTCTGTGGTTGTTTCGCATTGGCCATAATAGGGATCACCGGCATCGACATAGCTTTGCGGCATCCCGTGATACGAGGCGATTAATACGTCAGGAAGATCTGATCCAATGGCGGCATTAACCGAGCGGGCCAGCGTGTCGATAAAGCCGCGGTTCTCATAATATGGCGGCACCGTGCGGATGGCGGGCTGGTTTGTTTCACGCATCAAAGCCCGAAAGAACTGATCGTTTGCGGTGGCGGTCGTGGGGCCGGAATATTGCGGATACAGCGGGAAAAACAGGACTCTATCAACGCCATTAGACACCATCTTCTGCAGTACTTTATCTACAGGCGGGTTTCCGTATCGCATGGCGTAATCCACGATGACCCGATCACCAAACTGCTGGCTTATCGACTTTCGAACAAGGTCAGTTTGGTTGCGGGTGATCGTGGCCAGAGGGCTTTCGTTTGTATCATGGTTCCAAACCTTGCGGTAATTGGCACCTGATCTGAAAGGCCGCGTCGTCAGGATTACGGCCTGCAAAAGTGGCTGCCATTTCCAGCGTGGCAGGTTAACCACTCTTTTGTCGGATAGAAATTCGTTCAGATAGCGGCGCATAGACCAATAGTCATGGCCGTCCGGCGTACCAAGATTGGCAAGTATCACGCCGACCTTTCGATCGGTATTTGTGGGCTTTTCCTGCGCCATGCGCGCTCCTGTTCATCGCATATCTTGAATAAGCGCAATCTGACCGAGGTCAATCCACCTTATCCGTATCAATTGCCCCCAGAGCATCAGCGAGACGCGCCTGAGCCGAGCCCGGGCGCAGTGGCCTTTGCTGGCTTTCATGCGGCGACCAACCAGAGAGGAAGACAAATTCGAACTCGGCATTTACCCGGCCATCGGGCTGGCCGTGGCTTTGTCGGTAGTATTCACCAGCAAGGTCAAGCAGGCCACGCACCGTCGGTTTGCGATTG
Organism: Paracoccaceae bacterium; assembly: GCA_024227755.1. Taxonomy (GTDB): domain Bacteria; phylum Pseudomonadota; class Alphaproteobacteria; order Rhodobacterales; family Rhodobacteraceae; genus JAAEUB01. The sequence continues at coordinate 7,615 of JAAEUB010000374.1, read as the reverse complement.
CGAAGGTGCAAGGCATTTCCTTCCCCCATTGCCCGCAAGTCACGCATCAGGGCATAGGGGTTGGCGTAGGTGACTTTATGCACCACACCGTCGGCCACCGGTTGGGCAAACCCAGCCCGTTGCATCAGGCCCCCAAGATCGCGGATATCTGCCATCGGAAGGACGCGCGGCGAAAGCCCGCCGGTAATTGATGTTTCGGCCTCGGCCAAAGCGGCGCGCAATCCGGCCAGCGTCCGCCCACCGAAGGTAACGCCCAGAAAAAACCCGTCAGGCCGCAAGGCGCGCTGGCATTGCACAAGCTGACCGACGGGGTCATTGGCCCAGTGCATGGTAAGGGCGTTGATAACCAGATCAAATTCGCCCGGCGTCAGTTTCAGGGCATCGTCATCGGGCACAAATACCGCATCAGGAAAGAATTCTGCCCAAAGATCAGGAAAACCTGTGACAATCGCGGTCTTGGTAAACCTTCTGTTAACCTCTTCTAACCGATCCTTGATCTCAGCCGCTGCTGCGTCATGCAAAAAAAGTGCATCACGATGCGCGCGGGCACGATTGCGCGACAATTGATGCAGGTCGGTAAGAATGGGCGGCGTGTTCATGGAGCGACTAGATATAGGGAGTTGGGGAAATTGCAATCGGCACTTAAGCTGCTTTATCCGGAAAGATGCGTTTCCTGTGGCGAGCCGGTGGAAGGCATGTTTGGCCTTTGCGGTGCCTGCTGGGGCAAAACCCCGTTCATCAGCGGCGCCGTTTGTGACGTCTGTGGCACCCCCTTGCCCGGTGATGATGAGCCAGGCGAGTGCCTGAAATGCGATGATTGCATGCAGATTAACCGCCCCTGGTCGCGCGGACGCGCGGCGCTGCTTTACAAGGATAATGCTAGACGGTTGGTGCTGTCATTTAAGCACGGCGATCGCCTGGACCTTGCCAATCCCGCCGCCGGATGGATGGCCCGCGCCATCGCGCCGATACAGGAACAGGGCATGTTGTTGGTGCCCATTCCAATCCATTGGACCCGCTTGCTTCGCCGTCGTTACAATCAGGCAGCCATACTCGCGCAGGCGCTGGCCAGGGCTACGGGGCTGGAATATGCGCCTGACTATCTGATCCGCCCAAGGCATACCCAACCACATGATGGAATGAGCCTGAACGAGCGTTTTGGCAATATGCAGGGCGCGATTGTGCCGCATCCAAAACGCGGGCCAAAGCTGGAGGGGCGCAAGGTGCTGTTGGTTGACGATGTCATGACATCAGGCGCTACTTTCGCCGCCGCGGCCGAGGCGTGCAATGCGGCGGGTGCCTGTGACGTTTTCGCCCTTTCTCTGGCGCGTGTTGCGAAGGATGCTTAATTCCCGTTAGAAACGTTTAAACACGCTAAGGGAAATCAGAATGCAACCTGTTACGATTTACGCCACCCAACTTTGTGGCTTTTGCCATGCAGCCAAACGCCTTTTGACCAAAAAGGGGGTGGTGTTTGATGAAATCGACGTTGGCCGCGAACCACAGCGACGTCAGGAAATGATGGCGCGCGCAAATGGTGGCCATACAGTTCCTCAGATTTTTATTGGCGCGGCCCATATCGGCGGTTGCGACGATCTGTTCGCGCTTGAGCAAGGTGGCAAGCTTGACGCCATGCTGGCAGGCTGACCATGCGCGCGGGCCTTGTCCAGATCACTGCAGGAGAAAATCCCGAGGTTAACTTGCCCGGGACCCTGTCATTGATCCGCGAGGCTGCTGCCGGGGGCGCCGGTTTTATCCTGACTCCGGAGGTTACCAATACTGTGTCGATGAACCGGGCATATCAAAACAAGGTGCTGTGCTTTGAGGATGATGACCCGACGCTTGCCGCATTGAAGAAGGAAGCGAAAGCCCTGAATGTCTGGATACTTGCAGGTTCTTTGGCGTTGAAAACCGAGGATGAGGACGGGCGCTTTGCCAACCGTTCGCTTCTGATCGGTCCAGATGGTCAGATAAGTGCGCGCTATGACAAGATCCACATGTTTGATGTCGAGATCGACGCGCAGGAAAGTTACCGCGAAAGCGCGGGCTACCGGCCGGGAAACCGCGCGGTTCTGGCTCAAACGCCCTGGGCCAAGATCGGTCTGACGATTTGCTATGATGTGCGGTTTGCGCATCTTTACCGCAGGCTTGCCCATGCTGGCGCGCAAATCGTTACTGTCCCTGCCGCCTTTTCCCCCATAACCGGCAAAGCCCATTGGGAAAGCCTGCTGCGGGCGCGGGCAATCGAAACCGGTTGTTACATTTTCGCCCCTGCGCAAACCGGCGATCATGGCGGCAAACGCTATACACATGGCCATTCGCTTGCTTTATCGCCATGGGGCGAGGTTTTGGCAGATGGTGGCGCCGAACCGGGGGTGACCTTGGTTGATTTTGACCTTAAAGAGGTGGACCAAGCCCGCGAACGTGTGCCTTCCCTAATCCATGACCGTGAAATCACAGGCCCCTGAATGTCTGATAACGCTCATAACGACAGCCTTTCCGTGGCGCTTTTCAGCGAAATATTCATGGCGGGGCAGTTGTCACGCAATGCTTTATCAAAAGCGCTACCAAAGGGTATGGAGCTAAGCCAGTTTTCAGTTCTCAATCATCTTGCTCACAGCTCTGAACCGCGCAGCCCGGCGCAACTGGCAAAGGCGTTTCACCTGACTCGCGGGGCGATGACCAATACGTTGACCAAACTTGAATGGGCGGGGCATGTGCATATCCATCCAGACTGGGACGATGCACGACGCAAGATTGTCACCATAAGCCCAGCTGGCCGCACCGCGTGCAATGCTGCCTTGCAGGCGATTACTCCGATTATTGCCGATGTGGTCGCTTCAATTGGTACGGAACGTGTGCGCACTGCCCTTCCGGTGCTGCGAGAACTTAGGGAAAAATTCGGCGAAGACAAGGACTTGGCATGAAAATTCGATCACATGGAATTGCCAGTGATCTTCTGGTGATGCGTGGGTTAAGCGAGGTCGACCATCGCCCGAACCGCATCATATTGCGCACTCCGTCCGAGCCGAATTTTTGGTTTGGAAATGCCGTGATTTTTTTTGACCCTCCTGTCGACCCGCAGGCGCAGATAGGACAATTTCGCGCCGATTTCCCCGACGCCACCCACGTCATGCTGTTGTGGGACATACCAGACATGAAGCAGGGGCCGGGACACGAGGAGCTGCGCCGTGCGGGCTTCACAATTGACGAAAGCGATGTGCTGACACTGGCTGGCCCGATAACGCGCAACAACCCGCCACCGGACGTTTCCCTTCGCCGGATCGACACTGATGACGAATGGCGGGCAGTGGCAAAATTGCAGATCGAAATCGGGTTGGAGGGTGGTCAGGATACTACCGGATACGCCACCTTTGTTAAAAACCGATTTACCAACCGTCGCAGACAGGTCGAGGACGGGTTTGGTGCCTGGTTTGGCGCCTTTGACGGCGATCACTTGGTCGCCGATTTAGGGATTTTTCATGATGCATCGACTGCGCGGTATCAAAGCGTAGAGACAAGAGCGAGCCACCGCAGACGCGGTATCTGTTCGGCTTTGGTTTCCGCCGCGCATGACTGGGCTGCCGCCCGGTCTCCGGACCTGAAGTTTGTCATTGTCGCCGATACAGACAGTGCTGCAGGCCGTATTTACCGGCGATGTGGTTTTCACCTGACCGAAACTAATTTGGCGGCATACAATCCCAGCTATGACGAACGCACGGCGGCAATTGCGTAATTTACTGACAAGTCGCGATCTGAAATCGACCAACTCCAGCTTATCGGGTTGAATACGAACCCCTTACGGCACTCGACCTGCAACCCAGCCTGCTGGCTCATATTCGCAAGCTCATCCGGGGTGATGAACTTGGCATATTCATGGGTACCTCTTGGTAGCCAGCGCATGATGTGCTCAGCGCCAACAATTGCCACTGCAAAGCTTTTTGGATTGCGGTTGATGGTTGAGGTCAACATCAGCCCGCCGGGCTTTAAAAGCGTTTGGCAGGCTGTCAGAAAGGATAAGGGATCGGCCACATGCTCGATCACTTCCATGTTCAAAACCACATCAAACTGCTCACCCGCTTCGGCCAAAGCCTCGGCGGTGCTATGGCGATAATCAATTTCCAAACCCATCTGTTCAGCATGAATGCGCGCCACCGGAAGATTGCCCTCAGCCGCGTCCGCGCCGATAATTTCCGCCCCCAAACGCGCCATAGGCTCGCAAAGCAGTCCGCCGCCACAGCCGATATCAAGGATACGCAGCCCCTTGAATGGAAGGGGCTTTGTCAAATCGCGTTCATACCTGGCCGCGATCTCGCCATTGATGAAATCCAGCCTTGTGGGGTTCATCATATGGAGCGGCTTGAACTTGCCAGCCGGGTCCCACCATTCGGCAGCCATGGCTTCGAATTTGGCTATTTCGGCGGGGTCTATACTGGTTTGCATGTCGTCTCTCTTTCTCATGGCGGCGAATGCGCTGCCGCTATATAGGTCAGATATGGACAAGGCGGCAGCAAAAAACAGCAGGGGCGGCAAACTATTTGCGCCTATTCGGCCATATGATCAGCAGATGCTGGATGTGGGCGACGGGCATCAGGTCTATCTGGAGCAATGTGGCAACCCCGACGGTATTCCTGTCGTGGTGTTTCATGGTGGTCCCGGTGGCGGGTGCAGCCCGACCATGCGGCAGTTCTTTAATCCCGAAGACTACCGGATTATCCTTTTCGATCAGCGTGGCTGTGGCCGTTCAAAGCCACATGCCCGGATAAAGGACAACACAACCTGGCATCTGATCAAGGACATTGAGCTTATCCGCGAGGCTCTGCATATCGACCGCTGGATCGTCTTTGGCGGCTCATGGGGGGCGACGCTGGCGCTGATCTATGCCCAAAGCCATCCGCGACGGGTGGCATATCTGGCCCTGCGCGGGATTTTTCTGGCAACCGAGGATGAGCTCGCGTGGTTTTACGGCGGAGGTGCAGGCAAGTTTTTCCCCGAACTTTGGGAGAGATTCACCCGGATCATCCCTACCGAGGAACATGACGACCTTATCAAAGCCTATCACAAGCGTCTATTCTCGCGCGACAAGGCCGAACAATCGCTTTATGCCAAAGCGTGGACGGGCTGGGAAAACGCGCTGGCCTCGATCGACAATCCCGGCCATCATATTGAAAGCCCTGCGGCATACGCACTGGCCTTTGCCAGGCTGGAAAACCATTATTTCAGCCACGGTGCCTTTCTGGATGAAAAGACCCAAATCCTGGCAAACATGCCAAGCATCGCCCACATTCCCGCCACCATCGTGCAAGGCCGTCACGACATGATCTGCCCGCCAACGTCAGCCTATGCCCTGCACAAACGCTGGCCCAGCTCCGAACTAAAAATGATCCACAAAGCCGGGCACGCCTTGTCCGAGGACGGCATAGCGGCAGAGCTGCTGCGGCTGATGGACAAACTGAAGCGCCAAAGGGATACGCTGGGGCTTTGAGCTTACTGCCGGTTGTCGAATAGCCCTTGCAGACTCAGCCCTTTCCCCCTATATCCACCTCAACAGCGGCGTGTTGGCCTCCACCCCCAACGCTCCACCGAAAGTTTAACGGGCCGCGCGCCCGTTTTTTTGTGTCTGGACGAATGATAGCGATGAGTGACCTGATAGCCAAAACAGCGATGGACCGGAAACTGGCCGGGATCGTCACCCCTGTGATCGAAGGCATGGGCTATGAACTGGTGCGCCTGCGCCTGATGGGTGGCAAGACGCATAATCTGCAGATCATGGCGGAAAAGGCGGATGGCGGGATTGAAGTGGACGATCTGGCCGAGATCTCGACCGCGCTGAGCGCCGTTCTGGATGTGGAAGACCCGATTGAAGATAATTATTCGCTTGAGGTGTCCTCGCCCGGTATCGACCGGCCTCTGACGCGGCTGAAGGATTTTAGTCGCTGGTCGGGAAATGTTGCCAAGCTGGAAACCAGCGACCTGATTGACGGGCGCAAGCGCTTCAAGGGCACATTGGCGGGCGTTGAGGGCGACGAGGTGCTGATTGAGATTGCCGAGGGTACGATTGGGCTGAAGTTCGATTGGCTGGCCGAGGCCAAGCTGATCCTGACCGATGACCTGATCACGGAAATGCTGCGTCAAAAGAAGACCGGCGCGGTGGATGAAACAAAATTCGATACGATTGAAACCGAAGACGGTTCTGAGGAGGACTGACATGGCCATTACATCAGCCAACCAGCTGGAGCTTTTGACAACCGCCGCCGCAGTGGCGCGCGAAAAGATGATCGACCCCGAGCTGGTGATCGAAGCGATGGAGGAAAGCCTGGCACGCGCTGCCAAGTCGCGCTACGGCGCTGAAATGGACATTCGCGTGGCGATTGACCGTAAGACCGGTCGTGCCACCTTTACCCGGGTGCGCACCGTGGTCACGGAAGAAGAGCTGGAGAATTATCAAGCTGAGTTCACCGTCGAGCAGGCCAAGCAGTATATGGAAAACCCCGAAATAGGTGCGCAACTGATCGAAGAGGTGCCGCCGGTGGAAATGGGCCGCATCGCCGCACAATCGGCCAAGCAGGTGATTCTGCAAAAGGTCCGCGAGGCCGAGCGCGACAAGCAGTTCGAGGATTTCAAAGACCGTGCCGGCACCATCATCAATGGCCAGGTCAAGCGCGAAGAATACGGCAATGTTATTGTTGATGTGGGCACCGGCGAGGCCGTGCTGCGCCGCAATGAGAAGATTGGCCGCGAAAGCTATCGCCCCAATGACCGCATCCGTTGCTATATCAAGGATGTGCGCCGTGAAGTGCGCGGGCCGCAGATTTTCCTTTCCCGTACAGCGCCTGAGTTCATGGCCGAGCTGTTCAAGATGGAAGTGCCCGAAATTTATGACAACATCATCGAGATCAAGGCAGTGGCACGCGATCCGGGCTCTCGCGCCAAGATCGCGGTGATCAGCTATGATGGCTCGATTGACCCTGTCGGTGCCTGCGTTGGTATGCGCGGCAGCCGGGTGCAAGCCGTTGTTAACGAATTGCAGGGCGAAAAAATCGACATCATCCCGTGGAACGAGGACATGCCAACTTTTCTGGTAAACGCTTTGCAGCCAGCCGAGGTATCCAAGGTGGTGTTTGACGAAGATGCCGAGCGCATTGAAGTCGTGGTACCGGAAGAGCAGCTTTCCCTGGCCATTGGTCGGCGCGGCCAAAATGTGCGAGTAGCCAGCCAGCTGACCGGACTGGATATCGACATCCTGACCGAAGAAGAAGAAAGCAAGCGCCGCCAGGTCGAGTTTGCTGTGCGAACCAACCTGTTCATGGAAACGCTGGATCTGGACGAGTTCTCTGCCCAGCTTCTGGTGGCAGAAGGCTTCACCAATCTCGAGGAAGTCGCCTATGTCGAAGTGGACGAATAACTGGTCATTGACGGGGTTGATGAAGGTACTGCCGAAGAACTTCAGGCCCGTGCCCGCGATTACCTGGAAGCTCAGAACAAAAAGGCGCTGGACCATGCGCGTGAGCTGGGGGTCGAAGACAGCCTGGTCAATTTCGAGGGGCTGACGCCGCAGATGGTTGAAGCCCTGGCCGAGGATGATGTGAAATCGCTGGAAGATTTCGCCACCTGT
>JAAEUB010000373.1 GCA_024227755.1 Paracoccaceae bacterium | reverse complement strand
TCTGGAGGCCGGGGTGATCGCGCGAATAGATGAATGCGGCCATACTTGGTGCCGTCTGCGCGCCGAAGGTTATCGCGGCTGGAGCGCACGCGGGATGCTTTGGGGGCTTCGCGAGGGCGAGGTAGTAGAGTAAGACCGCATTGCCTGTGAGGACCTAAAGCGGTAATCCACAGCCATGATGCAAGCAGATAAGCAACTGAACATTTCAGCCGGACTGGCCTCGGTGCTTGTTGCCTCGGTTCTGGTCGGGCTGAAGCTGTGGGCATTGGGCGAAACGCAAGCATTGTCCATCGCCGCCTCGCTGGCCGATTCTGCGATGGACCTGATGGTCTCACTGGGCGGGCTGGCAGCAATCTGGTATGCCAGCCGCCCCGCCGATGAAGATCACAGATTTGGGCATACATCAGCCGAGGATCTGGCAGCCCTTGGTCAAAGCTTGTTCATACTTGCTGTGGCCGTGGTGATCAGTTGGGGAGCCATAGGGCGATTGCTTGATGCGCGCGAAGGCGTGATCCTGGCCGAGGGTCGGGGGATTTTGGCAATGACCATCTCGATCGTCTTGACCCTGGTCCTGGTTTGGTGGCAGCGCAGGGTTGCCGCCCAGACCGGCAGCCGGGTGGTGCGCGCGGATAGTCTGCATTATCTTGGCGATCTTCTGCCAAATATCGGTGCGATATTATCGCTGTGGGCAGCTCAGCGCTTTGGTCTGGAGCAGGTCGACAGCGTGGTCGCCCTGGGTGCCGCTTTGATGCTGGCAGTCGGAGCGGTGCGTATTTTCAAATGGGCTTGGGACGCGCTGATGGACCGGGTGGCCGACCCTGAAATGGTGGCCGGTATTGAAGCAATCGTTGCCGGCTGGCCGGGCGTGTTTGGTTTTCACGACCTCAAGACGCGGGTAAGCGGCTCAAAGGTGTTTGTGAATGTGCATATTGAGCTTGATGGCGGGCAAAGTCTGGATGAGGCGCACGCGACCGGTGCGGCTTTGCGCCGGGCAATTCTGCGCGCCTATCCTGCCTCGGACGTGATGATCCACAAGGATCCGGTGGGGGTGACGCCGCATCCGGATGATCCGTCGCGGTAATCTTTCGAATTGCTTTGCAATCCGACCGGGTGGGGGGCCAGCCCCCCATGCCCCCCGGAGTATTTTGGCCAAGATGAAGGATATTCAGGCCAAACCTCGACCTTTCAGTAGGGCCCCAACACCGGGCAGGCGACCACGATAGGCTTTGTAAAGGTCCTCAGCGTCGTATGAGCCGCCTTTGGAGAGGATATTTGCCTCTAAACTGGCAGCCAGTTTCGCGTCAAACGCGTCACCTGCTTCTTCGAAAGCTGCGAATGCGTCGGCATCCATGACCTCGGACCACATATAGCTGTAATAGCCCGACGAATAGCCGTCTCCGGCAAAGACATGGGCGAATTGCGGGGTGGCGTGGCGCATGCGGATGGCGTGGGGCATGGCGATTTCCTCCAGCACCTCGGCCTGTTTCTGCATCGGGTCCGCCGGGGCAGGGCCGTTGTGAAATGCCAGGTCAACCAGAGCTGAGGAAACATATTCAACGGTTTGAAAGCCCATATTGAAAGTGGCGGCATTCAAAAGCCGGTCACGCATGTCAGCAGGCATGGTGTTGCCTGCCTCGGCGTGGATGGCAAATTCCTCCAACACTTCCGGCATTTCCAGCCAGTGTTCAAAAAGCTGGCTGGGCAGTTCGACAAAATCACGCGCCACCGAAGTGCCCGAGATGCTTTCATAGGTCACATCAGACAGCATCTGATGAAGGGCGTGGCCAAATTCGTGAAACAATGTGCGCGCATCGTCCCATGACAAAAGCGCCAGCGCGCCTTTGGGTGGTTTGGCGAAGTTGCAGACATTGACCACAATGGGCCTTATGTCGCCTGCCAGCTTTTGCTGGCTGCGCATGGCTGAACACCACGCGCCTGAGCGTTTTGAGCCGCGGGCGAAATAATCCCCGATGAAAACGGCCATATGCTTGCCTTCACGCGTAACCTCCCATGCGCGGGCATCGTCATGGTAAAGTGGCGTATCCAAGGGCGCAAACTCAAGGCCAAACAAGCGGTTTGCTGTGCTGAATGCCGCTTTGATCATTTGGTCGAGCTGCAGGTAAGGTTTCAATATCGCCTCATCGAGGTCATGCAGGGCGCGCCGACGTTGTTCCGCGTAAAAGTGCCAGTCCCAGGGCTCTAAAGGACCCTCAAAGCCATCAGAATGCAGCATTTGTGTAAGTGCTTCGGCGTCGTCACTTGCGGCTCTCCGGGCCGGTTCCCAAACCTGCATGAGAAGGTCACGCACGTTTTCGGGTGCCTTGGCCATTTCGGTTTCAAGCTTGAACGCAGCAAAATTATTGTATCCCAAAAGCCGCGCGCGTTCCTCACGCAGTGCCAGCGTTTCCGTGGCAATTGCACGGTTATCCGTTTTGCCGCCATTAGCCCCGCGCGCCACATAGGCCTCGTATGCACGTTGGCGCAGGGTGCGGTGGGGCGAAAACTGTAAAAACGGCGTGATCAATGAACGCGACAAGGTCACAACCGGTCCGCCCGCGCCCTTCTCATCACCAGCGGCTCGGGCTGCATCTATGGCAAAATCCGGCAAGCCATCCTGCCCTTCACCATCCAGCGCCATGTGCCAGTCGCGTTCATCCGCCAGCAGGTTTTGCATGAAGTTGGTGCCCAGAACCGCAAGGCGCTCCATAATATCGCGCAAGCAGTCGCGATCTTCGCCTTCCAGCAAAGCCCCGGCGCGTACGAACCCGCGCCTTGTCAGCATTAAGACCCGCGCCTGCTCATCTGACAGGTCCAGATTTGCACGATCCTGCCACAGGGCTTCAATGCGGGCAAACAGCGCTGAATTAAGGGTGATTTCACTGGAATAGGTCGCCAATAACGGTGAGAAATCGCGCTGCAAAGCCTCGCGTGCAGAATTGCTATCGGCACCCGCAAGGTTGAAAAAAACGCCTAGAACGCGGCTGAGTGTGGCATCAGCCTGCTCCAGCGCCTCGATTGTATTGGCAAAACTGGCTGTGTCCGGGTCTTCGGCGATGGCGGTGATGTTTGCCCGTGCCTCGGACAGAGCGGCGTCAACCGCCGGGGCAAAATGATTGTCTTCAATGGCGCCAAAGGGAGGTAGTTCAAATCTGGTGTCCCAGTCCATCAACAGCGGGTTGGTCATGGCGCGTCTCCTTGTGAATGGTCATATGGATTGCCCGACCTATCTTTTAATCCAGTAAAAGGCGATAGGTGGTTAGGGTAAGAGTTTCCCCGGCAGCATTTGTCACTTTTGTAGTTTCCTGGGGGTCTACGTGGGAAAAACCGTTGCGGATCAGCGCCCCATGCGAGGCGGGGTTATTATCTGCGACCCGTCCTTCAAGCGCCCAAAGTCCGGCCTTTCGGGCAATCGGCAGCACAAGGGTGATGGCGCGCGAGGCCAGCCTGCGCCCGACAAATGCCTGCCCCACCCGATATCCAAGCTGCCCGACGCCATTTTTTGCGGATGTCACGTTCAGCCGTCCATAAATCTCATCGCTATCGGTGGGCTTGATAAGAAACATCTGATCATCATCCGCGACCTGCGCCGCGATAGTCTCACGCAAGGTTCCAAGCTGCCAATAGGTGTCGGGGCGCGGGCCAACCCAGCGCTCAAACCAGTCACAGTTCACCGTTTCGAACTGCAACAAAGCTTCGGCGTCACTCACCGCCAATGGGCAAAGCCGGATATCAGCCATCGCCGCAAACCGGGCAATCGTCGCGTTTTTTGGCCCGGATCACCCGCACATCGCCGTAAAGTGCGTCATATATCAACAGCCGCCCTCGCAGGCCATCGCCCGCACCGGATAGTTCTTTTATCACCTCAACTGCCATCATCGAACCCATGACGCCGGGCAGGGGGCCGATGACCCCGGCCTCGGAGCAGCTGGGGGCCAGACCGGGGGCAGGGGCCTCGGGAAAGACACATTGATAGCATGGCCCACCGCCCTTGGGGTCCCATGTTGAAATCTGACCCTCCCATTGGCTGATGGCTGCACCTATTACGGGCTTGCCCAGCTTGGCCGCGACGCGGTTAACCAGATACTTGGTGGTGAAATTGTCGCTGCCTTCAAGTATGAGGTCATATTCAGTGAAAAGCGCCTTTGCACACTCCTCGTCCAACCGCTGATGATAGGGTCGCACATTGACGGCGGGGTTTTGGGCGCACATGGCGGCCTCGGCGGAAAACACCTTGGGCTTGCCGATGTCAGCGTCGCGGTGAATGACCTGCCTTTGCAGGTTCGAGTTATCGACAACGTCGTCATCAACCACGCCAATTGTGCCGACACCCGCTGCGGCCATGTAAAGCAATGCGGGTGAGCCCAGCCCGCCAGCCCCGACCACCAATACGCGCGCATCCTTCAGGGCTTTTTGCCCCGGCCCGCCGATTTCACGCAGCACGATGTGGCGTGCATAACGGTCAAGCTCAGCGTCGCTGAAAGTGGCTTTGTCAGCTACTTGCGTTCCGGGTACGTTGCGTGCACGTGCTTTCAGCGCTGCCACCCCAACTGCGTAGGCCCAGATCGCCGCCAAAGCGCCCAAAAAGATTGCCCAGCCAGTAAAACTACCGCCAATTCGCAGCACCAACGGATGTTCGGGCGGCAAAGTCAGGTGCGCCAGCAATATGGTGGCGATTACCAACCCGATAGGCACCAGCCTGCGCGAAGTCGGCACTTTCATCAAATGCCCCAGCCCCCAAAAGAAGGCCACCAGTAGCAAAACCCAGATCATTTCCGCCCCATCAAGAACGCCCGGTCGAGCCAAAGCCCCCCGCACCGCGCCCGGTTACACTTAAATCATCCGCCAGATCAAATCTGGCCTGAACCACCGGCGCAACCACGGCCTGTGCGATCCGGTCACCGTGGCGTACCACATAAGGTCCGATGCCCAGATTGACCAGCAAGATACCAAGCGGGCCGCGATAATCACTGTCAATTGTTCCCGGCGCATTAACCAAGGTTATACCGTGTTTAAAGGAAAGCCCTGAGCGTGGCCTGATCTGCATTTCAAAACCTGGTGGGATTTCCAGCCGCAATCCGGTCGGGACCAGAAGCCGCGCCATCGGGGCAAGTTCTATCCCGCTTACCCTGTCCTTCTTTGACAGGTTCGCGCGCAAGTCTGCCCCCGCCGCCCCCGGCGTTTCATAGGAAGGCAATGGCAGTTCCCTGTCCGCCCCTTCATCCCATATTGTCTTAATATCAGGCACGTGTGTCTTTTCCTCTTGCCCCAAATATCCTCGCCGAAGGCAATAAAACTATCACCCCAGAGCGTCAGCCATTCGCGCTGCCAGCCGTTTTGCCACCGCGTCTTTGCCCATGCGCGGCCAGGTTTCAGCGCCATCCGCGTCAATCAGTACCACGGCGTTCTCGCTTCCGCCCATTATGCCGGTCTCGGGGCTGACGTCGTTGGCCAGGATCCAGTCGCACCCCTTGCGCGCCCTCTTGGCTGTGGCATTGGCCACCACATCGTCGGTTTCTGCGGCAAAGCCCACCACCAAAGCCGGGCGACTTTTGTCCATCTGGCTGACGTGCGCTAAAATGTCCGGGTTCTCGGCAAATTCCAGAACCGGCAATTCGCCGGTGCCATCCTTTTTTATCTTCGACGTGGCTTCAGATTTTACCCGCCAATCAGCTACTGCAGCGGCAAATACGCCCGCATCGGCAGGCAATGCGGTCTCGACCGCTGCCATCATTTCGCGCGCGGTTTCAACCTGCACGACTTTCACGCCAACCGGAGGGGGTACATCTGCCGGGCCGGTGATAAAGGTAACCTTGGCCCCCATTGCTGACAGTGCCGCCGCGATCGCTGTACCTTGTGCGCCGGATGATCGATTGGCGATATAACGTACCGGGTCGATGGGTTCATGGGTGGGGCCTGAGGTCACCAGCACGTGCCTGCCTTTAAGGGGGCCGTTCAAAAGTGCTGCTTCGACGGCGGTCACAATCTCTAAAGGTTCGGCCATCCGCCCCGGTCCGTACTCGCCGCAGGCCATGTCGCCTTCGTTTGGGCCGACAAACAAAATCCCGTCGTCTTTAAGCGTTGTCACATTGCGCTGGCACGCGGGGTGCTGCCACATGCGAACATTCATCGACGGGGCCGCTAGAACGCGCTTGTCAGTGGCCATCAGCAAAGTCGAGGCAAGGTCGTTTGCCAGCCCGCCTGCCATTTTGCCCAAAAGGTCCGCGGTTGCCGGGGCAACGACCACCAGATCAGCGGCACGGCTGAGTTCGATATGGCCCATCTCGGCCTCGTCCGTCAGGTCAAACAGGTCGGTATAGGCCTTGTCTGCCGCCAGAGCTGACGCTGAAAGCGGTGTAACAAATTCCTGCCCCGCGCGGGTGATGACAGGCGTCACCGACGCACCGCGTTCGCGCAGACGCCGGATCAGATCCAGAGCCTTGAAGGCAGCAATTCCACCGCCGATGATCAGAAGAATTTTTTTACCAGCGAGCATGGGTTTCTCCGTTCTTGCGGTGCAAGATTACGCAGGCTTGCGTAGAATAACAATGCTTAAGGGCTTATCGAAATGCCTCGCATGGGTCTGGGCGGGGACGGGATGGCGCGTCAAGTACGATGTCAAAGCCGCCGCTTGGAATATGGCCATCTTCACCCTGCCCAATCACATAAATATTTGCGTCACTGGCAAGCATTTCAAGGATGGCTGGCACCCCCCAATCCCGGCGCGCATGGCCATTGCCGGTGATCACAGCGACAGGGGGTCCGACCTCGTTTAACGCACGCAGCACAGCACGCGCCAGCATCGCGTCGCGCAGACGTTGAAGTGCAACCAAGTCGGGCAGCAGATGCCGTGGCAAGGCTTCACAATGGGCGTCATATTGCAGCTCTTCGCGTTCCGCCTGCTGATCCGCGGGTAAGGGCGTGGTCAGACCAAAGACCTCGGCGTCCTCGCCAAAGCTTTGTGCCACACCTTCTTGCATCGCCCCGCGTGCTTCACCCCTTGGCAGAGCGGCACCATAAATTTTTGCCTCGGGGACCACAGAAAACAGCGGCGCGTAAAGCTCAAAATCCGGCCAACCTGACCGGGCCCAGTCCAGCGCTTTTTCCAAAGCTGCCAGGTCCGTGCGGATATCAGGCGATGCAAGGGTGGCCTGTTCCTCGCTCAACATCTCAAAAACAATGGCCATTGGGTCAATGGCCTGAATAATGCTGGTCTGTGTCTGGTGGTGGCGCGGGTTGTCGTGGATTTCTCCGATAACCACCACCTCGGCCAGGACCGCCTGATCCAGCACCTCATCCGGCACCGGCGATATAAGTGCCGCACCCAAAGCAAAAGCCAGATATTGCGCTATGCGGATCATTCGACCTGTCTGTCAGCCAAATACAGCATTCACAAGGCGAATGCGGCTTTTCCGGTAGTAAAGGGGGTGCTAGGCAAGGGTAAGCAGCGGATGAGGTCGTGAATGTTGCCACAACTGACATTGGTACTGGGCGGCGCGGCGTCAGGGAAATCAGCGTTTGCTGAACGCCTGAGCAGCTTGCCCCGTATGCCCCAAACGTATATCGCGACCGCCGATGCCGGTGACGGGGAAATGGCGGCAAAGATAGCCCTGCATCAGGCGCGTCGTGGTCCGGACTGGGATTGCGTCGAAGCTCCAACTGATCTGGCCGCGGCGCTGGCGCGGGTTGGGCCAGGGCGTGTGGTGCTGGTCGATTGTGCAACCATGTGGCTTAGCAATCTAATGGCGCTTGGTGGTGATCTGGCAGCTGAAGAAGCAAGGATGATGGCGGCATTAAGGACCTGCGCCGCACAGGTCATAATCGTGTCAAACGAGTTGGGACAGGGGATTGTGCCTGAAAATGCACTGGCCCGGGCGTTCAGGCAGACACATGGTGAACTGAACCAGAAGCTGGCGGCGCGTGCAGGGCTGGTTGTCAGCGTAATGGCCGGGTTGCCGATGGTGCTGAAGGGCGAAACACCGGAGGGCTTACAGTGATCAACTGGTGGTGGCTGCGCCACGGCCCAACCCATGAAAAGACCTTTGTTGGCTGGCGCGATGTGCCCGCGGACCTGTCGGACACCGCCGCGATCGAACGCCTGCGCGCCTACCTGCCCAAACAGGCACTTGTTGTCAGCTCTGACCTCAAGCGGGCGGTGGCGACTGCAGATGCAATAGAAAGCGCAGGACATAAAAGACTGGCGCATGCGCCGGATTTGCGCGAGTTCAATTTTGGTGAATGGGATGGGCTGGGCTTTGACGAAGTTTCGGCGCGCGACCCGGCACTTTCACGCGCCTATTGGGAAACCCCCGGTGACATTACCCCCCCCGGCGGCGAAAGCTGGAACCAGGCTGCAATCCGGGTAGGGGCCTGGGTGGACAGCCTGAATGATCAGGGCGGTGTGACCCACGTCATCGCCGTGGCGCATATTGGCGTGATCATGACCCAGATCCAGAAGGCAGGCGGGTTAAGCGCGGTTCAGACGATCGGCCACAAGATCGACAATCTGTCGGTCACAAATCTGTGCTGGGACGGCGCCGGATGGCAAACCAAAGTGATCAATCACCTTGCGTGATGGACTTTGCCACAAATACTCGTTTTGAAAATGCCCGACACCTGTCTAACCTGAAACGATGACATATGATCTTTTTATCGGTGACCGGGCCTTTTCCAGTTGGTCACTACGCGGCTGGCTGATGTTTGAAAAATTCAGCATCCCCCACCGTATTCACATGGTCGGGCTTTATTCCGGCACGATGAGTGAAGACCTGACGCCGCTGGCTCCTGCCCGTCTGGTCCCGGTGATGCGTGACGCGCAAGGTGTTGTGGTCGGCGACACTCTGGCCATGGCCGAAACACTGGCCGAGCGCCATCCACGGGCAGGCCTTTGGCCTGAAAATCCCGCCGCGCGGGCAATGGCGCGCTGGTTGGTGGCGGAAATGCACTCGGGATTTGGAGATTTACGAGCCGACTGCCCGATGCAGCTATTGCATCAGTGGAAAGGTTTTCAACCTTCGGACGGAGTGCTTGGTGATCTGGCGCGGATTGAAGACTTGTGGGCGCTGGCGCGGGGCCAGTTTGGCGAAGGTGGCGAATGGTTGTTTGGGGAATACTCTCTGGCAGATGTATTTTATGCCCCGGTCGCGGCGCGGATTGCGGGCTATGATCTGCCAATAGGCGGCGCGGCGCAGAATTACGTGGCGGCGCTGCTGGCTGATCCGGCGTTTCGCACATGGCGCGCTGAGGGGTTGAAGGTAAGCTATGATCCCCGGCCATATACGATGGATCTTGAAAGTGGCTCCTGGCCCGCACCTGACTGATGAGATGCCGAACCCTGACGCCCTTGCAAGGGTATTTCCGGCAAGAGGAAGCACGTTAACACTTTCTAAACTCCGCAAGTGTTAACCATTAGCCGAAGATTGGTTAACGGAGGGATCATGGTCACGCGCGCCTATACGGTTGCCTTTGAGGGCGTCGAAGCGCGGCCCGTCGAAGTGCAATGCGCCGTCACCCCCGGCCTGCCCGCCTTTTCCATCGTTGGTCTGCCGGACAAGGCGGTAAGCGAAGCCCGTGACCGGGTGCGCGCGGCGCTCAATTCCTTGGCAATTGCTCTGCCTTCAAAGCGCATAACCATCAACCTTTCGCCTGCTAACCTGCCCAAAGAAGGTTCTCATTTTGACCTGCCGATTGCCTTAGCTCTGTTGTCAGCACTTGATATATTACCGCGCGACGAGATCGAAGCCACCCTGGCACTGGGCGAATTGTCACTGGACGGCAAACTGATCGCCGTGGTTGGCGCATTACCGGCGGCGATGGCGGCGGCTGCGGATGACCGCGCACTTGTCTGCCCCAAAGCCTGCGGGGCCGAGGCCGCCTGGGTCGGCGCGGCAAAGGTTCTGGCGGCAAGTTCTTTGGCGGCGGTGATCCAGCATTTCAGCGGTCAGTCGCCACTTGCCCCTGCTGACCCCGGCGAGGTTGCTGCCGCTTCGGGTATTCGTGATCTCGCGGATGTGAAGGGGCAAGAGCGTGCCAAACGAGCACTTGAGATTGCCGCCGCAGGTCGCCACCATATGATTTTTGTCGGCTCACCTGGTTCGGGTAAATCCATGCTGGCGGCCCGTCTGCCGGGAATACTGCCGCCACTTTCACCCACTGAGGCGCTTGAGACCTCGATGATCCACTCGCTGTCGGGGCTATTGGGCGAAGGCGGCATTTCACGCGACCGCCCCTTTCGTGAACCACATCACACCGCTTCGATGGCGGCAATAGTCGGCGGTGGACGCGGTGCCAAACCAGGCGAGATCAGCCTGGCCCATAACGGTGTTTTGTTCATGGACGAATTTCCCGAGTTCAACCGCGCGGTGCTGGAAACCCTGCGCCAACCAGTTGAAACCGGCGAAGTGGTCGTGGCACGCGCCAATGCGCATATTCGTTACCCGTGCCGATTTATGCTCGTGGCCGCCGCAAACCCCTGCAAATGCGGCTACCTGTCTGACCCGACGCGCGCCTGTTCGCGGGTTCCAATCTGTGGCGAGGATTATCTTGGGCGCATTTCGGGACCTCTGATGGACCGGTTTGATTTGCGCGTAGAGGTTCCTCCGGTGGCGTTTACCGATCTCGACCTGCCGGACGGGGGTGAGAATTCTGCCCTTGTAGCGGCCCGGGTTGCGGATGCTCACAGCTTACAACAAGCGCGATTCGAAGGGCACGAAGGAATGCGTACGAATGCTGATGCCGAAGGCGCGGTATTGGAGGAGATCGCCAGCCCCGATGCTGAAGGCAAGGAATTCTTGATGAAGGTTGCGCAAAAATTCGGTTTGTCGGCACGCGGGTACCACCGGGTTTTACGCGTGGCGCGGACCATCGCCGATCTTGAGGGCGTTGCGGATGTGCGAAAGCCACATATCGCCGAAGCGGCTGGATACCGGCTGGCCATCGCCGCGATGAATTAGGCCGGTCAGGTATGTTTGCCAATAAAATCCGCGGCCCGCTGAAGGGCGCCGCGGGCTTCTGGTAATAGCCCGTCAAACAGCACCCAGACATGTGGCACCGCGGCCCATTCGTCGGTTGTGACATGGCCCCCGGCCGCGCGCAGTTTTTCGGCCATCCGGCGACTGTCGTCACGCAGTATCTCGCTTTCTCCATACTGCAGAAAAACTGGTGGAGGAGGGGTCTTGAACGCGGCCAAAAGGGGCGAGACACGTGGGTTTTGCGGGCTTTGTCCCGCCAGATACATGCTGATTATCAGCTCTTTCTGTGAGGCCGGTAAAAGCGGATCCCGGTATTTGTTTTCGCTAAAAGATGCGCCGAGAAATTGCGTATCCGTCAAAGGTGAAAAAGCAAAGAGGGCGCGTGGGGGGATGCCCTCGCCGCAAAGCTCACCCAACAAAGCAAGCGCCAATCCGCCGCCGGCACTGTCACCACCCAGTACAATGTCCGAGGCCGCGTATCCCCGGCCAAGCAGGGCATTGAAAGCGGCGCGGGTGTCATTAATAGCCGCCGGGAAGGGGTGTTCGGGGGCCAGTCTGTACCACGGTGCGACTACTTCAAGCCCGGTAAGTTGCGACAGGCGGGCCAACATTTTGGCGTGGCTGCGCGGGCTTCCGGCAATAAATCCACCGCCATGTAAATACAAGATAACCGGTTTTTTAGGGTGCTGTGCGTTGGCGGGACGATGGATGATTGAAAGCGCCGGGATGTCTTTGGTCAGTTGTATCGGGAGCGCTAGCGTCAAAGGAGGGCCGCGAAAGAACCAACGCGCCCCGAATTCCAGTTCGAGGCGTGCTTTGCCCGGATTGGTAAGGTGTCGAAGGCGCGGTTTTACTGCACCGCGCAGGAAAAGATTAAGAAACCTAAGGCGCAGGCTCATGCCGATGCCTTGCGCGCCTCGATGGCCTGCCAGATAAGCACCGCTACGTTGGTATCGTCAAAGCGCTCCAATTCCTGAATGCCGGTAGGTGAGGTCAGGTTAATCTCGGTCAGGTAGTCGCCAATGACGTCGATACCAACAAATATTTGCCCTTTTTCACGCAGGAGCGGACCGATTGCGGCGCAAATCTCTTGATCTCGTGCACTCAGGCTGATCTTTTCGGGGCGCCCGCCTACATGCATGTTTGAACGCGTCTCGCCGGGTGCTGGAACCCGGTTGATGGCCCCGACCGGTTCGCCGTCTACCAAAATGATACGCTTGTCGCCATTTGATACATCAGGCAGGAATTTCTGCGCAATCAGGGGCTCATTATTGATACTGCAAAACATCTCGTGCAGGCTGGCAAGATTGCTGTCATCCGGGCGAAGGCGAAAAACACCGGCCCCGCCATTGCCATATAACGGCTTGAGGATAATGTCCTTATGACGCTCCTTGAAGCTGCGTAAAAGGTCCAGATCGCGGGCGATCATGGTTGGTGGGGTAAGGTCGGGAAAGGCAAGCACCAGGTTCTTTTCCGGGTAATTGCGAACCCAGAACGGGTCATTCACCACCATTGTCTGTGGGTGCACCATGTCTAAAAGATGGGTGGTGGTGATATAGCCCATGTCAAAAGGCGGGTCCTGGCGCAGCCAGACAACATCCCAGTCCAGAAGCGATATCTCGGTCTCGTCGCCGAGGGAAAAATGATTGCCCCTTTCGCGCCGCACCTTCAGAGGCCAGCCGCAGGCTTTAACAACACCTTCGTCAAAGAAAAGCTTATCTGGCGTGTAATAGAACAGTTCATGACCACGTGCCTGCGCTTCTTCGGCGATCCGAAAGGAACTGTCGCCGTCAATGTCGATATTTTCGATCGGGTCCATCTGAAATGCGACTCGTAGTGGTTTTGACATGATCCATCCCTGACTTTTTCACCTCATACATGGCGTGGGGGGGACGTCAGGGCAATGGGGGCCGTGATTTTTTAGACGCCTGTAATTTTTTAAAGGCCAAAGGCGTTTTCGATCACTTGCATCTGGCCAGAGGCGTTCACAAGTGCAACATCAAAACGAACCGGTGTATTCTGCCCCATTGGCTCACTGGCCAAAAATTCAGATGCGGCGGCATAAATGCGCTTCATCTGCGCTTGGCTCAACCGTTCAGCGGCGCGCGCAAAATCACGCGCTTTCTTAACCTCTATAAACACGAGGCCATCGTCATCGCGGGCGACCAGATCAATCTCACCGCGTGTTCCGCGCCAGCGTTTTGCAGCAATCTGATTGCCACGGGCCTGATAATCACGCGCGACGATTTCTTCGGCTGACAGGCCAGCAAGATATGATGTTTTTCCGCTCACTTTTCGTTCTCGATCTGCAAAGCGGCCTGATAAACTTTGCGGCGTGGCAGATTGCAGGTTTTAGCTACATCCGCGACCGCGTCTTTCAAGCTCATCGTTGCCATAGCTTCACCCAAAGCTGCCTGCATCGTTTCAACACTGGTTTCCTGTTGGACATGTTCCAGCACCAGAACAATTTCACCTTTCAGATTTCGTGCAGCAACCTGGTCGCGCAATTCACCCAAGGTGCCGCGCAGAACCTCCTCAAATTTCTTTGTCAGTTCCCGGCAAACGGCCGCATTTCTTTCCGCTCCGGCAATTTCGCACAAGTCAGTTAATAATTTGCCAATACGCTTTGGGCTTTCAAAGATGATCTGGGTGGCCGGAATATTCGTCACTTCCTCAAGCCAGCGGCGGCGCGCACCTTTGGCGGTCGGTGCGAAACCTGCAAATAGGAACCGGTCACTTGGCAACCCGGACAGGCTGAGTGCCGCAAGGGCTGCTGAAGCCCCCGGCGCTGTTGTTACCGTGTATCCGGCCCCTGCCGCATCGCGCGCCAAGGCAAAGCCGGGATCGGCCACAAGCGGTGTTCCGGCTTCGCTGACATAAGCCACCGAGCGCCCCCCGCCGATCAGTTTCAGGATGCCACCGCGCCCGGCCGGACCGGAATGGTCGTGATAAGTGATAAGCGGACGCTTGCCCAAAGCCACCCCATGAAGGGACATCAGTTTGCGCGCTGTGCGGGTATCCTCGGCGGCGATGACATCGGCCTGACCGAGAATATCCAGTGCTCTCAGGGTGATATCGCGAGCATTGCCAATCGGCGTAGCGACCAGATAAAGGCCAGCTTCAAGAGGATTTATTTCGGGTTTCAAGGCTGGACCTGTCTGTTGTGGCGTTTATGATAGTACCTGACGTACTGCACGGCTATACGCTGCGCAGCAAAAAGTAATAAGGATTTGCATATGTTTGCTGTTTTAAGGGCCACTCGCAAGGTGCCGGCGATTTTTGCCGCATTTCTTTCACTGATGTTTATTGCATCCTGTAATTTGGCGGTGCCCGGCGGGGGTGGTCCGAACATCAACCTTTCGCGCCCTGTTCCGGTGGCATTGCTGGTGCCGCGCGGGTCCGGGTCGGCTACGGATGCGGCCCTTGCACGAGCGCTCGAAAACGCGGCCCGTTTGGCAATGTCCGAACTGGACGGGGTGACAATTGATCTGCGCGTCTATGACACAGCCGCCAATGCGCAGCAGGCTGCAGCCATGGCAGTGCAGGCTGTCGGTGACGGTGCCAAGATTATTCTGGGACCGGTATATGCCGCGAATGCGAATGCAGCCGGGGTGGCGGTGGCGTCACGCGGGGTGAATGTGCTTGCGTTTTCCAACAACCCTGACATTGCTGGCGGGAATGTTTTTGTGCTTGGAAATACCTTCCAGAACACCGCGAACCGTCTGGTGCGCTATGCGGTTGCTCAGGGTAAGGGCAATATCATGGTGGCGCATGGCACCGATACGGCAGAGAGCGCCGGAGCCAGGGCGATTACGCGCGCCATTGGCCTCAATGGTGCCAGTCTGGCCGGGACCTCGAGCTTTGAATTATCGCAGCGCGGTGTGATTAATGCCCTGCCGGAGATCAGCGAAACCCTACGCGAATCTGGTGCCCAGACCTTGTTCATGACTTCAGGCACTTCAGGCGCTCTGCCTTTCCTTGCGGGGCTATTGCCGGAAAACGGGGTAAACCCTGCCGAGACGCAGTTCATTGGCCTGCAACGTTGGGATATTCCGGCGAATGCACTGACATTGCCGGGGCTTCAGGGCGGCTGGTTTGCCATTCCTGACCCGGATCTCGCGAACCAGTATAGCGCGCGCTATACCGCTTCTTACGGCGCCCAGCCGCATCCGATTTCCGGGTTGGCCTATGATGGTATTGCGGCCATTGGCGCGCTGGTTAGGGCCGGCCACACCGATGCGTTGACGCGCGGGGCGCTGACGCAGGCCTCAGGATTTGCCGGTGTTAACGGAGTTTTCCGCCTGCTGACAAACGGCACTAACGAGCGTGGCCTAGCAGTGGCGCAGATCCAGGAAAATCAGGTTGTCATCATCGACCCCGCACCCAGGAGTTTTGGCGGTGCAGGCTTCTGAGCCCACTATCCAGATGCCTGGGCAAGTCTCTGACCTGATCTGCGCGCCGGATGATATTTTCGATGCGGCGGCGGTAACATCTGCAATAAACGCCGGCTGTGAAGCCGCCGCCGATGCTGCCGGTATTCGCGCGGCTGTGGTCCAGTCTTTGTCTAGCGCTTTGAAATCCGGTCGCGCAGTGATTGCAGAGGCTCTGAGCGAACGACCGCATGACGCGCGTGGCTGTGTGGGCGCATATGCCTACCTGACTGATTGCGTGGTGCAAAATGTCCTGAAGGTCGCCACCGAGGTCTTGCATCCGGTCCCGAATCCGACAGCCGGTGAGCGTCTGACGGTTTTGGCAGTGGGGGGCTATGGCCGCTTTGAAATGGCACCGCACAGCGATGTGGACCTTTTGTTCCTGACGCCGTACAAAATTACCGCCTGGGCTGAAAGCGCGATTGAAAGTTCGCTTTACATGCTTTGGGATCTGCGCCTTAAAGTGGGCCATTCCAGCCGCACGATCAAAGATTGCCTGCGCCTTGGGCGCGAGGATTTCACCATTCGCACAGCCCTTCTGGAACGCCGGTTTCTTGCTGGGGACAAGGCGCTGGCAGATGAATTGTCCGAAGAATTGTGGGCAAAGCTCTTTAAGGGTACGGCGGCCGAGTTCATCGAGGCAAAACTGGCGGAACGTGAGACACGCCTGCGCAAACATGGCGGCCAGCGTTATGTGGTTGAGCCAAATGTGAAAGAGGGCAAAGGTGGACTGCGTGACCTGCAAACCCTCTTTTGGATATCCAAATACCTGCACCGGGTCGAACGTATCAGCGAACTTGTCGGGCTGGGCGTTTTCACCCAGGATGAATACGAGACCTTTTTTGAAGCAGATGAATTCCTCTGGTCCGTGCGTTGCCATATGCATCTGGTGGCCGGGCGCGCGCAGGATCAGCTGACTTTTGACCTTCAGGTCGAGGTTGCGGAGCGCATGGGTTATAAAAGCCATTCAGGTCGGCGTGCGGTTGAGCATTTCATGCATGACTACTTTCGTTTCGCCACTTCTGTGGGCGAGTTGACGCGCATTTTCCTGACCGGGCTCGAGGCGGCGCATGTCAAGAAAGAACCGCGCCTGATTGGGCTGTTCAGGCGTCGGCGGGCAAGGGCCGG
The DNA here is from genome assembly GCA_024227755.1 of Paracoccaceae bacterium. Taxonomy (GTDB): domain Bacteria; phylum Pseudomonadota; class Alphaproteobacteria; order Rhodobacterales; family Rhodobacteraceae; genus JAAEUB01. The sequence goes on along the minus strand of JAAEUB010000373.1, from coordinate 12,205 downwards.
GTTTCGCGTCGTGCAAAACCGCCTCACCTATGCCAACGAGACGAAATTTCTGGCTGAGAAAATGAATATCCTCATGCTGTTTTCCGAGGCTTTACGCACCGGGCTGCTGATCCATCCTGACGCAATGCGGTTGGTGGCGGCGAACCTTCATCTTATCGATGATGAGTTGCGCCGCGATAATGAAGCGGCAAAGCTGTTTTTGGAAATGCTGTTGAAATACGGCAACCCCGAACGCGCTCTGAGACGGATGAACGAATTGGGCGTATTGGGGGCGTTTATACCAGAATTTCAACCGATCGTGGCGATGATGCAGTTCAATATGTATCATTCCTATACCGTGGACGAGCATACGATTCAGGTCATCTCAAACTTCACCCAGATAGAACATAAAGAGCTTGAGGAAGAACTGCCGGTTGCGTCGGATATTTTGCGTGCTGGCGTCAACCGTAAGACATTGATGGTGGCCATGTTGTGCCATGATATCGGCAAAGGTCGAGATGAGGATCACTCTATCCTGGGCGCGCGAATGTCGCGAATAATTGCCCCTAGGTTGGGGCTGTCAAAGCGCGAATGTGCGGATGTGGAATGGTTGATACGCCATCACCTTTTAATGTCCGACATGGCACAAAAACGCGATATTGCCGATCCGCGAACAGTGCGTGACTTTGCCAAGGCGGTGGGGACAACCAAGCGGCTGGATCTGCTGCTGGTACTGACTGTCTGTGATATTCGCGGCGTTGGGCCGGGGGTATGGAACAACTGGAAAGCGGTGCTTTTACGCGCACTTTACCGGCAGACCAAGCTGGTGCTCGAAGGCGGCATGGAGGCGATCAGCCGCGAGGTGCGTGGCTCGCAAGCCAAACGAAACCTGCGCGAAGCATTATCGGATTGGGACAAGGCTGATCTCAAGCGTGAAACCGCGCGTCACTACCCGCCCTACTGGCAGGGTCTGCATGTAACCGCTCATATGGTTTTTGCACGGTTACTAAATGGTATCAGCGAAGACGAGGTGCGCATCGACCTGCATCCCGATGAGGACCGCGATGCGACCCGTATTTGTTTTGCGCTGACTGACCATCCCGGCATCTTTTCTCGCCTTGCCGGAGCGTTGGCATTGGTTGGTGCAAACATTGTCGATGCGCGCACCTATACGTCAAATGACGGTTTTGCGACCGCAGCTTTTTGGGTGCAGGACGCACAGGGACATCCCTATGAGGCACACAAGTTAAGCCGTTTGTCGGACATGATCCGCAAATCTCTTGCCGGTGAAATTCTGACCCGCGAGGCGATGAAAACCCGTGATGTGATCAAGAAACGTGAACGTGCTTTCAAGGTTCCAACGTCGATCACTTTCGACAATGACGGCTCGGAGATCTATACGATCATCGAGGTCGATACCCGCGACCGACCCGGGCTGCTTTATGATCTGACCCGCACCCTGGCAGACAACAATGTCTACATTGCCAGCGCGGTGATCGCGACATATGGCGAACAGGTTGTGGACAGTTTTTATGTGAAAGATATGTTCGGGCTGAAGTTCTACGCGGAGAATAAGCAGAAAATGCTGGAGAAAAAGTTGCGCGAAGCAATTGAAATCGGCGCAAAAAGGGCAAGTGGCTGATGGCGCGACCAAGGCTTTTATCGGGATTTGTGACCGTGGGCGCGTGGACGCTGGCCAGCCGAGTGCTGGGCTTTGTCCGCGATATCATGATAGCAGCGGCTTTGGGCACAGGTCCGGTCGCCGAAGCCTTTCTGATCGCCTTCTCGCTGCCGAACATGTTTCGCCGCTTCTTTGCTGAAGGCACGCTTAATCCGGCCTTTGTGCCAATGTTCGCAAAAAAGCTGGAAAATGATGACGGGGCCCTGGAATTTGCCCGCGACGCGCTGTCTGGCCTTGGGTTCTTTTTGATACTGTTCACCATTGTGGCGCAGATTTTCATGCCGGTTCTGGTGTTGGCCATGGCCTCGGGTTTCGTGGCAGATGATCGGTTTGACCTGACTGTCCTTTTTGGCCGCATCGCCTTTCCTTATATCCTGTTCATAGCGATGGCCGCGCTTTTGTCCGGTGTACTGAACGCCACCGGCAGGTTCATGGCGGCCGCCGCCGCCCCGGTTTTGTTGAACGTGCTTTTTATCGGTGCCATGTCCATGGCGATCTGGGCCGGGTTTGATATGGGCCTGACCCTGGCCTGCACCGTGCCGGTGGCAGGTATTGCGCAGATGGTGCTGGTCTGGGTGGCCGCCGCACGCGCCGGATTCAAACTGGTCCCGCGCCGCCCACGCATGACGCCCGAGCTTAAGCGCTTGGCGGTGCTGGCCGGGCCCGCCGCCCTTGCTGGCGGTGTGGTGCAGGTGAACCTTCTGGTGGGCCGTCAGGTGGCAAGCTTTTTTGACGGCGCTATTGCCTGGCTCAGCTATGCCGACCGATTGTATCAATTACCGCTTGGTGTGGTTGGCATTGCTATCGGTGTGGTGCTTCTTCCTGACTTGACCCGTCGTCTGAGTGCCGGGGACGTCGAAGGCGGGCGCGAAGTTCTAAGCCGGGCAGGCGAACTGGCTCTGGCGCTGACAATTCCAGCCTCGGTTGCGTTGATATTAGTGCCGGGACCGCTGGTTTCGGTATTGTTTGAGCGGGGCGCATTTACAACGGACGATTCAGCGCGCACGGCAATTGCCGTTGCGATCTATGGCCTTGGACTGCCGGCTTTTGTCCTGCAAAAAGTGTTGCAGCCGATCTATTTTGCCCGCGAAAACACCCGTACGCCGTTTCACTTTGCCCTTGTTGCGTTGGTGGTAAATGCAGCTTTGGCAATTGGCCTTTCTGTCCTCATAGGTTCGGTGTTGCCCCAATTCGGATTTGTTTCCGCGGCCATAGCCACTTCAACGGCTGGCTGGGTCATGACGTTGCTATTGTGGCGTGGCGCGTGGCGGATGGGGGAAGAAGCCCGGTTTGATCGCCGTTTCTGGTCTCGCTTTTGGCGCATCGTTGCGGCCAGTTGGATGATGGGTGCGGTATTGTACGGTGTGGTCATCGTCATCGGTCCGATGTTCGGCGCTGGGGCCTTTCGCTATCTGGCTTTGGCAATCCTGATGGCAGCCGGGATCGGCTCGTATTTCGGGCTTGGACATCTGTTGCGGGCATTTCGGATAAGTGAGTTTAAATCTGCCATGCGCCGCTAACGCTGGCGAATTTTTCTCACAAGCTGATGCCAGCCACCGGGGCTGACCACGAATGACAACCCAAAGCCTGTGACGAAGCCAGCAAGGTCAGCCACCCAGCCAAGTGAGCCCGCGAAAAGCAAACCCCAGACCAATTGCAACCCCATAAGAAGGCTGATCAGGGTGAATGCTCGCAAAGGATTATTGCCGGTTCCCGCCAGGTTGGTCCACAAAAGGAAGGAATAGGCGCCGATCAGGCCATACGCGCCGGGCATTGCGCCAAACAAAACAATGGATGTGTCCCAGACCAACCCATAGGCCAGCGCACCGACGATGGAAGCCCCAAAAAACACCAGCAAAAAAGCGAGCGAAGAAAATATCTCACCAACCATTTTCCCCAGCGCCAAGATGAATACTACGGAAAACACAACCCCGGTGAAGGAGTAATTGACGAAGGGATAGGTCAAAATACCGTACGTGAACTGCCAGCGGAACTGCCGGTTCTCGACCATCCAATTGAAAAGCGGTTCCCGAAAGCCATAGGTTTCCAGCGCCGATATGCGCCAGCCTGTCGCCTCAGGCCCGCCAGCCAACCCGGCACTACCGGCCTGAAACACCAATTCTATGGCGACAATTATAAGCGCCAGCGCCACTACAATCGGCGGCAGCGGGTTCACGGGCGAGGCATCTGGATCAAACGACATGGTCGGGCTTTCCTTGACGGGGCTTGATTGCATGGGTAAGCGAGCGGACACAGGAAATCCAGACGGAGTTTGTCATGAATACCCCCGCCTTCACCCCGCGCGTCTTTTCCGGCATCAAGCCCTCGGGCGGCTTGCAGCTTGGTAACTACCTTGGCGCCATCAAACGTTGGGTGGATATGCAGGGGCCCGATTTTGAAACCGTCTATTGCGTGGTTGACCTGCACGCGATCACCGTCTGGCAGGATCCGGCCGAGTTGCGTGCCTCAACCCACGAGGTTGCTGCCGCTCTTATCGCCTCAGGCATCGACCCCGAAAGCTCGGTTTTGTTCAATCAGAGCCAGGTTTCGGCCCATGCGGAGCTTGGCTGGATATTCAACTGTGTGGCGCGTGTGGGTTGGATGAACCGGATGACCCAATTCAAGGATAAGGCTGGCAAGAATGCCGAAAATGTCAGCCTTGGGCTTTACGCTTATCCGTCGCTGATGGCCGCCGATATTCTGGCCTATCATGCCACCCATGTGCCCGTGGGCGAGGACCAGAAACAGCATGTCGAGTTGACGCGCGATATCGCCAACAAGTTCAACCACGATTACGGGGTCGAGTTTTTTCCGGTCACCGAGCCCGTGATCGAAGGCCCGGCGATGCGGGTGATGAACCTGCGCGATGGCAACAAGAAGATGTCCAAAAGTGGTGACAGCGACATGGAGCGCATCAACATGCTGGATGGTGCCGATCTGATCGCCAAGAAATTCAAAAAGGCGCGCACCGACCCGGCACCTCTTCCCGATAATCTGGAAGGGCTGAAAGACCGCCCTGAAGCGCGCAATCTTGTCGACATCTATGCAGGCCTTTCCGACATGACGTCCGAGGCGGTGATTAGCGAATATGCCGGGGCTGGCTGGGGCCAGTTCAAACCGGCTTTGGCCGATCTGGCGGTGGCGAAACTCGCACCGATCTCGGATGAAATGCGCCGCCTGATGGATGACCCCGGAGAGCTTGACCAGATTTTGGGCAAAGGGGCCGATAAGGCCGAAGCGATTGCCCGACCCATTCTGGAACAGGTCTATGATATCGTAGGGCTTGTTCGATCGCGATAGCACACCTATGTATATCGGATTAACATTAAAGGTGAGGATCCGGTCATGCGTCTGTTGAAGAAAGCCCTTAAGTTTTTCGCCTGGCTATTGGCCGGGTTGGTGGTTCTGGCAATTGTAGCGTGGATAGCGCTTTGGGCGATGTCGCCGGGTACGGCGCAGCCAATTACCGGTGCCGATGGTCATGAGCTGCCCGGCTCAATCTCAACTGTCGAAACCGTGACGCTTGGCGGGGTAGAGCAATACCTGATTATTCGTGGTCGTGACGCTAAAGCACCCGTAATGTTGTTTTTACATGGTGGTCCCGGTAGCCCGGAATATCCTTTGCTACGCCAGACCAACCTGGGTCTGGAAGCCGATTTTGTCATGGTTTACTGGGAGCAGCGAGGGGCCGGGAAATCCTATGACCCGGACAATCTGCCCGACGATATGAATATCGCTCAGTTCGTTGCGGATACTGCTGAGCTAAGCGAAATATTGCGTGCCCGGTTTGGCAAGGAAAAGATCTATCTGATGGGTCATTCGTGGGGTTCGTTGCTGGGTATTCTGACTGCCAAAGCACACCCTGAACAATTCCATGCCTATTTCGGTCTTGGTCAGGTTGGCCACCAGATCCGAGGTGAACAGGTTGCACTTGACTGGTTACGTGAACAGGCGGCCGCGACCGGCAATACGCAAGCCTTGAATGAACTCACCGCGCTGCGTGTGCCGCAGATAGGTGCAGAAGGGGATGTATGGATGCCCTATATGCAAATCCAACGTGGATGGCTTGATGCGATGGGCGGCGGTATGACCCACGATCCCACAAGTATGGCAACTAATGCGATCCGGGTTTTCAGGACACCGGAATATACTTTGAGCGACAAGATGGGTTACCTGAACGCCGTCCTTTTCTCGGCTTTTGCTTTATGGAACGAGTTGGTGGACACAAACCTGATCTCGGATATTGGCCGCATTGAGATGCCGGTTTATTTCCTTCAAGGGGCGCATGATTTTCAGACACCGACACCGCTGGCGCGTGAATTGTTCGAAGCACTGGATGCACCTGTAAAAGAATTTGTTACTTTCGAGCATTCAGCTCACAGCCCGATCATGGAAGAGCCTGAGAAATTTAATGCCTTCGTGCGGGCGGCGGCGGGACTGGAATAGGTAGGCGCATTGTGCCGCAGGTCAGCACGGTTGAACCTGCCCGCGTGCTGGGCCATGATTGCCGGGAACGCTTTGAAAGGGACAGAATGCGCAAATTCCTTGTTGTGCTGGACAGCTCGACCGAATGCCTGAACGCCATGCGCTTTGCTGCGATGCGGGCTGCCAACACCGGCGGTGCGGTTGAAATCTTGGCGGTGATCCCACCGGAAGAGTTCAACCACTGGATCGGGGTTGGTGCCATCATGCGTGAGGAAGCGCGCGACCGGATCAACGCTCATTTCGAAGTTTTCGCCAAATGGATGCGTGAAAGACACCAGATTGAACCGGAACTGGTCATCCGCGAAGGTGACGTGGTGCCGGAAATACTGTCTCAGGTTACCGAGGATCCGGAAATCGGTGTGCTGGTACTGGGGGCAGGGTCTGAAAAAGCTGGTCCAGGCCCAATCATAACCCAGTTGACCCGCGCGGCGTCAGGGTTGCCGGTTCCAATGACAATCGTGCCCGGCGAAATGTCCAAAGACCGGATTGCCGAGGTTACCTGATATTCCGTGCCTATTTGCGGCGGCGTCTGAGAACCAGCGCCATGTTTGAGGCAAACAGGGCTGCAATCACCACAGCTCCGCCCACCATTGCCCAGTTTCCCGGTGCTTCCCCCAATGCGGCCCAAACCAGCAGCGGGGCCAATACGCTTTCGAGCAGAACCAACAAAGCCACTTCGGCCGATGGCAGATAGCGCGGACCGGTTGCCAATAAAACTGTCGAGGCGACGATAAACCCGCCGCCATGCATTGCTATCAAAGGCCAGCTTGCAGGCTCAACAGCCCAAATGTCGGTAAAGGGCAAGATCACCAGCGCTGCGCCGATATTTGCCAGTGGGATAGCTGGCACCATGGACACGGCACGCATTTTTCGTGCTACGGTCAGGGCCGCGGCGAAGGTGGCGGCAACACTTAACGCCACAAGGTCGCCGGATAGGTGCCCCGCGTTGGTTGCGCCAGAGCCAAAGGCGATTACCGCCAGCCCTATGGCGACAATGGCAATGGTCAGGCCGGTGCGGCGGCTGATCCTCTCACCCAGAAAAATGCGGCTGAATAAGGCAGCGAATACTGGCATGGCCGCGATAATGAAAACTACATTGGCGACACTGGTCAGGGATATGGCGGTGACAAAAAGAACTCCGCTCGCCCCCAGAAAAACCGTGTAAACCAGCGCGATCCACCCCCCCGCAAAAACGCGCACAAAGCTGCCGGGCCCCAAAAATACCCACACTCCCAGCCCAATCACCGATCCTGACAAAAGGCTTCGCCAGAAGGCGATTGTCAGAGAATCAGCTGCAATCAGCCGGACAAACAGCGCGTCTGGCACGACGAACAGAACACCAAATATGGTAATCAACAGGCCTTTTGCGTGGGTATCCATAGCCAGCAGATGCCTTGGCGGTGCGGGGATGTAAAGGTGGTTTGGTCTTCAAACCACATCTGATAGGATTGGGCTGTAACCCCAACAACAGGACTGCAGATGGAAGCTTCAGAACCCTTATCCGGTACCTGCCATTGTGGGTCTGTTGCCTTTGAGGTCAGCCGCCCCGCCTTCATGGTTGCCTGCAATTGTTCAATTTGCCGGCGCTACGCGGCGCTTTGGGTCCACGCGCCACCAGCCTCGGCGCGCATCGTCGAGGGGGAGGGGCAAACAGACACTTATATTTGGGGGGACGAGCAGATCGAGTTTCATAGCTGCAAGTCCTGCAGGGCAGTCACTCATTGGACGGGCGTTGATGGGGCGCGCTGGGCTGTGAATATGCGGATGGTTGATCCGGCCGACCTGGAAGGGCTTCCCGTGCGCCATTTTGATGGGGCGGATAGCTGGGAATTCCTTGACTGAGTTGCCCGCGCCAAAGGGTGCAAACGCGATGAAGGGGCGTGTTTTGGGTGATTCGCTCTGAAATCATGGGGCAACCAGCCAAGGGAAATGATGCTGCAGACAAAAAGCGAGATCCTGAAAAGTTGTCTTTAGCACCTTACTTTCTTGCGTTTCCAACCATTCAACAGGGTGTGTCAGAGCGCGCCCTTTCAAAAATGAGGATTGGTCGTTACAGATTGGACGCATAATAATATTTGAATGTTTCGACCAGGTCGGAATGAACGAGCAGGTTGGAACAGGCCAGAGGGCGCGATGTCAGATCATGAACATGAAATAGAGTTTGTCGCGGAACGCGGATCATATTCTGTGGTTATCACTACGGCGTTGATCGTTCTGGTTATGGCGGTGTTCACATGGGTTATGTACGGTATGGCCAGACAGGTATTTGTTATGACCGACGTTATGCTCGAGCTGAACAGCTCGATTAAGTCTATGGTGACAACACTGGACAATATGAGCGATGACATGCACCAGATGAATGTCTCGGTCACCGGGATGGATGAAACGATCACCGAAATGAACAGCCATATCGGGAATATGAATGGCGAGATCGGTGCCATGAACACCTCAATCGGTGGAATGACGACCGATATCGCTGACATGAGCGGTCACATAGGATCAATGACCGAGGACATCTCATACATGTCGACAGGCATCTATTATATGGGCTCCAGCATGAGTCGCATGACCTATGATGTGGGCAAGGCAACAGACGCTTTTACCTCACCAATGTCCTATATGTTTGGTAATGTTTTGCCGTTTTAAGGCTGTAGCCTAGGGATATTCGGAACCTCCAAACCGAAAACCCCCGATCCCACCTGAATGAAAACGTAGTTAATATCAAGGGATTGTCTGGAAACACACGGTATCAGCGGCGCAACAATGGTGCAATAAATGGCGCCAGGCGAATAAAATAAAAAAAATTGAATATACAAATCTTGTAATATACAAATATTCAGGTTAAAGTGATCAACAATTGACGTGAGTCCCAAGGCTCGGCCGTCGTCACCGGGAGCAAGGATGCGGGTTCGTTATAAAAGTGACCGCACGCAACAGGGGGATAATATGGGAATCAGACTTGCAAAGTCTGCCTTTGTACTGGCCGGGATGCTCGCCTTCGCGGCCAGCCCCGTAATTGCCGAGGATCAGGGTTATACAACGGGTTTTGTTACTGTCACATCATCGGGTGGCTCTGCCACCGTGGGTGGAACGGTTATCCCCTACAAAGAGGTGACGCTTTCGGCGCAAATACCTGGCCGGATTACATTTCTTGCCGGTGTCGAGGGGCACCGCGCCGCGCTGGATGAAGTGATTGTCACCATTGATGACGATGATCTTCAGGCGCAAAAAGCTGCGGCGCTGGCGCAGATTTACAATGCTGACGCGGCATTCAGAAACTCCCAAATGCAGTATTCGCGTGAGCTTTATTCGCCACGCCAAAACTCGGTTACCACGATGCCCGGAATGGGCGCGCCGGGTCTGTTTGACCAGTTTTTCACCCGTGGTTTTTCCGACATGATCGGTCAGTCCGACTCGGGCCTCGAGCGCCAGGCTGATCTTTTCGCCTCGGGCGCTGGCATCAGTCAGGCGCAGGGCGGGCTTTTGCAAGCGCAGGCCAATCTCGACGCGATCGAGGCACGGTTGCGTGATGCGCGCCAACTGGCACCTTTTGACGGTGTGATCTTGGAAAAAATGGTTGAGGTTGGCGATACTGTTCAACCCGGCATGCCGCTGGTGAAATTTGCCTATATCGATTTTCTGAGGGTTCTCGCTGACGTACCTGTTCGCCTCGCCTCGGGGCTTGAGGTTGGCATGATCGTGCCTGCCCGTCTTGATGCCGGCGGGGCCGAAGTTCAGGTGCGGGTGGCCCAGATTTATCCGGTCGCTGATGCGCTTCGCCACACAGTTGCGGTCAAATTTGATCTGCCTCAGGGCACTCCCGGTGGTCCCGGCATGTATGTTGAGGTGACGGTTCCCGATGGCTCTATCCCCGTAAGTGCCCAGCCAGCTGTGCCTTCCGAGGCGCTAATCTGGCGCGGTTCCTTACCGTCTGTCTTCGTGCTTGAAGACGGCAAGCCCAGCCTCAGGCTGGTCCGGGTTGGATACCCGGTTGAAAACGGACTGATTTCGGTCGTGTCCGGGCTGTCCGGCGGGGAAGAGGTTATCCTCAACCCACCTGCCAATCTCGTCTCTGGCGGCGAATAGGCGGGGCGGGAACATGACAAATATCTCCGATACACCTGAAAGCGACGCTCCGCTGGGAATGGCGGGCAAGCTGGCACGCGGTTTCATTCACTCGCCGCTGTCGCCATTATTGCTGCTTACCTGCCTGGCGCTGGGCCTGATGGGCCTGATGTCCACACCCCGTCAGGAAGACCCACAGATTTCCGTGCCGATGGTTGATATCTTCTTCAGCTATCCCGGTGCCTCGGCTGAACAGGTGGCATCCCTGGCCACTGATCCGCTGGAACGCTTGATGAGCGAAATTCAGGGCGTCAAGCACGTCTATTCACGCTCGGACCGCCATGGCGGCATGGTTACTGTCCAGTTTGATGTCGGCGAAGAGCTTGGACCATCGATGGTCAAGCTGCATGACAAAATTCAGTCTAACCTTGACGCAATCCCCCCCGGTGTCAGCCAGCCGCTAATCAAGCCCAAAGGCATTGACGACGTGCCTGTCGTTACTCTGACCATGTGGAGTCACGAGGTTGATGAGGCCGCCCTGCGCACCCTTGGTCTTGACCTGATGCAGCGCCTGAAAGAGGTGCCGGACACGGCGCAAAGCTTCATAACCGGTGGCCGCTCCGAGGCGATCAGGGTTGAAGTCTTCCCTGAGCGTCTGGCAGGGTTCGGCATTGGTCTGGATCAACTGGCGCAGACAATTCAGACAGCAAATTCCGAGCGCGGCGTTGGCGCGATGGAAACCGGCGACAATGTCTTCACGCTCTATACCGGTTCATTTCTGCAATCTGCCCGTGACATCGAAAATCTGATGGTTGGTGTCAGTCACGGTGCGCCTGCTTATGTACGCGACGTCGCGTTGGTGACTGAAGCCACAGATGATGCAAGCGACATGGTTGCGTACTATACCGGCCCGGCCTATGGCAGCCACGGTGAAGAAGCCGAAGACGAGGAGCATGCAGCCTCGGTTCTGGCCCCGGTCGGCGCGCCAGCAGTTACGGTTTCGGTGGCCAAGAAAGCCGGATCAAACGGCGTCACCGTGGCCGAGGACGTATTGGCTTATGTTCAGCGGCTGCAAGGCAATCTGATCCCTGACAATGTCCATGTCGAAATTACCCGCGACTACGGCGAAACCGCCAATGAAAAAGTTAACGAGCTGATCTTCAAGCTTTTTGTTGCCACCGGTGCTGTCACCCTGTTGATCTGGCTGGCGCTGGGCGCGCGGGCCGCCATCGTGGTTGTCATCGTAATTCCGATTGTCATCCTGATGACGGTATTTTCAGCCTGGATCCTTGGCTTTACAGTTGACCGGGTCAGCCTGTTCGCACTGATCTTCTCGATCGGTATTTTGGTCGACGACGCCATCGTGGTGGTTGAAAACATCTATCGCCGCTGGCTGATGAAGGGCGAATGCACCGCCGAATGCAGCGTTGATGCGGTACGCGAAGTGGGTAATCCGACCATTCTGGCGACATTTACTGTGATTGCCGCCCTGCTGCCAATGGGCTTTGTTTCGGGCATGATGGGCCCCTATATGGCACCCATTCCGGCGCTTGGCTCAGTCGCGATGATATTCTCTCTGTTTGCAGCCTTCATCTTCACTCCGTGGCTGGCCCAATGGTTCCGCCCATCGATGAAGGCGCTGGAAAAGGCTCACCATAAGGAAGACAAGCAAAACCAGTTCCTTGAGCGCCTTTATAACAAAAGTTTGGTGCCACTGATCCGTGATCGGCTGAAGGGTTGGGTCTTTGCAGTGGTGTTGCTGACGGTCTTCGCACTTAGCCTTGGTCTGTTCTACACCACCGGTGTGACGGTCAAGATGCTGCCCAAAGACAACAAGCCCGAGTTTAACGTGGTGGTAAACATGCCCGAGGGCACAGCATTGCCGGTTACCGCCAACGTTGTAACCCAACTGACGGCGCTGGTTCTGGAAATCCCGGAAGTTACCGCGGCCCAGACCTATGTCGGCACAGCCAGCCCCTTCAACTTCAACGGCCT
>JAAEUB010000372.1 GCA_024227755.1 Paracoccaceae bacterium | reverse complement strand
CTGATGCAACAGTTCCTGGTCCAGATTTTCAACCGTCAACACCGCATGTCGCCCCGGTGCATTCCAGCAATAACTGATCCTCAGCCGCGTCTCGATTGGCGGCACCGTTATATTCAGGCGCGCGCACGACACCGCGTCGCCCTGCCGCATCTCAAGCGTAAGCTCGCCTTCGGCGGTCAGTGTTATGGACAAGCCGCGCAGCCAACCATCGCGGTGTTCATAGCGTAAGACGCGTTGCGGCATTCGCGGCTGGGCGGAAAACAAGGCCTCGATAAGCAAGGTGCCAACGGCCAGAATACCGTCGGCGGGGGCGTCGCTGAACATTGGCGAATGGGCACTGATCCCGGCAGGATCAAATGCAGCGACCTGAAGATCGCTTAACCCTATCCAACTCATGTTACGCCCCGCCCCACATTCTTATGCTCTGCCTCTCACCCATCGGATCGCGCCCGGTGTTTTTGTTGTCATTGGTTGGATGAAAACCCTGGCAAACACACGATTGCTGCCAAACATGCCTGCCGCGCAGCCGCCGGATTGACCCGGCAAATGTGACGTCTTTCCCATGCCTGCCTGTGCCCCTTCCACCTTTTTCCCAAGGCAGAATACGGGCGGCAAAACAGGCAGCTGGCGCTGCTCATTTGAAAAATACCGCTCATGAAGCCTGCGCTTTATGCGCTTTTTGGCCTCGGACCTGCCTCAGGTCATTGTTATAAATCGATAATGGCGCAATTTCCCTGCTTTGTTAACCCTTTAGGCAAACATTTAGTGCAGGTGGGCGAACCTGTCGCGCAACGGTCACATTTGCAGCCGCACCCACGGCGTCTGTAGGTTCAGGGCATTTCGCCACATTTCTTGATTCAAATGCAGGGCGAAACCCTTTAACAGGACTGAAAAGGAGATCCTCATGGCCACCAAAACCGACCCAGTATTGCTGACCCAGCGGTTGATCCAATGTGCTTCAGTTACCCCGGATGAGGGCGGAGCGCTCGTGTTGCTTGAGCAATTGCTGACCACAGCCGGGTTCGAGTGTGCGCGGATTGATCGCGGCGGCGTTTCAAACCTTTTCGCCCGCTGGGGCAATTATGGTGCGAACCGATCTCTGGGTTTTAACGGCCATACCGATGTGGTGCCAGTGGGCGATGAAGCCGCCTGGACCCATCCGCCCTTCAGCGGCAAGATTATCGAAGGCGTCCTGTGGGGACGCGGGGCGACGGACATGAAGTCTGGCGTTGCCGCCTTCGTCGCAGCAGCCATCGACATTGTGTCCGAGGCCCCCCCGGACGGGGCCATTGTCATCACCATAACCGGCGATGAAGAGGGTGACGCGGTTGATGGCACCACTGCGATCCTTGACTGGATGGCGCGTGAAGGCGAGGCAATGTCGGCCTGTATCGTCGGCGAACCCACCTGCCCGGATCGAATGGGCGAGATGATCAAGATTGGCCGCCGTGGGTCGATGTCGGCGTTTTTTTCCGCAAGGGGCGTACAGGGCCACGCCGCCTATCCCCACCGCGCCAAAAATCCTGTGCCTGCGCTGGCCCGCTTGATGGCAAGACTGGACGCACATGAAATGGATCAGGGCAGCGCACATTTTGATGCCTCAACGCTGGCTGTCACTAATATCGACACCGGCAACCCGACAACCAATGTCATCCCTGCCACCTGCAGCTCGATTGTAAATATTCGCTTCAACGACCATCACGACGCGGCCTCTGTGACCGCTTGGCTGAACGAAGAGGCCGGACGCGTGGCTGATGAAACCGGTATCGAGATCACTCTGACTACCAAGGTCTCTGGCGAAAGCTTCCTGACCCCGCCGGGTGACTTATCTGACCTTGTCGCAAGCGCAGTTGAGGCTGAAACCGGGATAGCCCCCGTTCTTTCGACTTCTGGCGGCACCTCGGATGCCCGATTTGTCAAAGATCATTGCCCGGTGGTCGAGTTTGGTCTTGTCGGCCATCACATGCATGCAGTGGATGAACGCGTACCGGTGGACCAGATACATCAGCTCAAGTCTGTCTATTCCCGGATTATCCGTGACTATTTCAGCTAATTACCGACCGCGCCTTGTGGTTATGGTGAAAGAACCACGAACCGGCCGTGTAAAAACCCGTCTGGGCGCCGATATCGGCATGACCAAGGCCGCATGGTGGTTCCGTCACCAATCCGCCAGCCTGATCCGGCGTGTTCAAAGCCCGCGCTGGCAGACAATCTTGTCTGTTTCACCCGACCACGAAGGTCAAAACAGCTGCACCTGGCCTG
>JAAEUB010000371.1 GCA_024227755.1 Paracoccaceae bacterium | reverse complement strand
TATGCTGTTGGTGCTGGTTTTTGCGGTCAATATGCATTGGTTTTCCGCCGGTGGCTTTCCGGGTTGGGACGCCGGGCTTTTTGCCGGTCTGAAGGCGCTGACACTTCCTGCCATCGCGCTTGCCCTGCCCCAAGCCAGTATTCTGGCGCGCGTCATGCGTTCATCGCTGCTTGAGACCATGGGGCAGGATTATATCCGCACTGCCCGCGCCAAGGGGCTGACACGGCGTCAGGCCATCACACGGCCCGCGCTCAGGAACGCCATGATCCCGGTTCTGACAATCATCGGGTTGCAGTTCTCCTTTCTGCTGGCAGGGGCCATCATTATCGAAAACGTCTTTTTCCTGCCGGGCATTGGCCGACTGATTTTTCAGGCCATTACCCAGCGCGATCTTGTGGTGGTCGAAAGCCTGGTGATGCTGCTGGTCTTTGCAGTCATTTTGGTGACTTTCGTCGTTGACCTTGCCTATGCCGCGGTTGATCCGCGCCTCAGGGGTGGCCGATGAAGCTACCGGTTCAGATCGTCCTTGGCGTGGCCTTAACAGCGCTTTTTCTGGGGGCGGCGCTTCTGTCGTTCCTGTGGACACCTTACGATGTCGAGGTGCTGACCATCGCCGACAGGCTTACGGCCCCCAACGCGAATTACTGGCTGGGCACTGACCATTTTGGCCGCGATACCCTGTCGATGCTGATGGTTGGTGCGCGCACTTCTATCGCCGTGGCGGTGGTGGCCGTAGGCATTGGCATCCTGGTCGGTGTGCCTTTGGGGCTGACCGCAGCCGCGAACCGGGGTGGTTGGCTGGATGAACTGATCATGCGCACGAATGACCTGATTTTTGCCTTCCCGTCACTGGTCATCGCAATCCTGATTACGGCCGTCTTTGGCCCCTCGGCAGTCAATGCCATCCTTGCCATCGGGATTTTCAACATCCCGGTTTTCGCCCGCGTCACCCGCGGCGGTGCACTGACAATCTGGACGCTGGATTACATCATGGCGGCGCGGGTTTCGGGCAAGAAAGGCGCCAGAATTAGCCTTGAGCATATCCTGCCAAATATCGCCAACCTATTGATTGTGCAGGGAACAATTCAGTTCAGCCTTGGTATTCTGGCCGAGGCAGGCCTGTCTTATGTCGGCCTTGGCGCCCAACCACCCACACCAAGTTGGGGTCGTATGTTGGCGGATGCGCAAACCATGATCTACACCACCCCGCGCCTGGCGATCCTGCCGGGGATTTCCATTATCATGATGGTGTTGGGGTTGAACCTGATGGGCGACGGGCTGCGTGATATCCTGGACCCAAGGATCAGGAGGGCGCGCGAATGATCCGGCTGGAAAACCTGTGCCTGTCGATCCACGGTGATCAAATACTGAAGGACATCAACCTTGATATCCAACCGGGAAAAGTCACTGGGCTGGTGGGTGAAAGTGGCTCGGGCAAATCCATGACAGCGCTTGCCATCATGCAACTCTTGCCGCGTGGTTCTAAAACCCAGGGTCAGGTTATTCTCGATGGTGGCGACATGTTGTCGACCTCGGAACGCGATATGTGCGCCATTCGTGGCAATCGCATTGGCATGATTTTTCAGGAACCTATGACAGCGCTTAACCCGGTTAAGTCCATCGGTGATCAGGTGATGGAAACCTTGCTGATCCACACCGACAAATCCGCTTCCGAGGCACGCATCATCGCCGCTGAAAAACTCGACCGTGTTGGTTTGCCCGAAGACGAGTTCCCCCTCAGCCGTTTCCCACATGAGCTTTCAGGCGGTCAACGTCAACGGGTCTGCATTGCCATGGCCATCGCGCTTCACCCCGAGTTGCTGATCGCGGACGAACCAACCACCGCACTGGATGTCACCACTCAGGCGCAAATACTCGACCTTCTGAAAGACCTGATTAAAGAAGAAGGTATGAGCCTGCTTTTGATCACCCACGACCTTGCTGTGGTATCAGGTCTGGCGGATCACGTGGCGGTTATGCAAAAAGGTCAGATTGTTGAACAAGGTCCGACCGAGGCACTTTTCCGCAACATGCACCACCCCTATACAAGGCAGCTTTTTGAGGCCTCCAGCCACCAGCCTGAACGCGCCGATAAAGCCATGCCAGATCCCATCCTCGAGGTCAGGGACGTCATGCGTGAATATACAATGGCACGCACCAGTCTGTTCGGAGCACCTCCAAAATTCCGTGCGGTTAATGGCGTCAGTTTCACGCTAAATCACGGCGAAAGCCTTGGTCTGGTTGGGGAAAGCGGTTGCGGCAAGTCCACCCTTACCCGCGCAATTCTTGGACTGGAGCCGCTGCAAGGCGGCGTGATCCGGGCCTTCGGCCAGCATGTCGGCCCCGGCTTTCCCAACGCGCTTAAATCCGGCATTCAGGTGGTGTTTCAGGACCCATACAGTAGCTTCAATCCGCGCTGGCGCATCGACCGGCTGGTGGCCGAGCCATTTCACTTGATGTCCGAGCGCCCAACGGACTGGCGCGATCAGGTGACCAGCGTGTTGCACGATGTGGGCATTCCAGCCGACGCCTTGAGCCGCTATATCCACGAGTTTTCCGGCGGCCAACGCCAGCGCATTGCCATTGCGAGGGCTCTCATCCTGCGCCCCGAACTGATCATTCTGGACGAAGCGGTATCAGCGCTTGATGTCTCGATTCGCGCCCAGATCCTTGATCTGCTGGCAGGGCTGCAAAAGGAATATGGGCTGGCATATCTCTTTATCAGCCACGACCTTTCGGTGGTGCGATCTGTCACCGACCGGGTGCTGGTCATGCGCGCGGGTGAGATTGTCGAGCAGGGCGAGACCGAACAGGTTTTCACCGCGCCCAGACACGCCTATACAAAGTCCCTCATCAACGCCACGCCGGTGATTCCCAGCGCTTGGAAGGAGCCCCCGAATGCAAAAACATCTTTGGTATGACGCCACCCAGATCTATATCGGCGGTGTCTGGAAATCCCCTGCAGGCGGGCAGCAATTACCCCTGCAAAATCCCTCGAATGGTCAGGAAATCGGCTCGATCGCCCGCGGCACAGCACCGGACATCGACGAGGCGGTCACCGCAGCGCAGACGGCACTTGACGGTGAATGGGGCCGAATGAGCGCGCTGGAGCGCGGCCGCATTCTGACGCGCATTGGTCAACTGGTCGGGACACGGCTGGATGACCTGGCGATGATAGAAGCGATGGATGTGGGCAAACCCCTGACGCAAGCTAAAAACGACGCTATCGCATTGGCGCGGTATATGGAGTTTTACGGCGGCGCCGCCGACAAGATCATGGGTGAAACCATTCCCTATCTTGATGGCTACACGGTCTATACTTTGCGCGAACCGCACGGGGTCACCGGCCACATTGTACCGTGGAACTACCCGATGCAAATCATTGGCCGTTCAGTCGGCGCGGCGCTGGCGATGGGCAATGCCTGCGTATTGAAACCCGCCGAGGAAGCCTGCCTGACTGCTCTCGCATTCGTGGCTTTGGCCGAAGAGGCCGGACTGCCACCCGGGGCTCTGAACGTAGTACCCGGATCAGGGGAAGAAGCAGGTGCCGCATTGACCGCGCATCCGGGGGTAAACCACATCAGTTTTACCGGGTCCGTCGGGGTCGGAAAACTGGTTCAGAAGGCGGCAGCGGAAAATGTTGTGCCAGTGACGCTCGAACTTGGCGGCAAATCCCCCCAGATCGTGTTCGATGACGCCGATCTGGATGCTGCTCTGCCCTTTCTGGTTGGTGCCTGCATTCAGAATGCGGGCCAGACCTGTTCGGCCAGCTCACGCATCCTGATCCAGCGCGGCGTTTACGACGAATTGGTGGCACGCATGGGGGTCAGCTTTGATGGCATGATCTCGGCCCCTGCCCAAATGGATGCAAACCTTGGCCCGCTGATCTCGGCACGCCAAAAGGAAATCGTGACGGGATATACGGAATCTGGAAATGACCTGCGTATTGCCGGGCAGGGCCGGGTCCACGACGACGCACCTGATGACGGCCATTATGTTGCCGCCACGCTGTTTGCCGACGTACCGCCCGACCACAAGCTGGCGCAAGAAGAGATCTTTGGCCCAATCCAGGTGGCAATCCCGTTTGATACGGAAGAAGAGGCCATTGCCATCGCCAACGGCACAGATTTCGGTCTTGTCGCTTCAATCTGGACCAAAGATGGGGCGCGTCAGATGCGTCTGGCCAAAAGCATCCGCACAGGGCAGGTCTTTATCAATAATTACGGTGCTGGCGGGGGTGTTGAGCTTCCGTTTGGTGGCACCGGAAAATCCGGTCACGGACGTGAAAAGGGCTTTGAGGCACTCTATGGCTTTTCAACCCTGAAAACCGTCGCGGCAAATCACGGCTAAGGGTCGCTGATCCGCCCTGATAGGTGTTGTGCGTCCTTCGTATTGCCATAGATATCTCCGGGGGAATGCGCCGCACCAAAGGTGCGCACAAGTCACCGGGCTGGCCCCTTCGCATTTGAAAAGGCGGCGCGAGAATCAACGACTTAATCGCCTTCTCATCTATTTGCCCACCTCACTTGCTCCGATACAATCATCCGTGACATGATCGCAGTCATGCCTTCGACTTTTCTCAACCTTCTTGACCAACCTCCGGGCAAAGTTCTGCACTTGATCGCGGGCGAAGCATTTTATTGCAAAACTGCCCGCCGAAAAATTGTCAGATGAAGCCACTTTTTATCCCGAACCGCATGGCGCGGCAGCTGTGGTTATGGAGCAATCTTTTATCCGCCACACCGACCGGACCGCTGGACGTTCTTGCTATGGTTCGCCGCCTTGGCTTTGTGCAGATCGACACGATCCGCAATGTCACCCGCGCCCATAACCACATCATCTGGACCCGCAACCAAAACTTTCGCGAAGGCGGGCTGTGGCCGCTTTTGAAGAACCGTGATCTCTTTGAGCATTTCACCCACGACGCCAGCCTGATCCCGGTCGAGGTTCTGCCCTATTGGCAAACCCAGTTCGATCGGCTGGGCGCGCATGTGGCACGCAGCAAATGGTACCGCTCGGGTCTGGCGCGCCAGCAGATCAGCGACATCCATACCCGCATTGAACGAGAGGGACCGTTATCCACCCATGCCTTTGACACGAAAGTTGAAGGCAAACGTGAAATGTGGTCGCGCCCGCCACATAAAAAGGCGCTGGATCAAATGTGGTATGCGGGCAAATTAGCCACTTCGCACCGTGAAAGTTTTGTGAAGTTCTATGATCTGGGGGAACGGGTGTTCCCGGTGCAATCACAAAATGTCCCCGAAGTGGAAGAAGCCTGCAACTGGCTGAATAATCAGGCGCTGCACAGGTTGAGCTTTGCCACAAATGGCGAACTTCAGCATTTTTGGGAAGTATCAGACGCCGCATCGACCCGAAGCTGGGTGCAAGCAGCCAAGGCTTTGGTCCCGGTTGAGATTGAGGGTGCAGATGGTTCTGTTACGGCAGGTATCGCACCTGCGGATATCGAGGCCAGACTTGCCGCCTGCCCCGCCCCAACCTCTCGCCTGCGACTTCTCAACCCATTTGATCCAGCCATCCGCGACCGCACTCGCCTGGAGCGCCTTTTTGGCTTTCAATACCGCAACGAAATGTTCGTGCCGAAAGCCAGCAGAGTTTGGGGGTACTACGTCTACCCGCTGCTTGAAGGTTCACGGTTCGTTGGGCGCATTGAGCTTAAGGCCGACCGCAAGGCCGGATGGTTGCATGTCACTGGGTTTTGGAGTGAACCGGGGGTGAAATGGTCAAACGCACGGCTGGAAAAGCTAAACGCCGAACTTGTCCGGTTTGCACGTTTTGCAGGCATTCAAACGGTGGAATGGCAGGTCAATAGCCCGCTGTGATCTTGCGAAACAAGGGCATTCGGCGCAAAGTCCGTCAGAATGAAAATTACCGGCGGGAATGACAAGATGCGCACGAGAGGGGAAAGAACATGCGGCTAACAGGTAAAACGGCATTGGTAACCGGTGGCGGATCGGGTTTTGGCGCAGGAATTGCCGCTAAATTCGCCGCGGAAGGCGCGCAAGTTTACGTTGCGGATATCAATGGTGATGCGGCAACCAGAGTGGCGCAGGATGTTGGCGGCACACCATTAGTGGTTGATGTTGCAGACAATGCCAGCGTTGCGGCCATGGCCAAGGCCGTGCATTCCAGTGGCGGGCTGGATATTTTGGTTAATAATGCAGGCGTCACCCATATGCCGACCCCCCTTGAGTTTGTCAGCGAAGCAGAATTTGACCGGGTGCTAGCAGTCAACGCTAAATCGGTATTCCTGACCGCGCGCCACTTTATTCCGGCAATGAAAAAGGCCGGCAAAGGCGCGATCTTGAACGTTGCGTCAACCGCCGGGCTAAGCCCACGACCAAACCTGAACTGGTATAATGCCTCGAAAGGCTGGATGATCACTGCCACCAAAACCATGGCAGTCGAACTGGCGCCAGCTGGCATCCGGGTCAACGCCCTTGCCCCGGTGGCAGGTGATACGCCTTTGTTGAAAAGCTTCATGGGTGAAGACACACCAGAGATGCGCGCCAAGTTTTTGGCGACAATCCCCTTGGGGCGGTTCTCGACACCCGAGGACATGGGCAACGCGGCTGCCTTTTTATGCTCGAACGAGGCCAGCATGGTGACCGGCGTGGTGATGGAGGTCGACGGTGGACGATGTATCTGAAGGAGCGCGACAGTGAAGCCTGGAAAGCGAAATCTGATTAGTGATGTGGCGGGTCTGCGCGTTGGTAACGCGTCAGATGCAAGGCTTAAATCGGGGGCCACGGCGCTGGTGGGTGACAAACCATTCGTTGCCGGTCTCCACGTGATGGGCGGTGCGCCCGGGACGCGCGAAAGTGACCTGTTAGCCCCCGACAAGCTGGTGCAGGAAGTGGATGCGCTGGTTCTGTCAGGTGGTTCCGCCTTTGGTCTGGACGCGCCCTCGGGCGTGGCTGATGCCCTGCGCGAGGCGGGGCGTGGATTTGACGTTGGTGGCCAGAAGGTACCGATTGTCCCAGGGGCGATCTTATTTGATCTGATTAATGGCGGCGACAAAAGCTGGCGCGAAAACCCATATAAAGCCCTTGGGCGCAAGGCGTTGACGTCAGCTTCGGACAATTTCGCGCTAGGCTCCGTTGGGGCCGGGGCTGGGGCCACTACGAACAGTTTGAAAGGCGGTTTAGGTTCAGCCTCGCTGGTTCTGGAAAACGGCCTTACGGTGGGCGCTCTGGTGGCTGTGAACTCACTGGGGTCGGTCACCGTTGGGGACGGGCCCGAGTTTTGGGCAGCTCCGTGGGAGTTTGACGACGAGTTTGGCGGGTGCGGCTTGGGCCTTGGGTTCGACCCTGGTGCCGAACCACAGCCCAAGAAGGGGCTGGGTGAAAACACAACTATTGCCATCGTAGCGACGGATGCCATTTTGACAAAAGCACAGGCCACCAGGCTTGCAGTTTCAGCACATGATGGCATGTCGCGTGCCATTCATCCCAGCCATACGCCAATTGACGGTGACCTGATTTTCTCTGTGGCCACAGGAGCAAAGGAACTGCCCGATCAATTGTGGGATCCGATGCGGCTGGGCCATGCTGCGGCAACCTGCCTGGCGCGCGCAATCGCCCGCGCGATCTTTGAAGCAAAACCCGAAGCTGGTGACATCTGTCCAACTTGGGGTGAGAGATTTCGGACTTAAGCAGACCGGTGCAAGTTTGCGCAGTTCGTCTTTGCCGCTATAAAGGTCCCAGATATTTATAAATTCAGGAGGGAACCATGTTCAAACTCGCCCTTGCAACCGCCTTGTCCCTTGCCGCATTGACCGGCACCGCCCAGGCAGACGAGGTCACAGATACAATCAACAGCGCACTCGAAGCCTATAACGAAGGCGATATTCAATACGCTCTGGAAGAGCTGGAATTCGCCAAGCAATTGATGAATGCAATGAAGCTTGAGGTGTTGGTCGGTTTTTTACCCGAAGCGCCAGATGGATGGACCCGCGAAGACAATACTGACATGAATGCCGGCCTTGCCTTTATGGGCGGCGGCCTTGGCGCGGAGGCTGAGTACAGCGATGGCAGTCAAAGCTTTACCCTGACTATCACAGCCGGCAATCCGATGATCGCGGCAATGGCCGGCATGTTAGGCAATGCAGGCGCGATGGGTATTCCGATGGTGCGCGTTGGTCGTGAAAAATTCATGAACCAGGATGGGGAGCTGACCGGCCTTTCAGGCACCCAGGTCCTAATTCAGGCTGATGGTGCCGAGGTCGATACCATGGTCGGCATTCTGGAAATGATCGACTTCAAAGAGTTGGGCAATTTCGGCGGCTAAAACCCGGATAACAGGGCATTTATCAGGGGGGCCTTTGGGTCCTCCAGCCCGTCGATGACATCAAAATGGTGACAGCCAGCGGCTGTTGAAAGTCGCGCCTCGTCCCAGCCTTCGGCAAGCCAGCGCGCCTGCTTTAGAAAGGCCGGGCGTTCATCCGCCCCGACCCAGACATGGGTTTCGATTGCGCGGCGGTGTTCATGCAAAAGTGGGCTTTCAGCTGAAGCTTCGGCCATATCAAGCCGGAAATCCGCGTTCATGGCGGTTTGTAAAAGCGGGCGCAGGTCGGACAAGGGCGATATCGGAAGAATACGTTTGATCCGGGCGGCAACACCCTCGGCAAGCTCTACATCCGCGCAATTCATCCGCGCCACAAGATGACCACCGGCCGAATGCCCGGTCAGGATAATCGGGCCGGAAACCACGCCTGCTGATGCTTCGATGGCGCGTGCTACCTCACACGTAATTGCGGATATGCGTGCTTTGGGGGCCAGGGTATATGACGGTATTGCCACTGACCAACCACGCGCCAGCGCGCCGGCTGCCAGATGCGACCAATCGGTTTTATCAAAAGCGCGCCAATAGCCACCGTGTAAGAAAACAACCAGCCCTCGGGAAGAAGCTGCGGGCATAAACAGATCCAGCACCTGACGCGCACCCGGTCCGTAGGGCAGGTTTTCTTGCACCTGCCCGGCTGCCTGCATGCGCCTGCGAAAGGTGCGTGATGCCATGGCCCAACGAGCCGGATATTCCTCTGCTCCATCAATAAAATCTGCGTTTGCGTAAGCAATATCAGGGGTCATGCGCCAATCCTTTGATAATTGCAGTTGGGTGTGCGGACACAAACGCGCCTCTTCAGGCTTACAAGTTCACATCTGTATGGGAAGCCAAAATGACCTGCAATGCAACCGTTCTGACGGGTGTTTATGTAGCCTGATCCCTGCGAGCCCCGAGGCCAAAGCGGCCTCTTGCTTCGGGGGGGTCGGGAATAAAAGCATATCTCGATGTCGGGCAGAGACGGACAGCAAAACTTGCGGCGGGCATAAATTTGCAAATTCATACCCCATGCCGGAAGCGTTTTTGTAAATTTGCAGGCTTCAAAGCGGTGATTTTGCAAATTTTACAAATACTCGCGCGAAAGGGATTTGGCGTCAATTCGCCGTTGATCATGCCTTGGCCGCGCCGGATTTCTCCGCCAGTTCGCCAGTAACCCAGGCCATGTTTGCGCGCCATGCGATCACTGTAATCACCGGTGTGCCGATGCTCAGCGCAACCCAAATGCCGATTTCGGCGGGCAATCCCGCACCCTTGTGCAGGGCCAGCACCTGGAGGTTTAAAAAGGCGGCTATGGGGAAAGTGAAGGCAGCCCAGATCGGCGTCCAGCCCCCCTTGATCATCCACGGGATCAAGAAGATTAATCCGAAGGCCGTGGCGTTAGCTATCCAGTAAAACAGCTGATAGGCCCAATCGAGTTCGAGCATGCCAAAGCTGATTGCGAAAAGGCAGTTCGGGGCAAGGAAAATTGTCACCGATGGGCGCAGGCGTTGCTCGGGTAAAATACCGCGCGCCAGTTTCCAGCCCAGAGCCACCGTTATCACCAGATAGGGCATTAATGCAGCGAAAGTCAGCGCCCAGCTTTGCCAGATATATCCCAGTGGAATACCCGCAACAGGACCGACCACAGGGCCAACAAAAGTCAGGTACTGAAAGGTTGTAAAATGCCTTTCCTCGGGGGGCTCAACCCATAGCGCATGCAGCACAATGGCGCTGGCCGCAATCTGCATGACAACACCGGTCCACCAGACTTGCGGCACAGATACGCCAAACGGCAGCAAAGCCGCGGCTAAAAGCATCATCGCCATAGCCATTGCCGCAATGCCCGCGCGCGCAGGCGGAGTGGTCATGTCTTCCAGCAACACGGCCGGTCGCGCCACGAGTTTACGCAGGTAAAACAGCAAAAAGTACAGGAAGTATGCCATGCCTGCCCCAAGGAACAGGTCACCGATTTCATGCGCCACCGGCAGAACGTCTGCGGCACTACGCCAGCCAAGGCCAAGACTGAGAACACCAAGACATACCGGGAAAATTGCCGGGGGTGTACGGCGCCAAAGAGGTCGGTGAGAGTACATTTTCCTCACTAAAATGCGGTTTTCAAGGATGTTAGCGCACAAAACCTTTGTTGCAACCCTATCTTCTGGCGCGGGGTATAAATTTCTTCCAAGGATTGACCTTTGGGCCGCGTCATAGCTACGTGAGACACATGGACGGAAGCGATGAAGAACTGGCGGCCGCCGCCGCTGATGGCAATCGGGAGGCCTTTGCGGCCCTCCTGACCCGTCACTATGACCGCCTGTTCGCCTTCGCCTTTCGCCTGATGGGCGCGCGCGATCAGGCCGAGGATCTGACGCAGGATATCTGCGCGGCCCTGCCTGGCAAGCTAAGGGGGTTTCGCGGTGATGCGCGCTTTACGACCTGGCTTTACCGGGTCGCCGTAAATGCGGCCCATGACAGGCGACGCCGTCGGGCGACGCGTGCAAAGGCCGCCGATGGCTGGGGTGATTGGGAAGTAAACCGGCAAGCCGCGATGCGCGAGACACGCGAGGGGCTGGATTGGTTGACCCAGGCGATGCAGGCATTGCCGGATGATTTACGCGACACCGTGGCGCTGATCCTGGGTGAAGAGATGAAACAGGCCGAGGCCGCAGCCGTACTGGATGTATCCGAAGGCACCATTGCCTGGCGCATGTCAGAAGTGAAAAAACGCCTGAAGGCGCTACTTGAAAAGGAGGCAGAAGCATGAGCGACGAATTTGATCTTGAAAAGCTGGCGGATGCCCTGAAATCCGCCACCCCAGCCCCGGATGCAGAAAAAAAGGCGGACAATATTGCCGCCGCGATGAAAAATTTCGATGCGCGCCAAGAAAACGTTGCCGAGGCGCGTCCTACTTCTGAAACGACCCAAACCGGGGCGTTCTTTAAAGGAGTAGCACGAATGTTTAATGCAATGACTTCACGCGCCGCCATGGCAACAACAACCGCTTTGGTCGCTGTTGGGTTCACTTTTTATGTGGTTTATCCTCAGCTGGAAACAAACCGCGGGCTGAACCTGCCAACGCCCGAGACGACGATTAACCGGCCTGAGCCGGCACCGCGCCCTGATGGCACCTTGAAAACTACCGATGGCGAAGCGGCGCAGAATGGCCGCGTGGTTCTGGCAGAAGAGGCCGAAGCCGACGCTGTTTCGGACATAGCCGGCGGGCTGGTGACTTTAGCGCCACAGGCGGAAATGCTGGTCGCACCCTCAACCGGGATCGCACCGGCAAGCCCGAGCCGCAGCGTGGCCCCCGTCGATGGATATGCAATTGTTGCAGATCAAGCCATGCCCGCAGAGCCGGACACCGAAGCCTTCGCAAACGAGGAAACGAACCCTCTGAAAATCACCGGCGAGGAGCCAGTCTCGACCTTTTCGATCGACGTCGACACGGCGGCTTATTCGGTGGTCAGAAGCTCATTGATGCGCGGGTATTTACCTCCAAAAGACGCGGTGCGCATTGAGGAAATGGTCAATTATTTTCCCTATGCCTACCCTGCGCCGGAAGGCGTGCATCCTTTCCAGCCAACGGTTACTGTAACCGGCACGCCTTGGAATGCAGGGACCAATCTGGTGCATATCGCCATTCAGGGCGAGTTGCCTGCGCTGGAGGACCGGCCACCGCTTAATCTGGTGTTCCTGATTGACACTTCCGGTTCGATGGAAAGCGCCAACAAGCTGCCGCTGTTAAAACAATCCTTCCGCCTGATGCTGGCCGAGTTGCGGCCTGAGGATCAGGTCTCGATTGTGACTTATGCCGGTTCTGCCGGGCAGGTGTTAGAGCCAACTAATGCCAGCGAACGCAGCACCATTATGGCCGCCCTGAACCGGTTGTCTGCCGGTGGCTCGACCGCCGGGCAGGAAGGGTTGCAGCAGGCCTATGCGGTTGCCGAAGACATGGCCGAGGAAGGCGAGGTCAGCCGGATCATTCTGGCCACAGACGGTGATTTCAACGTCGGCATTTATGACCCCGATGCTTTGAAAGACTATATCTCGGACAAGCGCGACAGTGGTGTTTACCTCAGCGTTCTGGGCTTTGGCCGCGGCAATCTTGATGACGCAACCATGCAAGCGCTGGCGCAAAACGGCAACGGCACGGCGTCTTATATCGACACCCTTAGTGAGGCGCAGAAGGTGCTGGTGGATCAGCTTTCCGGTGCACTGTTTCCGATCGCCAATGACGTCAAGATCCAGGTCGAGTTCAACCCGGCCCAGATCGCCGAGTACCGCCTGATCGGATATGAAACCCGCGCCCTTGCGCGTGAGGATTTCAACAACGACGCGGTGGATGCAGGTGAAATCGGGGCGGGCCATTCGGTCACGGCAATTTACGAGATCACCCCGGTCGGATCAGATGCCATTATGTCCGATGCCCTGCGCTATCAAGCACCCGCCCAAGGCAGCGGTTCGGATGAACTGGGCTTTCTCAAGCTACGCTACAAGAACCCCGGCGAAGATACCTCGACCTTGATTGAAGTGCCCATTCTGCCGGGCATGGGTGAGGCCAACACTGACACTAGCTTTGCCACCGCCATTGCCGGGTTTGGGCAGCTTTTGCGCGACCAAAAGTACTTGGGCGACTGGGGCTACGGCGATGCCATCGCACTGGCAAATGCCAACAAGGGCGAAGACAACTTTGGCTACCGCGCCGAGGCCGTGACCCTGATGCGCCTGGCGGACACGCTTAGCCAAGAATAAGCGAATGTGGCGGGGACAAGGATTTTCGAAAATCCTTGTTCAAACATCTTCGAAGATGTTTGGCCCGACAAGCTTGACCCGCCGTCTTGAAAATTCTAGCCTGCCCGTCGCCGTCCCAACAGGGGCGGCGACATTCTCAGGGCGGGGCGAAATTCCCCACCGGCGGTTAAAGCCCGCGAGCGCCTTCCAACGAAGGGTCAAGCAGATCCGGTGAAATTCCGGGGCCGACGGTTACAGTCCGGATGGAAGAGAATGGGTAAGGTGCGGGCTGCTTGGCGCGCACCCTGTCCTTTTTGCCTTGGGTCATATGCGTAAGGAATGAAAGGACACGCCATGATCCACAATACTCACGCGGCCAAGGGGGCCGCTTTCATGATTGCCGCGGGCGCCAGTTTCGCATTGGTTAACATAGCGGTGCAATCGGCCACTATGGGGGCCGGAGCGGCCCCAACCTCGGTCGCCTTCTGGCAATACTTAATCGCACTTTGTTTTTATCTGCCTTGGATTGCCCGCCACCGGCAGGCGGTATGGAAAACCAACCAGAAGGTCCTACATTTCCTGCGCGTTGCCCTGGCGGCAATTGGGGTGCAGTTTTGGGTGGCCGGGTTGGCATATGTGCCGATCTGGCAGGCGATCTCGCTGATTATGCTGTCACCATTTTTCGTCACCCTTGGCGCGGGCCTTATCCTGCGCGAACATGTGACCCCGGCCCGGTGGCTGGCGGTCGTGGCAGGTATTGTCGGTGGGGCCATCATCCTTGAGCCGTGGTCCGACAGCTTTCAGTTCGCCACTTTGCTGCCTGTAGCGGCGGCCGCCTTTTGGGCCGCGCATTCGTTGATGACCAAGCAGCTTTCCGGCAATGATCGCCCCGAAACACTGACGCTTTACTTGCTGCTACTGCTAACCCCGATCAATGCCGGATTGGCAATCGGCGGAGGTTTTGCCTTACCAGGTGAGGCATTGTGGGTAGTACTGGCCGCTGGCCTGTTGACTGCCGCGGCGCAACATTTGCTGGTGCGCGCCTATACGCTGGCGGATGCGGCTTATCTGCAGCCCTTCGACCACCTGAAATTGCCACTGAACGTTCTGCTTGGATTTTTGGTATTCGGCTTTCTGCCTGCGGGGTCGATGTGGCTGGGATCGGCGGTGATCATCGGGGCATCATTTTATCTGTTGCGCGACGAAGCAAAGGGCGCGCAGCCTGCGTGATCAAATGCAAATGGCGCGCGAGGTCTACCCCGCGCGCCAAAGGATTTTCGAAAATCCTTGCTAAAACTCTTCGAAGAGTTTTATGCCTCGATGGTTGCACCTTCGGCTTCGCGCGTCGAGGCGATCTCGATCCGGCGTGGTTTTAACGCTTCCGGTATTTCACGGGCCAGTTCGATATGCAGCATGCCGTTTTCATGGGCAGCACCGGTGACGCGCACATGTTCAGCAAGATGGAAACGGCGGGTGAATGCGCGCGTGGCGATACCGCGATGCAGGTAGGTTCGTTCCCCTTCTTCGGCAGCTTTCCCGGCCGAAACGTGGAGCGAGTTTTCCTTAACTTCAACGTTCAGTTCATCTTCGGTGAAGCCCGCGACGGCAATTGAAATGCGCCAGGCATCCTCGGCCGTCTTTTCGATGTTATAAGGTGGGTAGGTTTCACGGCTGACGTCATTGGTCAGCACCCGGTCCATAAGATCAGCGATCTGATCAAAACCTACAGTGGCACGATAAAGTGGTGACAGGTCAAAATTACGCATATTGATGTCCTCCTTCTGAGCGACAAAATCTGCCTTCCCATATGGGCAAGGCGGTTTATGTACAGGCCCGCGATTGCGGCGCCTGATTGTCAGGTATGGACGTGTGTGATGTCTTTCAAGGGGGGATTACGGCCGCAGGAATTTCGCCCCGGATGACGTGCTGCCGGTCGGTGAGATGATTTGCACAACCGGTACGGAAAGACCAAAAACCCCGTCGTTTTCAGCCAGCATCGCCATCATATCGGACAACGGCCCTTCAAGTGAGGTGCCCAGGGACACCGGAATATCACGCGCCATTGCCTTGGCTGATACCACGGATACGATTTGTGCAACGCCGTTCTCAAACACGAAAACCGGCGCTCCGGACGAGCCGTAATCGACCTTGCATGACAGGACCAACGTCCCGGACTGACGTGCCAGCACGTTGCAGCTTTCCTGCAAGCTTGGGCTTTCGGCCCGGTCATGGGCGTATGAAACCACCCCGACCGCCGCCCCTTTGGCAGGCTGAGAGTGCGTGGCGAAGGGCTGGATTGAACCAGAGCGAATAGGTTGATCAAGCTCAAGCAAGGCCAGATCATAACGGACCCGGTGCTCGGTATTGGTCGAGGCGAACTCAAACCCCGGATGCACAATGACCCGGCGCACCCCACGATAAGCCGAAGCCCGGCCCGAACGCCAACCGGCCAGAAATTCAATTTCCCCTGCGTCAATACGCTGACCGGTATCGTCGTCAAACAGGCAGTGCCCGGCCGTCAGCACCAGGTTTTCAGCCACCATGGCCCCAGTGCAAAAACTGCGCGTGCCAATGTTCAGACGCCCCACGCCTTCCCACCCCCGACCATCATCACCGGTTATCAGGCTGCGCAACCTGGAATTTTCCGTGTGTCCCGGCGTGGCGATGACAAGTGCCAGCACCAGAAATCTTACGAATCTCAGCATATTCCGTCCTCTTCTCGAAGACAGAGCTAGGCCTGTGGCGCGGCAGGATTAAGGCGAAATAGGTGCCATTTTGGGGGGGCGCGGACCGCCCGTGGCCCAGTCGAGCAATTCAACGCTATGCACAACCGGCAAACGTTCACCTGCTCCAAGCTGGATCATGCAGCCGATATTGCCAGCGGCAATCACATCGGGTTCACATGCGGAAAGTGTCGACAGCTTGCGGGTTTTTAGTTCAGCGGAAATCTCCGGTTGCAGCAAGTTATACGTCCCGGCTGAGCCACAACATAAATGCCCATCTTGCGGCTCGACCACTTTAAATCCCGCATGTTTCAGAAGATCTTTTGGGGCGTGGGTTACTTTCTGGCCATGCTGAAGGCTACATGCCGCGTGATAGGCAACCAGCATAGGCATCGCCCCGCCCGCGGGCATATCAAGGCGCATCAAAAGCTCACTGATATCAACCGTAAGGGCGCTGACCTTTGCTGCCGCCACCGCCAAATCGTCACCGCGAAACATATGGCCATAATCCTTAACCGTCGTCCCACAACCCGAGGTATTGATGACAATTGCATCAAGCCCCTTGCCGTCGATTTCCGCCATCCACGCGCTGATATTGGCCTGCGCCGAACTATGCGCCTGCGCCTCTTTGCCCATATGATGGGTCAGCGCCCCGCAACACCCGGCCCCGCGCGCCACCACAACCTCGCATCCCAGCCGGGTCAGCAGGCGAATGGTGGCGTCGTTAATGTCGGTATCCAGCGCCTTTTGTGCGCAACCTGTCATCAGGGCCACGCGCATTTTACAAGTGCCCTCAGCCGGGAAAACCTGTGCGTCGTCATTGCGACTGACCGGCGGGATTTGCTTTGGTGCCATTGCCAGCATCGCCCGCAGGCGTGCATCCGGCAAGAAACGGCGAAATGGCTTGAAGGTCTTGGCCCCAAGCAGCGCCAGGCGGAACCGCTTGGGATAAGGAATAACCTGCGCCAAAACCCAGCGTAGGGCGCGGTCAATCAGCGGGCGTTTATGATTTTTTTCAATATGGCCACGCGCCAGATCCACCAGGTGCATGTAGTGAACGCCAGAAGGACAAGTGGTCATGCATGACAGACATGACAGGCAGCGATCAACATGAAGAACGGTTTTCGGCTCGGGCAGGCCACCTTTTTCAAGCATATCCTTGATCAGATAAATTCGCCCGCGCGGGCTGTCCAGTTCGTCCCCCAGCACCTGATACGTCGGGCAGGTGGCAGTACACATGCCGCAATGCACACAGGCGCGCAGGATGGCGTTGGCGCGTTCAATTCCGGGATCGGTCAGTTGATCGGGGGTAAAAAAGGTCTGCATTATGGTCCCATCAGGCCAGAGTTTAAAATGCCTTTTGGATCGTATTTGTCGCGTATTTGACCCGTAATGGCGGCGACGGATGCAGGTTCTGGTTGGAAAACTGCAAGCCGACCGCGCAGAGCTTCAGGCGCGCGAACCAAGGTCGCGTGGCCACCGCAAATGTCCACCTGCTGGCGGATCACCTTGGCGCCAGCATTTGGCGCGCCTTCAACCAGCAACCAGACAAGCCCGCCGCCCCAGTCGAATATCGCCTGATGCTCAACCCCGTTTTGCGCGATCATCGCGCTGAGTTCCGGCCCATCCGTGGGTTTAACCGAAATTCGCCACACCTCGCCATTGACCCCGGCAAATGGCAACACATCGCGCACTTCTCGCCATAGATTGGCCGAGGCTTCGCCTTCGACATTTTCCCACCCGGCGCAAATCCCGTCTTGCAACGCCTTGGTCCGGTAGGCAACTGAACCTGCCAGGCCTTCCAGTCTGATCCGGGTTTCACCTTCGGCAGTAGTATCCAAATGCGCCGCACCGGATACATCAAACGGCGAACCAAGGGCCGCAGACAGCGCCCCAACCCCTTCGGCGGCACCAAGCCCACGCTTAACCAAAGTCACCTCGGCCTCGAGCACGGCCATGACCTTCAAACTGACCTCGCTTAACACGCCCAATGTGCCCCTGCTTCCGGCCATCAACTTGACCAGATCATAGCCAGTGACATTTTTCATCACCCGCCCGCCATTTTTCAGAACTTGCCCACGCCCGTCGACAAACCGCACGCCAAGCGCAAAGTCGCGCGCAGCCCCAACCTGTATGCGCCGCGGGCCTGAAATATTCGCCGCCACCACCGCGCCAATTGTCGGCACGCCCTTACTTCCCAACAAAGACCGATGGTCCATTGGTTCAAACGCCAGCCTTTGGTTTTCGGTAGCCAGCAAAGCCTCGATCTCGGCCAAGGGCGTTCCGGCCCGTGCCACCAGGGTCAAGGCCCCCGGCTCGTAAAGCTCAACCCCTGTCAGACCGGCGACGCTCAGCACCTCGCCGTTGACCGGCCGGCCAATATCACGCGTGCCACCGCCAATGATCCGCAAAGGTCCTGCGGCCCCGGCGACCAATTCTGCCAATTCTGTTTCTGTCTCAGGTCTCATCTTCGTCTTGCCTCAAATATCCTTGGGGGTGTTGAATACTCTGTATTCAACGTCGGGGCAGGCAGCCCCTAGCCCGAGCGCCGCGCACGTGAGGCTTCCAGTGGAAAAACTTTGGCCGGGTTCAAAAGCCAGCCGGGATCAAAGACGTCCTTGAGCCGCATCTGTGCTTCGATATCAGGGTCAGTAAACTGGGTATGCATCAATTCGCGCTTTTCCACCCCAACGCCGTGTTCGCCGGTCAGGCAACCGCCAACCTCAACACAAAGCTTCAAAATCTCGGCCCCGAAAGCCTCGCATTTTTCAAGGTCTCCGGGCTTGTTGGCATCATAGAGGATCAGGGGGTGCATATTGCCGTCGCCCGCATGAAACACGTTGCCGACATCCAGACCAAACTCAACGCTCATCTCGCCAATCCGGCGCAGCACATAAGGTAGCTCGCTGACGGGAATTGTACCATCAAGACACATGTAATCATTGATCTGCCCCATTGCGCCAAAGGCCGATTTTCGCCCCAGCCAGATGCGCGCGCTTTCCTCTTCCGACTCGCTTTCGCGCAGCTCTATCGGGTTGTGACGGCGGGCAATTGCGATAATCCTCTCCAACTGGTCTGTTATTTCCACCTCGGAGCCTTCGACTTCGATAATCAGCATTGCCTCACAATCGGGATATCCTGAACGGGCATGCGCCTCGGACGCCCGGATGCAAACCCGGTCCATGAACTCGATCGCCACGGGCAAAATACCGGCCTGGATAATGTCGCTGACACAGGCCCCAGCAACTTCTGAATTGTCAAAGCCGATTAGCACTGGCCGCGCACCTTCGGGCTTGGCAAGGATGCGTAGGGTCGCTTCGGTGACGATGCCCAACTGCCCTTCCGAGCCGCAGATCAGACCTAAAACATCCAATCCGCCCGCATCCAGATGCGGCCCGCCGAACTCGACCACCTCACCGTCGGCCATCACCATGGTCACGCCCATCAGGTTGTTGGTTGTTACGCCGTATTTCAGGCAATGGGCCCCGCCCGAGTTCATCGCGATATTGCCGGCAATCACGCAAGCCAACTGACTGGACGGGTCAGGGGCGTAGAAGAATCCGTCCGCTTCGACCGCGCCAGTGACAGCCAGATTGGTGCGCCCTGCCCCAACCCGGATGAAGCGGTTATCATAATCGGTTTCCAAAACTTCATTCAGCCGAGCGACGCCCAGGATCACACTGTCTTCGGTCGGCAATGCACCGCCTGCCAATGATGTACCGGCACCTCGCGGCACTACGGGCACGCCTTCCTCAAAGCAGATGCGCATCACCGCCGCGACCTCGTCAGTTGAGCCAGGCAACACGGCGCAAAGCGGCGGGCAACGATAGGCCGCTAGCGCGTCGCATTCGTAGGCGCGGGTTTCTGCCGGATCATGCAGCACGGCCCCTTTGGGCAATACCGCTTGCAGGCGGGCCACTATCTGGGGCTTGCGGGCCAGAATGGTGGGATCAGAGGGGGGCATGTGCATGGTAGGAATCCTGTGCGGTCAATTGGTAAGGAAATATTACCAATCACACGAAAATGCAAGCAAAACTAAGAACAGGTCACACAAATGTGGTGTGACGGTCTCTGCGAGCCACGATAGGCTTGAATAATGAGAGTTCTGACGGTTTTCCTTGCCCTGATTGCAAGCCCCGCCTTGGCTGATTATCCGGTCATTGAGGCAGTTTCCGTGCGGGGAACCGGCGAAAGCCGGAGTTTTAGCGTCACCTTGACACACGCCGACAGCGGCTGGTCCCATTACAGCGATGGCTGGGAGGTGTTGGACGAGCAGGGCAATGTTCTTGGGCACCGGACCATGGCGCATCCGCATGTGAACGAACAGCCATTTACCCGGTCCCTGTCCGGGGTCACGGTAGCGACCGGCATCTCGACCGTCTTCGTCCGGGCGCATTGCATTCAGGATGGCTGGGGCGCGCAATTGTTTGAGGTGGAATTACCAGACTGACGCGCGTGAAATACTTCTGGGAAATTCCAAAACGTTGCCCGTTTCAATGCCGGTGGGCGTTTGTTTTGGTGTCACCGCTGCCCCTCGCGCAGCCAGCCCCATATTGACAGTGCCGCCGCAAACAAAAGCGCCAGCCAGGCAGGCAGTAGCGGTGCCACGCGCAAATCAAGCGTCAGAAAAGCCGCCCTTTCGTTCAGACCCAGCCAGCCGCGTCCGGCAGCTGGGCGACCAGCATTGACAAAGCGTAGAGAAGGCATGCCATTTTCAAGCGCGAATACACCACCGCGAAGATCAGCGATTACCGGCGCCAGCCTTTCACCGGTGGCAATGGTTTCATCAAATTCACGCGGTGAGGCGGGGCCAAGGGCGACAACCGCATTCAGCGTATCATCTTTAAGTCGGTAAAGACCCATTTCAGTGCCGTCAAAGCCCGCCTCAAAATGCCCCGGCGCAGTTTCTTCGAGCAAAATCATCTTGGTGCTGCCATCGGGAAGGGTCACTTCGACCTCGCGCGCGCCGTCACCTAGCGAATGGCGGATAATCTGCATCTTACCGCCGCGAATTTCGGCCGTTAATGCTTCTTCTTCCAGTTCCGGTTCTTTCATCATCCAATGTGCCAACCGGCGCAATAATTCCAGCTGAGGACCGCCACCTTCAAAGCCACGGCTCCACAGCCAGGCATGGTCGGATGCCAAAAGAGCCACGCGCCCTTCGTCGACACGGTCAAGCACAAGCAGCGGCGTATCATCAATCCCCTTCATCACGACGTGACCCGAAACAGGTGCCAATTCGATCTGTCTGAGCCAGCGACCCCAGGTGGCATTTGGCTGCTCCAGCCCTTGCGTGACCGGATGACGCTGACCAATATCGGTGACCTGCGGCGCGAAGGCAGCTTCGCTGACGCGTGATGTTGGCAGGGCGGGCAGTATTTCACCCAATGGTGAGCGCGCGAGGCTGCCCGCAGTAGCAAATCCCGGTCCTGCCGCGACCAGAACAGCGCCGCCGTTTTTCACATAATCGCGCACCGATGCCAGATATGAGGACGGGAGGATACCGCGCAGCTCATAGCGATCGAAAATGATCAGATCGAACTCGTCCACTTTCTCAAGAAACAGTTCCTGCGTGGGGAAGGCTATTAGGCTAAGCTCGCTTACCGGCACCCCGTCCTGTTTTTCCGGTGGGCGCAGGATGGTGAAGTGTACAAGATCAACAGAGGCGTCTGATTTCAGCAGGTTACGCCAAGTGCGCGTGCCCGGATGCGGCTGGCCCGACACCAAAAGCACCCTAAGCCGGTCGCGCACGCCGTTGATCTGGACAATGGCGGCGTTGTTGCGAGTGGTCAGTTCGCTTGCTGCTTCGTCCAGAGCCAGACGAATGACGTTTTGACCGCCATGTTCCAATACCACCGGCAGCTTCAGGTTCTGGCCAATGGGGACGTTGTGCAGGCTGGGCGCTGCACCGTCGATTGAGATTGATATCTGCGTTCGGCTACCTGCACTGGCTGGCACAGCGCCAAGATCCTCGACGCGTAGGATTATCGCCTGTTCCTCGCCCAATATAGCAAAAGCAGGTGCAGATTTGATGGTTAAACGGCGATCCCAGTCGGCTGCATTCCCGGTTAAGAGCAGATGCAAGGGCGCAGGCAAGGGTGGGGCCTGCGCCAGTGTTCCCACATCATGTACAAGACCGTCCGACACGGCGATAATCCCGGCCAACCGGTCACGCGGCAAATCACTGAGCGCTTGGTTTATGGCGCTTTCCAGCCTTGTGCCGCGGTCATCCGGCCCGTCTTGCAAGGCGACAAGATGCAGCTCCAGCGTATCACGCGTGCCAACCTGCGCTTTGATGACTTCCAACGCGCGGGCAGTTTGCGCACCCCGCCCCGGCAGGCTTTGCGAGGCGGTTTGATCCACTACCAAAAGCAAGATATCGCTGAGTGTTTCACGCTCTTCTTCCTGTACCGATGGCCCAGCAAGCGCCAAAAGTAACACCCCAGCCGCCAGCGCACGCGCGGTCCACCCCGCCAGCCCGCGCCAGATTGCCAACGCAACAAGCAAAACAATGCCAGCTGCCACAAGCCCCAGAAGCGGCCCCGGCAAGGCTGGATCGAACACTATGCGCATGGCCCCGCCCATTATTGCCCAAGCCTTTCAAGTAAAGCCGGAACATGCACCTGATCGCTTTTGTAGTTGCCTGTCAGCACATGCATCACCAGATTAACCCCAAAGCGATAAGCCATTTCGCGCTGTCGCTCACCACTGCTGCCGCGACCAATTGGGAACATATACGCACCATTTGGCATCACCGCCCACGCCGCCGCCCAGTCATTTCCACCTATGAAAACCGGGCTGGCCCCGTCATTGAGATTGCGAAATGGCATGCCTTCGGCACGCTCAGCATCTGCCGGGGCGGCCTCGACCCACAACACTCCACGCAGATGGCGACCGGGAAATGAGGTCAGCAGATAAAACGTGCGGGTTAAAACGTGGTCTTCGGGCACCGGTTCAAGCGGCGGAATGACCAATCTGGCGGCAAGAACGCGCAACCACCGCGCAGCAGGGGTGGCGGCACCACCAAAGCCTGATATGTGCGCATCGCGCGTGTCAAACAAAACCATGCCACCGGAGGCCATATAAGCATTGAGGCGGGAATAGGCAGCGTCGCTGGGCAGGGTTTGCGAATTTGTCACTGGCCAGTAGAGCAGCGGGTAAACCGACAATTCATCGGTCTCAAGATCAATACCAACCGGCAATGCGGGTTCGACCGAAGTGCGGCGAAAAAGTTCATCAGACAGGCCAAGCAGACCCGCAGCACTTATCCGGTCCACCTCACGGTCCCCGGTGATGACAAAAGCCAAGGTGACCTCGGCGGCGGCGGCGATCAGGCTTTCCTCGTCCTGCACGCTCTGGGCCAATGCCTGATCAGGAACCCCAGCCCCCAGCCCAGCCCCCAGCCCGACCACCAGAGCCAAGCCAGCCGCACGAGCGCCCCACCGCGGCATCCGGCCAGACAGGGCCAGAGCCGCCAATATGTCCACAGCCAGCACTGCCAACGCCGCCAGCCAGAGCCAGCCGGAAAGATCGCGCGCTTTGCCCTCGCCGCCCCAGATCGGCGTGATACGGTCGGGCCAGATTGCCGGTTTCAGCAGGCTTTCAGAGTTCGTAACATTCACCGCAATCCTGCGTGCTTCGTCGGCATAAATTCCCGCAGGAACTGCGGCGCTGGCTGGATCACTTATGGTCTCGCCCGGCACCGCGTTTTGAGCACGTGCCGGTCCAAGCGTGCCAAATCCGTCCAAAAGGTTTTCTGCGCGCCAGTTGGTGCCTGCCAATTCCACAGCCAGCGGGGTTTCTGCACGGGTAGAAACAGCCAGCCGTTCCAGCATTTGCATGAAAAGCCCTGACAGAGGTAAGCCGGACCATTCTGCATTTGCAGTCACGTGAAACAGCACCACCTGCCCGTCGCCCAGCGCTTTGCGGGTCACCAAAGGTGTGCCGTCTGCAAGTGCTGCAATGGTACGCGCGGCCATTTCGGGGCCGGGTTCTGCCAGAACCTGCGCTGAAACCGTAACCTCGTCGGGAATAGCCAGCCCATAAAACGGTGATGTGGCGTTAAATGGCGCAATGGCGCGTGGCTCGCCCCAACTCATCGCGCCGCCAACCACCCGGCCCCCGGCGCGCAGCCGCACTGGCAAAAGCACGTCTTCGACCCCGCGCCCGGTATCTGCCGCCGCCAGTCGTGGCCCGGCAAAACGAAGCAGCAATCCGCCCTGCGCGACCCATTCGGCGATAGCAAGCTGGTCAGGTTCCGCCAGTGTGGCAAAGTCCGCCAGAATTATCACATCGGCACCGGCGCGAGCCAGTTCTTCAAGTGAGCCGTCGATCAGTTCGGCACTTGGCTCAAGGGCAGTGCGCAAGTAATGCAGAGGCGACAAAAGCTCGAGCCCCTCGCGTCCCGATCCCGGCCCAACGAGGCCCACGCGACGCCGACGCAGGCTGTCATCGGCAAGCGTCACTGCCCCGGCGGAGTTTTCACCCTCGATAGTGAAACGGGTAACACGGTTGCGAAGCTCGGGCGGCAGGGAAAGCTGCTCCTCGGCAATGCCTTCGCCATCAGCAAAATCCAGCACCACGCGCGCCAGCTCACGTTCTACCCCGCCGGGCCCCGCACCGTAGGCCAGCACATTGGCAGTTTCAGCCCCTCGCGCCGTGATGCGCATGGCCGTAAGCCGGATCAGACCGTCCTTATAGGTCACCGGCCGCAGCGCCATTTGTTTTGCCGGGGGCTCCAACACCTGTACCGGGCCTGCAACCTCAAAGGCCTTGAGAAGGGCCTCGCGCCCGTCATACCTGACGCCGTCGGAGATCCATAAAACCTCGGTCTTTCGAAGGGAAGTTACCCAATCCGGGATCACATCAAGGGCAACCTCCCACGCAACCGGCACCAGCCCCGACAAATGGCCCGCAACATCGCTTGCCGCTTTGAAGTGGGGTGGCTGCAACTCTGCCGAGGTTACTAATGCCACCAACTGCCCCTGTCGTGAGGCGGCGTTCACAACCTTTTGCGCTGCTTCAATACGTGCGGGCCAGTCAGGCGCGGCTGCCCAACCATTTTCGATGAAAACCAGCAAAGGCAGTTCATTTGCTACCTTGTCTCCGTCCGGGGCGGGATTAAGGACCGGACCAGCAAAGCCAAGGATCATGGCGGCAATCGCCAATATGCGCAGCAGTAAAAGCCACCACGGGGTTCGATCGGCTTCGCTGTCGCGATCCTCCATCCCCATGAGCAGCACCACACCGGGAAACAATCGCCGCACTGGGGCGGGCGGCACGGCGCGTAGGATAAGCCACAGGATCGGCAACACCGCCAGGGCGATCAGAAGCCACGGCGTAGCAAAACCTATAGGCCCAAGCACCAGCATCAGCGCCGTTCCTCAAGCGCGTGATAAAGCCATAAAAGCGCGGTTGAGGCGGTACTGTCAGTATGGTGGCAGTAATACTGCCAGCCGATCCGCGCGGCTATGGCCGCCAGTGCAGCCTTTCGCTCCGCCAGCCGATCAAGGTAGCGTTCGCGCAAATCACGCGCTTTGCGGGTCTCATGGCTAAGGCCGCGCCCCATGCTTTCAAACACGGTGCGGCCGTGGAAGGGGAAAGCTTCCTCCGCCGGGTCAAGTACTTGCAAAAGCACGCCTTTGACGCCGTGATCTGCTACCT
>JAAEUB010000370.1 GCA_024227755.1 Paracoccaceae bacterium | reverse complement strand
TCGAACGTGCAATGGGCGGTGAACCCGGCGGATGGACGCATGGTGGTGATCGAGATGAATCCGCGCGTGTCGCGCTCATCTGCATTGGCCTCAAAAGCCACCGGATTTCCCATCGCCAAAATTGCAGCCAAGCTGGCGGTGGGCTATACGCTGGACGAACTGGACAATGACATTACCAAGGTCACGCCAGCGTCGTTTGAGCCCTCCATCGACTATGTCGTCACCAAAATCCCGCGCTTTGCTTTTGAAAAATTTCCCGGCTCCGAACCACTTTTGTCCACCGCGATGAAATCGGTGGGCGAGGTGATGTCGATTGGCCGCAACATTCATGAAAGCCTGCAAAAAGCGCTGGCTTCAATGGAGGATGGGCTGACTGGCTTTGACGAGGTTGAAATCGAGGGCGCGCCGGACATCGCCGCCGTCACGCGGGCAATTTCCCTGCAAACCCCGGACCGGATGCGCACCATCGCCCAGGCCATGCGTCATGGCATGTCTGATGAGGATATCCACGTCACCACAATGTTTGATCCGTGGTTTCTGGCCCGTATTCGCGAGATTGTCGAAGCCGAGGAAGGCGTGAAAACTGATGGTCTTCCTAGTGATGAGGCAGGGTTGCGCGCCCTGAAAATGCTGGGCTTTACCGATGCGCGGCTGGCATTTCTCACTGGTCTGTCCGAAGTTGATATTCGCCGGGTCAGGCTTGCCACCGGCGTGCGGGCCGTCTTCAAACGGATTGATACCTGTGCCGCCGAGTTTGAGGCGCAAACACCCTATATGTACTCGACCTATGAGGCCCCGATGATGGGCGAGGTTGAATGCGAAGCCCGACCTTCTGACCGTAAAAAGGTGGTCATCCTTGGGGGTGGTCCAAACCGGATCGGGCAGGGGATCGAGTTTGATTATTGCTGTTGTCACGCTTGTTTCTCGCTGACCGATGCGGGCTATGAAACGATCATGATCAACTGCAACCCCGAAACTGTCAGCACCGATTATGACACCTCGGACCGGCTGTATTTTGAACCTTTGACCTTTGAACATGTGATGGAAATTCTGCGGGTCGAACAGGAAAACGGCACCCTGCATGGGGTCATTGTCCAGTTCGGCGGGCAAACGCCGCTGAAGCTTGCCAATTCGCTTGAGGCTGAAGGCATTCCCATTCTTGGCACCACGCCGGACGCCATTGATCTGGCGGAAGACCGCGAGCGGTTTCAGGCTCTGGTTAACGACCTGGGACTAAAGCAACCACGAAATGGCATCGCAAGCACCGACGCCCAAGCGCTTGAGATTGCTGGGGAAATAGGTTTTCCGCTGGTGATCCGCCCGTCCTACGTTCTTGGCGGCCGTGCAATGGAAATTGTGCGCGACACGGCTCAGCTGGATCGCTACATTGCCGAGGCTGTGGTGGTTTCCGGCGACAGTCCGGTGTTGCTCGACAGCTATCTTGCCGGTGCGGTTGAATGTGACGTCGACGCGCTTTGTGACGGCAAAAACGTGCATGTGGCAGGTATCATGCAGCACATCGAAGAGGCCGGCGTGCATTCCGGCGACAGTGCCTGCAGTTTGCCGCCCTATTCTCTACCGCCCGAAATTATCACCGAGTTACACCGTCAGACCAAAGCACTTGCGCTGGGCCTGAACGTGGTTGGCCTGATGAATGTGCAGTTTGCGGTCAAAGACGGCGAGATTTACCTGATTGAGGTTAATCCACGCGCCAGCCGTACCGTTCCCTTTGTCGCCAAAGCCACCGACAGCGCCATCGCCTCGATCGCGGCGCGACTGATGGCCGGTGAGAAACTGTCCACTTTCAAACACCGCGGGCCATATCCTGAAGACGCCAAACCCGGCACCCTGCCGATGGCCGATCAGATGACCTTGGCCGATCCGGCAATGCCGTGGTTCTCGGTCAAAGAGGCAGTATTGCCATTTGCACGCTTCCCCGGTGTCGACACTTTACTTGGCCCAGAAATGCGCTCGACCGGCGAGGTTATGGGTTGGGATATTTCCTTCCACCGCGCGTTTTTGAAGGCGCAAATGGGGGCCGGGGTTGACCTGCCGGAGGGCGGCACCGCCTTTTTGTCAATCAAGGAAGCGGA
This sequence comes from Paracoccaceae bacterium, assembly GCA_024227755.1. GTDB lineage: Bacteria > Pseudomonadota > Alphaproteobacteria > Rhodobacterales > Rhodobacteraceae > JAAEUB01. The sequence continues at coordinate 5,383 of JAAEUB010000370.1, read as the reverse complement.
TAAAGGCCCGGTTCTTGTCGAAACAGCCAAGGCATTGATTGAACTTGGTTTTAACATCTTCGCAACCCGCGGAACAGCGGCGTTTCTGGCGGAAAACGGGATCGAGAGTGAGGGCGTTAATAAAGCCTATGAGGGTGGGCGCACAATTGTCGACGTGATGAAAGACGGCCAGGTTGCTTTGGTGATGAACACCACAGACGGCAGTCAGGCAGTTCAGGATTCGCGAAGCATGCGCAACGTCGCTTTGATGGAAAAGATCCCCTATTTCACCACCGCCGCAGCCAGCCATGCCGCGGCATATGCTATGAAGGCCCGCCACGAAGGCGACCTGAAGGTACGCCCGTTGCAGGGATGAAAGCTTTCAGGTGTTAAGTTAAATTCCTTGCCGGGTGGCCGCAACCGGCCACCCGTATCACCCTGCTATTTCAGGTTTTTGAAGGCATTCCACAAAAACAGCAGAACACCGACTAAAATGGCAGTCTCTGCAATTGGGGCAAGCGGTGCCATTCCGGCTTCGGTAATGGTCTCGCTGAACAACAATGCCAACATGAGAATGAAAAGTAGGCTGCCAAGGAAATGCAGCCAGAAATGTATTCGCGCCAACCCATTCTCAGCCATCTCTGGGAAAACCCGGTACACGATACCGAAAATACTCATAAGCGTGAAACCCAACAGGTTAATATGCGCGTGAACGTGGCCAAACCTGTGATCGCCTGTGGCGCCCATGTAAGTTCCAAGGACTACACCCGTCAGCAAAAACAATCCTCCAACCAAGATAAAACTCCGTGAAATACTCATTTCCATCTCCCTGTTTGTTATGCCCGGATTTAGGGGTGCATGGTCATTTTAGGACAGAATGTCGCACTTTCAAAATCTGGTGAGCTGCAATTTGCAGTATGGACGCCCCCGAATGACCGGGCGCGCCTTCGTCAAATTGTTTTATTCAGGTAGTCTGTGCCTGCTCCCCGCCCGCCGCCAGCGCACCTAGCAAACCGCCATAGACAAGGTGGCCCATCAGCGACGCCATCACCGCCACCATGCCGCCGACATTGGCCATCAGAAAGCCAGCACCTGCCATCGGCATGACGAACACCACAGCTGCGATCCAAAGGGTAACGCCCCAGATCAACCCGGTTTTCAACCCCGAACCGCCAGGGATTATTTGCACCGCGAAAACATATACTAGCGGGAAGACGATGACACCCATCATGATATGGGCAAGCATCCCAAGCATATAGCTACCGCCCAGCATGCCCGCTAACATCGCGGCAATATCCATTGGCATGCCAGTCATCATCGGCGCCACAACCATCATCATCAAAGTCATTACAATCGTCCCGGCAACACCGCCAAGGATGGCATTCTTCAGGTTCGTTTCCATGAGTTTATCCTCCGTTTGATGAGAATAAAATGTGGTCTGAACGCGGGCGTTCCACCCGATTTGCCCCAGCCGTGATCAAGCCGTGAAGACGCGTGGAATCATTCGCACGCGCAGAAATGCCACCTATCCAATCTGTGTTAGTTGTGAAGTGAATTGTGCTGCGCTGCGGCTATGTTTCAATTGGTCTAAAAAGGAGCGCCGAGTGTTACAATTTGCTGCGTCAGTTGCTTTAAACTAATTCAGGGCTTTGTGAATTTTTGTTGAAGCAATCGCTCCATCGAGTTCTAGAGAAAGAGGATGATTATGCGAAAGCCTCATGCTTACATAGAATATACCGTGGGTGTTTGGTTCCGTCAGGATTGTAGGTATCTTATTAACCTCCCCTCGCGCATATTTAAAAACGTCCTCTATTCTTCGATAAAGAATGGCCCAGTTGACTGCTTCACTGGCACGTTGCCTCTCTTCACCAGTGATCGAGCGTGTGAAATGCCTACTCTGCATGCGGGCGATTAAAACCTGATATGTCCGAATGATACCCGCAAGTCTTTCGCCGGAACCTTCATCAGCAAATTCAATACATTTTTCCAGGGTAACCAAAATCTCGCTGGAGAATTGAACCTGTTGAACAAGCTCCATTTCCGAATGACCCTCGCAGTTATTATTCAACGATATTTCGATGCCGCGCCGACAGATTAATATCATATGCGATAGGGCCAACGGAAGCGTCGCGTTTGCCGCTGCTAAAGAACGTCGGCGGCGCGTCGCTTCTAGGGAAAAAGCCAGGCTCGCTGCCAATAGGGTTACAATTGCAGATATGCCATAGGTACCGTATCTAACCAACTCGCTTTGTACGCTGCCACCAAGGAGGAGAACAAAGCCGATAGTGGCACTTATTCCGAAGAAGGCACCAAGCGCAAAGCCACCCGTAATGATAAACTTAAGCCTCAAACCCCCAAACACCAGCGCATGATGGCTTTTTGGGCGTGCAGACGGTTTTCGGCCTCGTCAAAGACCACCGACCTTGGCCCGTCCATAACGGCGTTGGTGACTTCCTCGTCGCGGTGCGCGGGTAGGCAATGCATGAACAAAGCATCATCGCCTGCGCCATTCATCAAAGCCTCGTCGACCTGATAGCCACGCAATTGGTTGTGCCTGCGCGCTCGCGTTGACTGGCCGTCATGCATCGACACCCAGGTATCGGCAACCACCAGATCAGCGCCTTCGACGGCCTTTGCCGCGTTACGCTCTATCACAATTTCAACACCCTTGGCACGGGCTTCGCTGATGAAAACGGCTTCGGGGTCCAGCGCCTCTGGCCCGGTGAATGTCAGGTCAAAACCAAACTGCCCGGCGGCATGAACGAAACTGGCGCAGACATTGTTGCCGTCACCGGTCCACACGACTTTCTTACCTTTAATAGGTCCGTTATGTTCTTCAAATGTCATCACATCGGCCATGATCTGGCACGGATGCGTGCGGTTGGTCAGACCATTAATCACCGGCACAGTGGCGTGGTCGGCCAACTCCAAAAGGGCGCTTTCGTCAAAGGTGCGGATCATGATCATGTCGACATAGCGTGAAAGCACCCGCGCTGTGTCAGCGATGCTTTCGCCGTGTCCCAACTGCATTTCGCTGCCCGAAAGTACCAGAGTTTCACCACCCATCTGGCGCACACCAACGTCAAACGAGACCCTTGTGCGGGTGCTTGGTTTCTCGAAAATCAGCGCGACAATGTGGTTTTTCAACGGCTGCTCGGCGTCGGGTGTGCCCTTTGGCAACCCGTTGCGCGCATCCTTCATTTCGCGGGCATGGGTGATCATGCCACGCAGCGCGCCCGGGTCGATCTTGTTGATATCAAGGAAATGCTTCATCTCTTATCCCTCCAACGAGGTTGCAGCGGCGTCGAGCCGGGCCACGGCCTCGGAAATCTCATCATCTGTTATGGTCAGGGGCGGCAGCAGGCGCACCACGTTGTCGGCGGCTGGCACGGTCAGGACATGCTGGGCATAGGAGGCGTTAACCACATCCATATTCGGTGCCTTGCAGATCAAACCAAGCATCAGGCCATTACCGCGGACGCCGGTAAAGATGTCCGGATGACCCGCGATCAGGCCTTCCAGCTTTTGCCTCAGCAACCCGGCTTTGCGGTTAACTTCGGCCAGAAAATCCGCGTCGCTGACGATTTCCATCACTTTTGCCCCGACCGCGCAGCCCAGCGGATTGCCGCCATAGGTGGATCCGTGCGTGCCGGCGACCATTGCAAAAGCTGCGTTTTCTGTCGCCAGTACCGCGCCCAGTGGAAAGCCCCCGCCGATGCCCTTGGCGACCATCATGATGTCGGGATTTATACCTGCCCATTCATGGGCAAACAGCCTGCCGGTGCGGCCCATGCCGCACTGAACTTCATCAAGAATTAACAACGCGCCGGTCTCGTCGCACAATTCACGCAAGGCCTTCAGGTCGGCGTCAGCCATCGGGCGGATGCCACCTTCGCCCTGAATGGGTTCGACCAAAACAGCGGCGGTTTTGTCGGTGACCGCGGCGCGCATGGCCTCAATGTCACCAAAGGGAAGTTGGCTAAAGCCGGGCAAGAGCGGGCCGAAGCCTTTGGTCAGCTTTTCAGCGCCCGCCGCTGCAATACCCGCCGAGGAACGACCGTGAAAGGCGCCCTCAAAGGTCAGAATTTCAATCCGTTCCGGCTGGTCCTTGTCGAACCAGTATTTGCGCGCCATCTTCACCGCCAACTCGCAGGCTTCGGTGCCGGAATTGGTGAAAAATACCGTGTCGGCGAAAGTTGCCGCGACCAACGCGTCGGCCAGAGCCTGCTGCTCAGGGATCTGGTAAAGGTTGGATACATGCCAGAGCTTGCCCGCCTGTGCGCTTAACACCTGGGCCAGTTCCGGATTGGCGTGGCCCAGTGCGTTGACCCCGATGCCTGCCCCAAGATCAAGGTATCGGCTGCCGTCAGCTTCGACCAGCCAGGAGCCTTCACCATGGGTGAAGGAAAGAGGGGCGCGGGCATAGGTAGGTAGAACCGAAGAGATCATGGCGTATTCCTTGAGCTAAGAGCCTTGGGTGCCGTAAGGCAGGCGTCGTGTCAACAATTTTGGAATGGCTGCGCCGAATGGCGCGGGGTCAAAGCGGGCGGGACGTCAGGCGCGAATGCGTCGGCGTCGAACTTCAGTTATCTGGCTCGCTTTGATCATAGATCGGCAGATAGGGGATTTTTGTCTGCCTGTCTATCCCCTTTCCTTTCGCCATTGGCCCGGATAACCGGTCCTGATGGAAACCCGCCAAAACTCCGATCACAATCCAATTGCTGCTGCTGGCTTCATCCTTCTTGCTTCGGCGATTTTTGGCGGCGTCACTTTGCTGGCCAAAATGGTAGGGCGCGAGGGGCTGGGCGAGCCTTTAAATCCGCTGCAGGTCAGCCACGCGCGGTTTCTCTTCGCCTTTGTGGCCATAGGCGGCACTTCACTTGCAATGCGTCTGCGCCTTCACCGCCCGGATCTGCGGCTGCACTTTTTGCGCTCATTCGCCGGGTGGGGCGGGGTGTCTCTGCTTTTCGCTGCAGTTGCCTTCATTCCCCTGACGGATGCCACCGCGATCAGCTTTCTAAACCCGGTTTTTGCGATGGTGCTGGCGATTTTGTTGTTAGGTGAACGGGTTGGACGCTGGCGATGGCTGGCGGCAGGAATTGCCCTGTGCGGCGGGCTGGTGTTGCTACGCCCGGGGGCAGGAAGCTTTCAGCCCGCGTCCCTGTTGGCGCTGTCAGCGGCAATGGTGATGGGGCTTGAGATCACAATCATCAAAATGTTGGCCGGACGCGAGCGACCCTTGCAAATCCTGTTGATCAACAACGCGATGGGGCTGGTCATTGCCAGCGTCGCGGTAGTTTTCATCTGGCAGCCGCCAACGCCCGTTCAATGGGCCGCATTGGTGCCCATCGGCTTCATGATGGCGGTCGGACAGGCCTGTTGCATACAGGCAATGCGGCGCGCT
>JAAEUB010000369.1 GCA_024227755.1 Paracoccaceae bacterium | reverse complement strand
TTGTTTGTCGTTGATGCCAGTTGGAGTATGGCCGTCGCTGAACGGATGGAAGCCACAAAGGGCGCCATCGTCTCCCTGCTCACCGATGCCTATCAGCGGCGTGACCGCGTAGGGCTGATTGTGTTCCACAAAAATGATGCAAACTTGGTACTGCCCCCCACCAACTCGGTGCAGTTGGCAAAGAAAGCGTTGGCCGATATTGCCGTCGGTGGCAAAACCCCACTTTCTGCCGGGTTGATGACATCCTACGAGGTATTCCGCAAAGAGGCGGTAACCCATCCTGACGTAATGCCAATGATGATTTTGCTCACAGACGGCGCTGGCAACGTCAGCCTCAGCGACATGCCGCCGCAAGATGAAGCCCACCGCATTGCAGAGCTTATTCGTGATGCAGGCGTGCGCTCGGTGGTGATCAACATGGAACACGCCGCCTTCGATCAAGGCCTAGCAAAACGCCTTGCCGAACAGCTCGACGGCCCCTGCCACACCCTCGAAGACCTCCGCGCCGAAACGCTGTACCGTACGGTTGTGGATGAA
>JAAEUB010000368.1 GCA_024227755.1 Paracoccaceae bacterium | reverse complement strand
TTTACCCTGAGTTCTGTGTGACGCCCGCCTTTCCAGTGAACAACAAGCACGATCTCGCCTGCATCTTTGTCAACATCGGCCACGATATCTTCGATCAGGGTCCGGGGTAGCTGCTGTCGAACGCGCATAGTCACCGCCGGTGCATCCCACGCGGTCTGTAAATCTTGTGCCAGGCCATTCAGCAATTCAGGGTCGGCAAATTTTTGCGTGTCCGGGGCCTCTTGCAGGCGCTGTTCAAATGCCTGGACCCGCACAAGGGCCTCCTCCCAGCGTTTTTCCAGTTCCGACGCAATAAGACGGTTCTCGGGATCACAGGCCGCATAGCGACGTTCTGCAAGTGACGCATCGTATTTGGCCTGGCTCAATTCCAGCTCAATCACGCACCGTTTTTGTTCCTGCGTCCTGGTCATGAGGGTTTGTGCCTCAATCGCGGCCTCAATTGCAAACGGTGCCACCGCCTCAAGTACGGCTGCAGACACGAGGCTCTCCGCTCGGGCCCCACCAAATGTGATGCATCTTTTGCGACCAAGCAAAAGATTGGGGTTATCACAGCGATAAACCGGGCGGGGTTTGCGACCCGCATAGACAACATGCAAACGCCGCCCACATCTGGCGCAGGACATGAGCCCGGCCAGAAGCGCGCCACCGCCGCGACCTGACTTGACACCGCCGATCC
>JAAEUB010000367.1 GCA_024227755.1 Paracoccaceae bacterium | reverse complement strand
GCGTTCAAAATCTATTTCATCGATTCGCTCGCAAGTAGAACTTAGAATCGTGACCTTATCATTTAAAATTTTACACATGCCTGAAGTCAAAACAAAGTGTTCTGATTTTCCGCCACTTTTGAAAGATAGTCTGGCGCAGTCAGAATGGGGTCTAAAATGCCAAGGAAACTGATCAGCGAAGAGGCCGTAGCCAAAATGAATAATGCGCCTGCGACGGCAGCCGCTTTTCTATGAAAGTGCATATTTTTTTACCTTTCCTTTTTCAAACAACCTTATTCCTGCTTTGGTTTTGCGCTGTTGCACCATAATCTCGCAGCCTTCCCAATAGGCTGACAGCGGTAGCTATCTCCCAAATGGAGAACGCACCGGTGTTCACACGTTGCCAAAGACCGATCCCAGGCCATCCCCATACCCCGACGAAAATGGATGATACTCCTGTGAGTAATATCGCGAAAAGAACAATATAGGACATCAGAGCAATCCCACGCCTACCTGACACCAAAGACCAACCCCTTGCCGAGAAGAATACTGCAAAGATGGCCGCGACGGCTGATAACGAAACGATAACCAGATGCATACGCCCGTCTGACGTCATCGGTGTCCCCATTGGGTCCATCGGAAAGCGGTAGAAAAACATGCCCAGAATGCCGATGAGCACCATTGACCCAGCACTCAGAGCTAGCCAGAGATTGGTCTTGCGAACGACCAGAAAAAAACCAAGCCCAAAGATGATCGTCAGAATCTCCATGACCAGTAATGGGAGATCCAGATAGATTTTGTTAGCGGCACCTGCTTCGGTTAATTCACTGATAGCTTGTGAAAAATGGCTGTAGCCCGGTCGCATCAAGCCTCCTACGACCGCTATTGCGGCGAAGAAAAGCGGGGCGACGATACCCTGAAACAGAGCAAAAACAACCCATGTTGGTCGCTTGGATGATTCGATTGGCGCCTTAGCGTTCATGGCACCACCCATTGCGCCAGCATTCCGAGGCCACCCCAAGCGGCAATCACCGGAAGAACCACCCAGTATTGACCCTCTTTTGGCAAGCTCCATCCAGGGGCATTTCGCGCGGCCCGGACGGTGGCCAGGGACACAATCGGCCAGTAGGCCGTTATCCCAAGAGCCGCCCCAAGAACCAGCGGTGCCCAGCCCGAACCCAGCGCGTGCCCAACCAAACCGAGACCCAAAATCGGCGCGTAGAACACCAGATCGGCAAAGGCAAATGCCCAAAAAAGAGCAGCACCGACCTCGGTGATCTGTTCTGCCGGTTCCTGCGTGCCCATTCTGACGCCCAGCTGATAGCTGAACGCCGCAACGCATTGCGCGAAGACCAGATAGAGAAAGAGCAGCCATCCCGGAACCTGAATAAACCAAAACGCAAATCCACCCATAGCCACCCCCACAAACAAAACACGCCCGCGATTTTGACAGATACAGCAATGCTGGCTGGACGTCGTTGATTTAAAACAACGCGCCCAGGTGTAGATTGAAGTATCCTGCGTCACGATGAAACCAACGATGCCTGTCCGTTGCGTAAAGTCGTAGTTTGTATTGAAACACATCATTGCGTGGCTGCGAAAACCTTCAGATGATCGGCATTTTTCCGGAGGCTAGATTTCAATGGATACTCAGCAAAGGTTCCGAGGACACGCGATTGCAGCCGGAGTGTTATTCATAATAGCGACGGCTTTCCTTTTCGTAGGTGAGGCATTTTACAAACCCGGTCTGACCCCGCCTGATGTGCTCGCAAAGGCGGCGGGGGCAAAATCGCAAATAACCATTGGTTTACTGATCGAGTTTACCTGCGTCCTTGCCATACCCCTGATCGCCATCGTGCTTTACCCGATATTACGGCAAGTCAGTGCGGTGCTGGCAATTGGGTATGTCGCCTTTCGCCTGTTCGAAGGGGCGCTCTTCGCCAGTATGGAAATAGACAAAATGCTTGTGCTTTCCCTATCCGAAAACCTGTCTGCGCATCCCTCGGCTGACATGGCAACGCTGGAGGTTCTGGCACAATCGCTGACCGGAGGCGGGCCCTTGGTGGGAACCACAGGGTCGTTTTATAACTTGGTCTTCGTTATCGGCATGTTGATGCTCAACTGGATGCTTTGGCAGTCGCGTCTGGTACCACGCTGGATTTCTGCCTGGGGCCTGATTTCCGCGGTTGTGTTGGGCAGTGTTGCGATTTTAGTGCTCTTCGCCCCGATCCCGGACACCTTGGCGATAGTATTGATAGCGCCGCTTGCGGTCCAGGAAATGGTTTTTGCGCTCTGGCTCATCATCAAGGGTTTTGACCCGGACGCGCTAATAAAGATCGAAGGCACCTGATAGGATCGATGATAAGTGCCGGGTGCCAGGATGATTATCTCAGCGCCTGGCATGAATTCGGAAACGGCCTAAGTGATCGGCACCATCTTGCGGTATCTCCAAGATTCCAGCTGGACTGGTGGCTGGGAACAAAACCCCTGACTACCAGTTTTGCAGATATCCTAAGCTCCTGCCTTTCCACACGGAAACAACCAATCAGGAATGTGATGCCCTACGTCTCATGGCGCAGGCCTCTTCCCGCCCACAGCACCGTTCCAAGCCAAAGAAACCAAAGTAGCTGAGCGATGCCAAAAAGCCCCGCCAGGTCGTGCAGGCCGGGCACAGTCGAGGCGATGCCTGCGATGCCGACGAAAACACCCAGATAATTCAGGGCCTTGGGAAACACCGCCGCACGCAACCCTGCCAGTGCAAAAAGTAGCGTCATCAACCCGCCAAGGATCTCACCCCGACCAAGGCCAATACCCTCGGCTACGGTTTCGATCCCCAGCCAAAAAACCGCCGCCTGGGTCGGGTCGGTTTCGTAAAGCCTGAGCGCTGGATCAATGCCTGAAATTGTCACCATGCCGCTGGCCACAAGCAGTCCCGCCCAAAGCACCCCTAGAACGGCCCCCAGCCGTGCAGCAAAGGGCGCGGCGTCCTTCAGTCGCTCATGCAGGGCACGCACGAAAATCAACAGCACCACCCCGAAGATTACGTAGAGGATAAGTTGCATTACATGGAATAACATCGCGCTCGCGACCAACAGTTCCATTTTTTGCTCGGCGCTGGTGATGCTAGGATAGTCGAGGACCACCAGAAACAAGGCGATCCCTACCGCGTAGGCGAGTCCAAGATAGAGGGCGGCGAAACCGCCGGGTCGCTGGAAATACGTCATGAAAACTCTCCTTTTTGTGGATGCGACACATTCCCAAGACTTTTCTGGGGCTGTCGAAGTAAAAGACCAAACCTTGGCCCACCGGATCGAAATCTCACAAGTCTGTTCGCCCTTTGCTTGCCTAGACGCCCTGTGTTTCAATGACCTGTGTCAAGGGGCGGATTGATGGTGATGATCCACCTCAAGGCAACGACGCGTGAATCGCGGTATAATCAATTTGTTCGAAATTGTTGTTGGAGAGGAAAAATGGAAGACGTTGAAAGACTGCTCAAAGGTACCGTTGAAGAGCTTGACCGGTTGCTGAACGCAAAGAATGTTTTGGGCGATCCGATCGAAAAGGACGGTGCAACAATTATTCCAATCGTGAGCTTTGGGTTTGGATTTGGTGCCGGTGGCGTCGATGACAGCAAGAGCGGAAACAAAGGGGGAACCGGCGGCGGCGGCGGGATCAAGCCACTGGGTGCCATTATCATCGACGGTGAGGGTGCCCGTGTTGAATCTGTAAAAGGTGCGGTCTCGGACCTTGTTGAAGTTCTCGGGGACGCCGCGTCCAAAGCGATTAGCGCCGCGGTCAAAGATCAGGCCAAGAAAGCGGCCAAGTAGGTCATCGTGCTCACCGCCCTTGCCATTTTGTTTTGGCTGATAGGCGGGCTGCTGGTTCTGATCTTGGTTCTCATCTGTGTTCCGCTGCATTTGAGGATGACTTTCAGGTCAGAACCGACACCGGCATTCGGCCTTGAACTGAGGTTGCTAACTGACTGGACGCCACGTCTGTTACTGATCGACAGCAGGCGGGTTGGTGCGCCTCGCAAGAAGGCGGATGCTGAGTCCGAAAAGCTGAAACCAAAAAAAAGGAAACGAAAAGCAGCGCGGTGGTGGACCTCAAGGCTTCGCCCGACTGAATTGGCCCGCGCCGTCCCCGCGTTGCTTGGAGATACACTGTCGGGGATTCATATTGATCGGCTGCGGGTTCAGGCGGAATTTGGTTTTGGGGACCCTGCCGATACCGGGCGGATTTTTGGCCAACTTATGCCATTCACTTACCTGCCTATCAGTCCGGCTGTGTCCTTTAATGTGAAACCCAATTTTGAGAGCCGCTGCCTGAAAGCCAACGCAGATGCGGCGCTTCACTTCATTCCGGTTCGGTTGGCGTTGCCGGCGATACGATTTGCCTGGCAGCAATTTGTGGTGCGGTCATGAACTATCGCCTTGAAAAGCCCAAAACCATCCAAGGGGTGACGTTCCAGGCCGTTTGCAGCGTCGCCGATACGACGGTGATCCGGGGGAGGTCTCTTTTTGTGTCACGGCAGAAAACGCCAATAATTATCCTTGTGCTTGGGGACGGGGATCCCAAGGTGTTTGATCTCAGTGGTAACGCGCTAGAAGGGAAGATAATTGAGGACATCCAGTGCCAAATTCCGGCGGTCCGGGGCATGCTCAATTGAACAGATTGTTGTTCCTGCCTTGATGCTATGCAAGTGGGTTTTGGTATATGCAGGCCATTTCGATCGAGTTATCAAGTGGCACAATCATTTCGACAATATCTGAGTAAAATGGGAGTGGATCATGGCAACTGATTTTGGAAAAACCGAACAAGAAAGAAATGCGCTGCGGTGGGGTGGGTTGTCTGGAATCCTTGGTAGCATCACCCTGATTGTTGTCTTTGGTATTGTCGCCGTGTTCGTCGGAACAGAAACGCTGGAACCCGAAGCGATGGTTCAGTTGTTCCCGTCGGTTAAACTGGCGCGCATTTTCGAGAACTCCCTCTATTTACTGTCGCTCGCTCTGTGGATTTTCCATTGCCTTACACTTTTCCTTGCGCTGCGCACAACTAGCCTGGCATCCGCCCTTTTTGGCAGTACCGTTCTTGTTTTAGGCCTTGTGGCACTGGTCACCGGGGCCATTCCGCATACGGCCACAGAGCCGATATCTGATCTCTATAATTCAGCCGCGACAACGCCTGAAAGCCGGGCGGCGCTGGTGCCAATATGGCAAGCAACCCAAGGCATTTTCGACGCCCTGCTTGTAACCGGGCTTGTCCTGACACCAGTTGGTATCATTTTTCTGGGATTGGCCATGTTGGGAAATCCTGACTATGGCAGAGGATTTGGCGCGACGAGCTTGCTACTCGGTCTGGCAGGGTTTGCCGCTGCAATTGCTGTGCTCAACGAGCCTACAGAAATCGCGGCCGTGGGCATTTTCGCACTAATCTTTTTCAACATAATTGTTGGGTGGAAAACCTTCAGGCTGTCAAACTCCACCTAACCAAAAGAAATCGTAACTAACTTTCAAATATTGAGGACCTGGGAATATTTTTAGTTTGGTGGGGAGCCTTGTTTGCTCTTTGTCTAAGAAGCTGCCCATTTCAGAGAGCTGTCAAATTGTTACTATATTGATGCCAAGGACGGGTGGAGCCTTACTTTGCTGGCGCGTTAGAGCAACTTGAAGGTGCCAGATAGATTCATTGGTTAGTGCAAGAATTTAAGCTGCTTGGAAAACCGGTATTGTCAGCCTTACCTAACAGCGACCGGACATTCGACATATTGGGTTGAACGGCGGCAAAGTCCCGCGTTGCGTGAGTTCACTCGCGGTGCAGCGAATGGCGGCAAATCCTGAACCTGCCATTCATGCACTGTGCGGCTAACAGCCAGTACCAGCCCAGACCTACCCTCGGGAACTAAACCAACCAAGAAAGTAGTTCAGTCCTAATTCGATTTCCAGTTGACAACATGCTGTCAAACATATATTGACAACATGCTGTCATTAAGGGGAGCGAATATGAATGTCGTCATCAGATCAATTGTTGCAGGTGCGGGGCTCGCGTCTCTCGCCCTTCAAACCGTCGCACAAGAAGGAGCCTCGAACATGGAAAATAAAACTATCATCAACCAATCGGTCAATCTGAATGTTTATCACACAGGACCAGCATCGACCTATAATGTGGTTTTTCTACACGGTGATAGCGGCGCGGCAACGCAGTGGTTTACGGTCATGGAGGAGCTAGCGGATATACATTCGGTGGCCGTTTTTGACCAAAGGGGTCATGGTTTGTCATCGCCTGCGACAAGCGGCGACTACGGCTATGAAATCAGAGCCGACGATTTGCAGGCGGTGATTGTCTCGCTCGGTTCTCAACCAATTATACTGGTGGCCCATTCTGGGTCTGCTGGTGTCGCACTTGAATATGCCAAAACACATGCCGAATCCTTACGCGGAATCTACTTTCTCGACCCTGCATCTGACCCGCGGGCGATGCCAGAGGACATGCGACAGGGATTCATGGGTGCTATTCGTTCTGAAAACGGATTGGAGGTTGTTCAGGGATATTTTGCATCGATTGCAGGTCAAAACCCCGAAACCATCGCAACTGTGACCGGCGATGCAGCCAAGGTCGCACCTGGCGCACGTATCGGATTTGCGCAAGCTTTGATGGGTTGGAACCCAGAAGTTGCAATGTCGCATTGGGCGGGCCCGACGTTTATGGCCATCACATCTGCGAACGATACCCCCGCAGCCATTCGCCACTTAGGCGAAGCAGTTGAGTACGATCTTTTGTCGACTGAAGGTCATTGGGCACATCTGGATACGCCAGAAATTGTTGCCCACTCAATCAGGTCCTTTATTAATGGCTTGTCCTGAAATCGGAGACAGACGTTATGACAACCAAAAGAAACAGAGGTGGCGACGCAGTCTCAAACCTGATGCTTGCGACATTTAAGTTGAATGGCGTATTCCTTGCGGCAGGAGACAAAATATCAGCCCCGTCGGGGCTTACATCCGCCCGCTGGCAGGTTCTGGGGACACTAATGTGGGCCGATGTGACGGTTTCAGGAGTTGCCCGTGAAATGGGTCTGTCACGTCAAGCGGTACAACGTATTGCCAACGTACTTGCTGAGGAAAGATTGATCACGTTTCTCGATAACCCCAACGATAAGCGCGCGAAATTGGCGTCAGCTACCGATGCGGGTCGTAAGGCGATCCATAACCTTGCCGAGCGGCAACATGCTTGGGCGAACACAACGGCAGAAGGCATCGATCCCAAAGAGATTGAACAAGCAGTGGAAGTCATGAAGAAAGTCATTGTTGCAGCGACCCGGTGAAACCACACCGCATGGCGGATCTCGGCTATATACGGTTTCACCCCTTACCCTATCCGACGCGCGACGACGAAGTGGGTGTTTTGGTCCTTCCCGAAATGCCCCGTCTCAACGATCTCGAAACCGACTTCGCCAAAGGTTGCCTCAAGTTCAGCTTTGCGAAACCCGTTGACATCGGGTGCTTTGCCGAACAGCTTGATTATGGGGATCATGGCGCGCACAAAGATTGACATCTCCCCGATACAGGGAGTTTTGGAGATGACCACACCGTCTGGCCGGGTCTGATCGTAAAGGTGGTGCAATGTGGCGCTGAGGTCCGGCACCAGATGCAGAATATTGAAGGCACAGATCGCGTCAAATGGCGCACCGGGAACGGTTGCGTTTGCGTCAGCACACAAAAAATCGACATTGCCGGGCGTATCCAAACCAAGTTTCGCGCGCCCTATTTTTATCATTTCCCCCGAAATATCGGTGCCGGTCAAATGCGCCACAAAGGGCGCCAGCTTGAGGGCCGTGCCGCCGGTGCCACAGCCAATTTCCAGTAAACGGAAGCTATCCTCAAGATATGCTCGGGTGCGCGCCAGGGTCTCTTCATAAGCGACGGGATCCGAAATTGGCTGGGCTGCGTATTTGGCGGCGATTTTGTCCCAGAAAGCTGCGGCGGTCATGCGGGGGTCCTTTCATCTCCGGTTGCAGTTTAACTAACCAAAGCCGCACGCAAAAGAAACGGCCAAATTGCGGCTTTTCGGGGGGCTTAACACGGTTACGCCGACGCGGCGATTGCCTTCAGGATGGCCCGATCGGACAGGAACGCCGGAAATGGACGGGATGTCCCGGTCACAGGAGCAAATAATGTGGTATAATGATGCCATAGAGAAAGGGGGTTTCTATGTTTCGTTTTCTTGCAACTATTCTTATCGCGGCGACATTCTCAACCCAGGTCAGCGCCCAGAACTGGGATTATTGTCAGGATCTTTGGTTTACCCGCAATCAGCTTTTTGACCGCACAGGGTATTGCTTCAAGTCACCCCTTGGTCAGGTGGTATTTGACAATTCGGATTGTCTGGCGAACCCGTCAGCCCTGAGCCTGTTGGCATCGCGCAAGGTGACCCAGATTAAGGCCATGGAAAACGAGTTGTCCTGTCAG
The DNA here is from genome assembly GCA_024227755.1 of Paracoccaceae bacterium. Taxonomy (GTDB): domain Bacteria; phylum Pseudomonadota; class Alphaproteobacteria; order Rhodobacterales; family Rhodobacteraceae; genus JAAEUB01. The sequence continues at coordinate 14,856 of JAAEUB010000367.1, read as the reverse complement.
GTCGATACATCGCAAACGCAGTTGTTCATTCCCCTGATGCAGTACCGCCTTGCATTAGAGGATATCCCGGTGATCTCGGAATTTGCCAGCGGATGCTTGCAGTGGAACGGACCACCAGTATCACTGCTGTCAGGGCATCGCTTGGGTGCGCCGGTTATTGGCATGGCCTATCCCAGTGATGACATCGTGTGGGAATACAGCATAGAAGGCGCGCCTGATGGTTGGGAGTTCATTACGGTTTACCGGGGCGGCGATCAGGTATCACTGGGTTGGAGCAATAGTGTGATTGACTATGACCTGTGCGGTGGGTTGGCGGGATAGGACTATTTCAAGCTGATTTGTGCGCGCGCAGCGCGCCCCTCGGCATCAATCACCGACAGAGTGAAAAAACCGGGACCTGTGAGAGAAAGCTCGGCCTGTCTGGCAGTAACGCCTGTTAACAAGGGTGTGCCGTTGGCCAGCCAAGTATAGGGCGCGGTGCCGCTTTCGACCTTGACGACAAGTGGTGCACCGCCCGTGTCAATTACCGCGCCATCCGGGGGGAAGGCCAGAACGGGTGCATCAGCCTCAAGGTTGAAAAGCGCATCGCGGGGATGAAATTCGCGCAAGGGCAGCGGCAGGGCGGCATGGGACAAAAGCAAGGTGTCGGGTGGCGGCGGCCCAAGCGGGGCAAGGTCCGGTTTCAATCGGGCGAAGGCTTCGAATAATATGGGAGCGGCAAGGTCAGCACCAAAGGCCCCCGGCACCGGGGTGCCATCAGCGCGGCCCATCCAGACTCCGATCACATGTTCCCCGTCAAAGCCAATTGCCCAGGTATCGCGGTGACCGTAAGAGGTGCCGGTTTTGTAAGCCAGCCGGTTACGCGGTGCGTTGGGTGGTGCTGGCATTTCAGACAGGATATTGCCAATCTGCCAGGCGGCTTCGGGCGACAAAACCGTGGTGTCATTTGCCCTGCCATCCGTCAGGCGAAAATGTGGTGTTACCGCCTTACCGTGACTTGCCAGGCTGGCGTAAAGCGCCACCATATCCTCAAGTGTCACCCCAACCCCGCCAAGCGCCACCGCCAGTCCGGCAGGCGCGTCCCCCGGCAGGTGGGCGGTGACGCCCGCACGTTTGAGGGCCGCCATCAGCCGCGCCGGGCCCAGCGCCTCGGTAAGGCTGACCACGGGAATGTTCAGGCTGAGGGTGAGGGCGTCGCGTACCCTAAGCGTGCCGCGATACGCCCCGTCAAAGTTTTCCGGTGCATAGGTGCCAAAACGCACGGGGCGGTCGTCGATCAGGGTTTCGGGGTGTGCAAGTCCTTCGTCGAAAGCCAACCCGTAAACCAGCGGCTTAAGGGTTGATCCCGGCGAGCGGACAGCGCGGGTCATGTCTACAAAACCCAGCCGCGCACCACCCTCATAACCAGCCGACCCGACCGAGGCGAGGATATCGCCGTTCTCATGATCCAGCGCCACAATCGCCACCGAAAGCCGGGCGCCGTAATCGGCGGCGGCGCGCGCGGCGAGGGTTTCCAGACCTTCTTGCAAAGTGGCGTCAAGGGTAAGGTCATGTCGGTCAAGACCGGGTGCTGTGGCCACGGCGCGGTCAGAAAGATGCGGGGCAAGGGCAGGCAGGGAGGTACGGGTGGTTGGGAGCGGGTCGCGCAGGGCGGCCTGAGCGGTGGAATGGTCGATGACACCGGCAGCCTCGGCGCGGGTCAGGACGGCGGCGCGGGCAATGCGGGCGCGTTCGGGTGCACGGTCAGGGCGGCGCATTGTCGGTGACTGCGGAAGGGCCACAAGGAGTGCGGCCTCGGCCGGGGTCAGGCGGCGTGGTTCTTTGCCAAAATAGGCGCGCGTGGCGGCACGGATGCCTTCAAGGTTGCCGCCGTAAGGCGCGCGGTTAAGGTACAGCGTGAGGATCTGCTGTTTGGTAAGATGTCGCTCCAATGCCAAAGCCACCCGGATCTGCCTGACTTTGCCCTGCCAACGCCCGGTTGGGCCATCCTCAAGCAAGCGCGCCACCTGCATTGTCAGGGTCGATCCGCCTGAGATTACCCGCCGGTTCCACGCCGCCTGTCCCAGTGCGCGAAACATGGAGATCACGTCAACGCCGGTATGGCGATAAAAGCGTTTGTCTTCATAGGCTACAAGCATGCGGATAAATTCAGGGTCCACCTGAGGTGCTGTTACCGCCAGACGCCAACGCCCGTCATCGACACTGTAGGCGCGCAGCAATGCGCCATTTCGATCCAGTACCTCGACCGAGGTTTCGATTGCTAGCGGTGGAAGCCCGGTGTCAGCGATCCATTCATCCACCCGGTCGCCAGAATAGGCCGCAAAAAACAGCAGCAAAGTAAGAGCGAACAGGGTTTTAGAAAGGCGAGGCATCAGGCAGGTTTCATAGGCTGCAAAATCCGAAGCGAAGGGAGCAAGGCGTTTGGAAACGCCTTACTAAAGCGCTTTTCAAAGCGCTTGCGCCATGCGGGCCCGGCATCTTGCGCCAAGATCACTCGGTGATCCGCACCTGCCCGGTTTCGCCATGCGCCCGGAAAGTTGGCCGGTACATGTCTTCGACCGAGGCTGCCGGATGGGTGAAGACACCCGGAGTAATGGCACGCACCACATAAGCCAGCCGGAACGGTTTTTCAGATCGCCAGTTAACTGCCGCAAGGAAACGTTCCTGCCGGAACTCGGTGTTTTCCGCGTCGCCATTGAGTTGCAGCCAGTCGAGGGCATTGATGTCGCCCGCCTCTAACAGATGCGGATTATCAATCTCAAAGCCAGCGGGAAGCGGGTCATTGACCATCAGACGGCCTTCGGACTTACCGAAGGGTTTAATGGTCAGCAAGGTCACCAATCTTGTGCCCTGTGCTACCTCGTCAACCTCGACCGGTTCCCCTTCCATGGTGAAATACCGCCGCTCGATGGTATAACCCTGCCCGCCAGCGGGCTCGGCATCCAAGGGGACGCCAAAGGTGGTAAGGGTCAGTTCGGTGGCTTTCATACCGCCATTGTGGATGTCAGTTGCCATCATCGCGGTCTGACCATCCAGTACCCGAACAAGGGGGCCGGAATGGGCCACGCCGTTGACCATCAGTCCCGCGTCGACGCTGTCATTGATCAGGGCATTGGTGGCCAGCAGGGACCACATTGCTTCCTGCGTTGACAGATACCGGTCACCGCGCGCCACCCGAGTGGTCAGGGCGTCGCGGTCGATGACATTGCTGCCAGCCTCGACCGAAAGGGTCAGGACCGCTGCGGCATCACGCAGGTTGGTGCCGTAATCGTCGCGCCAGATTTGGCTGGTCTGAGCGCGCACACGCGCCAATTTGCGTGCAGAACGGATGAACATGGCATCTGCCCGCGACGGGTCGCCGTAGGATGCAAGTGCTGCCCCCATTTGCGCCGCTGCCAGTGCGGTTGAGAAGGCATCGCCTTTTTCGTCGGCATAGTAGCGCAGATCGCCCATTGAAGCCGCCCCTTCGCGTGCCAAGACATAGAGCGCATAGGCGATGGCCTGCCCGCCACTGTCAAAATCAGCGGCATAGTTTACCCGGTTGCGCAGGTTATCCATAGCAGCGCGGAAAGCTACATCAGGCACTGCATATCCCTGCGCACGTGCGCGTGACAGAAAATCGGATACATAAGCGTCAAGCCACAGATCACCTGAGGCTGGTCGCCACAGGCCAAAGCTGCCAGAAGCGCTTTGGTTCGACAGAACTTTGTCTATCGCGGTGGAGATCCGAGAGGGGATATCCTCGCGATCCGCCAGCCCCATCGCCTCAGCCACAGTGCCAAAATACAACAGCGGCATGGCGCGCGAGGTCAGCTGTTCGGTGCAGCCATAGGGGTAACGATCAAGACGTTCGAGCAGCGCGGGCGCGTTGATGCGCCCCAATGCCCCGGCGGCCAGGGTGGCGCGTCCGGTGCCGGGCATAAGGCCGCTAAACACGTCAGCATTCAGGGTAAAGCTTTTACCCGCAGCAAGCTCAAATCGCGATACGCGCGAAATCTCAGGCCCATTGGCCTGAACCGGCAGCATCAAGACCTTGGTCAGGCGCTGACCTGATGGGGTGATCAGGGCAAGCTCGATCCGGTGCAGACCGGGTTCCAGCGCGCTGACCGGTACGGAAAGGCGCGCGGTGCCGTTGGTAGCAAGGGTCAGACGTTCGGGGGTGGCAGAGGTATCGACGTTTACCCCGGTGCCATTCACCGAAAGCTGCATTTCACCCGCAGGTCCGGTGGCATGGACCAGTTCCAGCAGCAATCGCGCAGAATCGCCCGGTGCCATGAAGCGCGGAAGGCTGGCGGTCATCACCACCGGATCGCGTACAAGCACGTCTTCCTCGGCCTCTCCAACGCCGGTTGCGGACCAGACCACGGCCATCAGCCTGACCGTGCCGTTAAACTCGGGCATGTCAAAGCTGGTGCGGGCATATCCGTCAGGGCCAATGGTCAAAAGCCCCGAAAACTGTGCCACAAGTTCTTCGGTAGGGGGTGGTGCCTGCATACGCTCTTGCGCCATGGCATCACCGCCGGAACGGATTGCCCCCATGACCCCGTCTGAGCCATCAATCAGGCGTCCGTAAATGTCGCGCAGGCCCATGCCAAGGCGGCGTTGGCCAAAATAATGCGCGCTTGGATCGGGGCTGGTAAAAGAGGTCAGGTTTAGGATGCCCACATCCACTGCTGCGATGGTGGCAAAGACCTGTTCGCCCGGCACTGCGCCTTCGACCAAAAGGGCCACATCCAGCGGGCCGCGTGGTTTAACTTCGCCTTCGACCTCAAGTGTGGCGGCAAGCTGGTGCGTGCCGGGGTCGACGCTTGCATGCGTCAGGCCAAGGGCACGGGTCGGATTGTGCCCGCCAGCGTCAACCATTGGCTGAATCAAGGTGGCGGTGACATAAGCGCCCGCACCCCATTCATCCGTGACAGGCAGTTCAACCACGTTTTCACCCGCAACCACATCAACCGGAACCATATCAATCAGGCGGTTGGACATGACCGCGATCAGGGCTTTGCCGGGTACTCGCGGCACCAGACGCAAAGTGGCGGTGTCGCCGGGTTTGTAGGCCGCTGCATCCAGCGACAGTTCCAGCATGTCAGGTGTGGTTGAGGTATCGGCCGAGCCGTACCAGCCAGCATAAAAATCCGTGGCCGAGGTCAGGGCAACGTCAGCCCCGATAGCTTCAACCACAATTTCGAAATGCCCCCATGTCACCGGAGCAGCAATTTCGACCGGTATATTGCCCAGGCTTGCCTGACCCGAGGCAACTTCAACGCGGGTCACAACCGGATCCCAGTTCCACGAGCCGTAAAGCGAGTACCATTGATAACGGGTTTTCACCCGGTTGATGGTCCAGCGCACGTTCATTGGTGTGGGTGTCAGGTCAGCGCCAAGGGCGACCACGGAAAAGCGTGCCTCGGCCCCTTCGGGCAAGTCTTCGTCAAAGGCGGGTTTGATGCCAATAAGCGCGCTGTCAGGGGTCAGCATTTTTGTCAGGCTACGCTCAACCGGGCGGCCCGAACCTTCTGAAACACGTAAGGTTAAAGTGGCCTCAAGCGGAACACCTGGCGCGTCAATGTCGGGGAAGGAAACCGGCAATATGGCATTGCCAGCCTCGTTGGTGCGCTGGTCATGGGGCAGGCTGCCCCATTCCGTGTCGATAAAGTTGTCATAATGGCCAAAGACATATCCCGGCCAACCTTCGACGCTGCTTGCAGCGCGAAGTGTGACGTCGCCTTCAATCGGCAGATCAGCCCCCGGTGCGCCGAACAGATAGCGGGCAGAGATCGAAAGGTCGGGATTGTCTGAAACACGCAAAGCGCCTTCGGGCAGGGCAAGATCAAAGTCGATGCGTTCGGGCAGGAAATCTTCGACCAGCAGGGTGCGCGAGATCAGGGCGGGTGCATCCGGGTCGGCATGGAAATCAAGCCGCCAGGTGCCGCGCGGCACACCGCCGCCAAGAGGCATGTCAAAGATGTGACCACCTGCGCCGGACCCCGTGGAAAGGTGGCGGGCATATTCGACCCCATCAGGGCGTGTCAGGATGGCGGTAACCGGCAGGGAAGCGATGCCTTCGGCTTGCGCATCGCGCGACAAAGCGGTGGCATGGATAACCTCACCCGCACGGTAGGCACCGCGATCAGTGGTAGCGAAAAGGTCAATCGGGGGTGCTGGCGGGCGGCCTTCAACGCCACGATCCGAAAGGTCAAATTCCGGTTCTGTCAGGGTCAGGAATGCCATATCGTCACCAGCGGCCTTGACCACGACCAAAGCGGGTGCGGCACCGTCCAGCCCAGCCGTAAGCCCGGCGGGAAACTGTGCGTAGCCATCAGAATTGCTGCGGGCAGTTCCCAGCACCGCATTGGCGCGCGAAATCAGCTCGACCTCGACGCCCTCTAAGGGTTCAGCAGTCGCGAGAGAACGGGCAAATACATGCAGTCCATCCGTACCCAGCATCGTTGCCAGCCCAATGTCTGAAATGACGAACCACTGCGAGGCTGGCGGATTGTCATAGGGGTCAGCCCCGGGCACGGATGCCTGCAGCATGTAGATGCCGGGGGGCTGATCAGCGATAGCCTGGCCAATTGGCAAGCGCGAGGTGACATCGCGGTTCAATTCGGAACTCACCTGCCCGGTGCCGCGCCATACCTCTTGAGCTACATTGGCTGAAAAACCTTCCTCTTCCCAAGGCGACAGAGAGCGGCCGAAATACTGCTCTTGAAATGCGCGCACCATGTTGCGGTCACTGACGCGGCTAAGCACAAGGTCGATCTCGGATACATTCACGGCCGCTACTGGCAGGCCTGCATCTGCGGTTTTCGGCAGTACATATGCCCGACCCGGGAAGAACACCGAAGGATCGCGGTCACGCACATACATATTCAGAGTGGTTGGCTTGACTAAGACCTCGCCCGATGCTGCGGGAAGCCCAGCGCGCAGGGTGACACGGTAGCGAGTGCCATGGGTGACGCCCGACAGGCACAGCTCGCGCCCGGAAGCTTCAACGGCCAGGCCCGAGGCGTCGCTTTGCACGAAGGGGGTGTAGTCAACGCCTGCGGCCACCAGTGCTTCGTTAAATTCGGCGCAGATGCGTGGATTGGCGGAATTGGCATCGACCCGGTGCTCGGAAACCCGGAAGCCAAATTTGGCGATGGCATCATCCAGGGCACGGTCGGTATCGTCGCGCGGTGCAAGGTCCAGCGCCAGCCGCAGGGCCGGAATTGTGGCGCGCCCGCGACCAAGTGCCAAAAGCCCGTCAGCCATCAAGACCAGAGCGTTAGCCTGCTGTTGCGGGCTTTGGCTGCGCAGATAGCCGTTGATGGCAGCCGATAGCCCCTGCATGTTGTATTTGCGTTGATCAGAGCTGACCGAGGTGCGTAACGCCAGGGACAGTCGGGCAAATTCCAGCCAGTCAGCGGCGTTGTCAGTATGCACCACCACGCCGCCTGCAAATTTCATGGCGGAAACAAGGTTCCCCTCGCTCTCACCTTCACGCACGCCGTTATAAAGGCCTTCGAGGGACCAGCCGCCCACTACAAAGTCATGCGGCAGATCAAGTGTTTGCTCATGCGCGGATGTAAGGTCGTAGCCGCGAAGGAAAGAAAGATTGTCCTCAAGCACCGCGGCGTTCGCAAGGGCGACACGATTAGTGGCCAGAATCTCGGCCGAAAATGCCCCGGCAAACTCTGACTGTTCACCCATCCCGCCCTTGAGGAAACATGCGTTTTTATTGGTGTTGAACGTATAGGCATTACATGCGGGTTGGGCCAGACAAGCATTTTCGCAGGCACGCAAATCGGTGTCGAAAATGCTTTGCAGATCCGACCCGTAAAAATCGGTATTTCGGTACAGAACCACCCGCCGGTCGGGAAGAATGCTTTCGGCCAGCGCCAAATGGTTGAAACTAAGGATGAAAATAAGTGAAGTCAGAAAAATCCGCATCGGTGCCTCCTTTGCGTGCCGGGTCATGCTGGCACAGCTTGGCAGTTAAGGCAAGAAAACCCCGGTTCGGTTAAACCTCTGTTCACCTTGATTGAGCATGATCAAGCCAAGGAAGGGCCGAGCGCCCGTTATTTGGAGGTGAGGGATGAGTGTTGAGGATCTGTTGGCACAAGAACGCCGGGCGCGCATGGCCGCCGAGCGGCAGTTGCAGCAAAAGCAAGGAGAGCTTTATGAGGCCAATAAGATGCTTGCCTCGCATGCGCGCAACCTTTCGGATGAAATCGTCGAGACCCGTGAAGTTGTGGAAGTGGTGAAAGAGGAAAACACTCTGGTACGCGCCGATCTTGAAAAGGCGACGCATGAGGTTGTTATCCATAAACGCCGACTTCTCGCCTCGCTTGAGACCATTCAGGACGGGTTTGCAGTTTTTGACCGGGACAGCCGCCTGATCATTGCCAACGGCGCTTATCTGGCGCCGTTTGATAGCCTGGATTGTATCCAGCCCGGGGTGCGTTACCACGATATTGTGCAGATGATGTTGGAAGAGGGTATCGTCGATATTGGGGACCAGCGGCCAGGTGACTGGCATGATGAGATGCTGGCGCGCTGGTCCGCACCGGAGATCGAACAAAAGGTAATCAAGTTCTGGGACCAGACCTATGTGCGGCTGGTTGATAGGCGCTCGGATGGCGGTGATACGGTTTCGATGGGCCTGAACATCACTGAAACCATACGTCATGAACGTGATCTGGAAGAAGCTCGCGACCGGGCCGAGGGCGCCAACCGTGCAAAAAGCGCCTTCCTTGCCAATATGAGCCATGAGATCCGCACGCCGATGAACGGCGTTGTCGGCATGGCCGATCTGATGGCGGAAGGTGATCTTGACGATGAACAGCGGCTTTATGTCGACACGATCCGCGACAGCGGCAATGCGCTTTTGACCATTATTAACGACGTGCTTGATTTCTCGAAAATGGAAGCAGCAAAGCTGTCCCTGAACCCGGCACCTTTTGATCTGGAACGCACCGTGCTGGACATTGTTACCCTTATGCAGCCGTCGATACAGGAAAAAAACCTGCAGATTTTGATCGACTACGACATGTTTTTGCCGACCGTTTATGAAGGTGATCAGGTTCGTATGCGCCAGATACTGACAAATCTTATTGGCAATGCGGTGAAGTTTACCGAAAGCGGTCATGTATTGATCCGTGTAGTAGGCCTTCCGGTTGAACCGGGGCCGAACCAGCGTGTTCATATTACTGTGGAAGACAGTGGCATAGGCATTCCCAAGGAAATGCAGCAACATGTTTTCGGCAAGTTCAATCAGGTCGAAGATGAACGCAACCGCCAGTTCGAAGGCACCGGGCTGGGCCTGGCCATTACCAAGCAACTGGTTGAGCTTATGGGCGGCGAGATTTGGGTTGAAAGCGAAGAAGGCGTCGGATCGTGTTTTGGATTGCATGTGACGCTGCCCATTGTTGAGCAATCAGCAGAACCAAGCCTGCCGGATTGGCTGAGCATCGCTGCCATCGCCATGCCAGACGATATGCACCGCAATATTCTGGAACGGCGCCTGAACGCATTGGGGTTTACGGTGACTTCAATGGAAAACTTGGCTGAACTTTCGCTTAAAGCAAGGAATGCACATGTAATTTTCGTGGAGACTGCGCTTGTCGGACGGGCTGCAACCGAGAGTGTTGAAGACCTGCGCGCCCAGGGGATCGACGCGCCGATAATAAGAGTTGCTTCACCGGGAACAGCGACGCCGGATGGTGGAGAAATCTTTCGCGGAATGGTCCTGAAGCCGATCCTGCGCCCTGATCTGATCAATCTTCTGAGTGAGCTGAAGCAACCTGAATTGATTGAAAAAGCGGGTGACGAAACTGATGTGGTGGCCCGAGACGCCCCGGATCAGACGAGCAGCGGGCGCAGTCCTGATACAGGGTTGAATGCTCAGCAATCTGTCCAACCTATTCCGGTTTTCGGTTCGTCGCGGCAGGTTTCATCGCAGCAAAATCCCATTCCGGACGATGAGCCTCAGCCAGAGGCCGAGAAATCCATCCCTCGGACGGAAAGCGGCGAGAACCCGCGCGCCATGCGAATACTGGCAGCTGAAGATAACAAGACCAACCGGCTGGTTTTTTCCAAGCTGGTTAAAGCCCTGGATATCGAGCTGCAATTTGCCACGAACGGACATGAGGCGGTGGAGGCGTTTCAGACCTTTCGCCCCGACCTGGTTTTCATGGATATTTCGATGCCCGGTATGGACGGGAAGGAAGCAACCAGAAAGATCCGGGCAATTGAGGCGGAAAACAACCTGCCCCATACCCGAATTGTCGCCCTAACCGCCCACGCAATGACCGGCGACGGTGATGAAATCATATCGCATGGGCTGGACGCTCATTTAACCAAACCCCTGCGCAAACCGGTGATACTGGCCGAGATTGACGCCAATTGCCCCGCCGACGCGCGTAATGCTCTGCCACAGAAGGAAACCGATGCGGCTTTGGTCGGTTAAAGGCTTAGGTCAGCCCTGATCAGATCGCAGGAAAACCAATTTGTCACCGTCGCTCAATTTGGCGTTGAAACGGTAACCGCCTGCATCGAAATCCTTAAGGCCCTCTGGGTTCGTTACCCGACGTTGGACAATGTATCGCGCCATCGCGCCGCGCGCCTTTTTGGCAAAGAAGGCCATGATTTTCGGCCCCCCTTCACGGTAATCCATGAAAACCGGAGTAATCACCCGCAATTTCAGTGTAGCCAGGTCCACGGCCTTGAAATACTCGACCGAGGCGCAATTGACCAAAACGTCCGTTCCCACTGATTTCGCCTGATCGTTCAAGGCCTGCGCGATTCGCCCGCCCCAAAATTCATACAGGTTACGCCCGCGATCATTCGCCAACTTTGATCCCATTTCCAACCTGTGCGGTTGAATAGCATCCATCGGGCGCAGGAGACCGTAAAGGCCTGAAAGAAGACGCAAGTGATCTTGAGCATAGGCCAGTTCATCGGGTTCCAGTGTTGACGCTTCAAGCCCCGCGTAAGTGTCCCCTGAAAAAAGCTCAACTGCCGGTTTTTCACCCTGTCCAGTTCCGAAAGCCGCAAAACGCGTGGCGTTCAATGCGCCCAATTTGGGTGATATCCGCATGAGCTTTTCGAGCTCCGGACCGCTGAGTTTGCTGGCCGCTTGCGCCAGTTCCCCGGCTTCGGACAGAAACGTGGGCTTGGTATTGCCGGACATTTTTGAGGGGCTTTCGTCCAGCCTTTTGGCTGGGGAAACAACAACAAGCATGCTTAGCTTTCCTCTTGCAGAATTTCCAGAAACACAGGGCCAAAGCGCTCGGATTTCTGAGCGCCCATGCCGGGAATACGCGCCATTGCATCCAGATCCCGCGGCCGGTGCTTACTGATATTGCGCAAAGTCGTAGTGGTGCAGGACATGTATTTGCCGCATCCGTCAGCCCCGCGGGTCAGGTCAGCCTGGGCCGCTTCAAGCCGGTCAAATACTGCCCCCGCAGCTTGTCCGGCAAGCTTGCGCCTTGCTGGGTGCATTTCGGGTGATGGCGCACCGGCAATGATCTCAAGAAACACATTGCCATAACGTTCCAGCTTTTTTGCCCCGATACCGCTGATGCCCATCATCTCGTCCAGCGTCACTGGGCGTTTCTCGGCTAATTCGATCAAGGTGCGGTCAGGGAATACAACATAGGCAGGCACGCGCTGAGCTTCGGCAAGGGCGCGGCGTTTGGCCTTAAGTGCTGACAGAAGTGGCGCGTCTTCGTCAGAAACCATGGCTTTGACCCGAGGGCTGAATTTGGCCTTTTTGACGCTGTCGATACGCAACTCGATCCCGGTCTCACCGCGTAGTACGGGATGTGCGGATTGTGTCAGGCGAAGGGCACCAAAGCGGGAAGGGTCAGGACGCAGAAGGTCAAGGCCCATGATCTGACGAAAAACTGCCTGCCATTGGCGGCGGTCATAATCCTGCCCGACGCCAAAGGTCGGCAGTTCGTCATGGCCGCGGGTTTTCACCTTTTCAGTTGCCTTACCGGTAAGGACGTCGATTAGGTGTCCGGTACCGAAATACTCGCCGGTTCTGAGGACTGCTGAAAGCGCCTTCATCACCGCCACGGTCCCATCAAACAATTCGGGTGGGGTTTCGCACAGGTCGCAATTGTTGCATGGCTCCGCGCCGTTTTCACCGAAATATCCCAGCAGGATCTGGCGGCGGCAGCTTCGCGCCTCGGCCAAACCCAAAAGCGCGTTCAGGCGACCGTGGTCGGCCAGGCGCCGTTCGGGCGGGGCAAGGCCTTCGTCGATCTGGGTGCGGCGCAGGCGAATATCGTCGGCACCATATAGAGTAAGGGTTTCGGCCGGTGCGCCGTCGCGCCCGGCGCGGCCGATTTCCTGATAGTATGCTTCGATTGACTTGGGCAGGTCGGCATGAGCGACCCAGCGAATATCGGGCTTGTCGACACCCATGCCAAAGGCCACCGTGGCGACGACAATCAGACCATCTTCTTGCTGGAATCGCCGCTCAACCTCGCGCCGCATCTGTGGCTCAAGCCCGGCGTGATAGGCAACGGCGCTTAGCCCCTCGGCGGTAAGTGCGTTGGCCAGAGTTTCGGTTTTGGCGCGGGTGCCGCAATAGATAATGCCCGCCTGGTCCCTGCGGGCGGTGGCAAAATCCAGAATTTGGCCGCGCGGCCCGTCTTTGACTGCAAAGGCAAGGCGGATATTGGGCCGGTCAAACCCGTGCAGGAAGATGCTGGGGGGCTGGTTGTCAAATAGTTTTTCGACGATTTCAACGCGGGTTTCTTCATCTGCAGTGGCGGTAAAGGCGGCGAGGGGAACATCAAGGGCGCGGCGCAGATCGCCAAGACGCAGATAGTCAGGGCGGAAATCATGTCCCCACTGGCTGACACAATGGGCTTCGTCGACCGCAATCATCGAGGTGCCTATACGACGCAAAAGGTTAAGCGTACCGCCCGAGGCAAGGCGTTCGGGGGCCATGTAAAGCAGCCTGAGCCGCCCGGTGTCGAGGGCGCGAAACACCTCGTCAGTTTCTTCTTCGGTATTGCCCGAGGTCAGCGCGCCCGCTTCGACCCCGGCAGCTTTGAGCGCACGCACCTGATCGCGCATCAGGGCAATCAAGGGTGAAATGACAACGGTAACACCGTCGCGCATCAGCGCCGGAAGCTGGAAACACAAAGATTTACCCGCCCCGGTGGGCATGATCGCAAGGGTGTTTTTACCTTCGGTAACGGCGGCCACAATCTCGGCCTGACCCGGCAGAAAAGTGTCAAAACCGAAGACTGATTTTAAGAGTTCATGGTCGCGTTGCATTGGGCCTCAAACGAAGATGCCCGGCGGGCGAAACACTTTAGTAGAAATACACCGCGTTGCGGGCCAGAATGATCCTGAGCGCCGCAAGACCGACCAGCGCCACCAATGGTGCCAGATCCAGACCGCCCATATCAGGCAGAAAGCGGCGAATGCGCGAGTAAAGCGGATCGAGTAATCGGTTGATGCCATACCACAGCTGCGCGACAATCGGCTGGCGCAGGTTCAGCACCTGAAAGCTGATCAGCCACGACATGATGATATGCGCAATCATGATGAACCAGGCAATATCGAGGATCATGGTCAGTATTTGGTGAAGCGAGCCCATTTGCGTTTTTCCAGTATTTTCTATCGCACTGAACTAAGCATACACAGCCAAAAGGGCAAGCCTGACGCGAGGTTCTGGTTGACGCCGGGATCAGTCGCGGTGATCTAGCGGTGATCCAGATGTGTCAGGAGGCTCTAATGTATCCCGTTTTTCGCATGGCCAAAGAGATTTTTGTCCACCGCAACGCCCCACCGATGGGGGTGAATGATGTTCATGTCAGCCGGCACATCTGCTGGCCGTGGGATCTGGATTATTGGATGGAGCTCAATAACGGTCGCACCCTGACGCTTTATGATCTTGGCCGCATCCCTATGGCGAAACGGCTGGGGCTGATCTCGGCACTCAAGGAAAATGACTGGCGTCTCAGCGTCGCGGGGGCTTCAGTACGCTACCGCCGTCGGGTTCATGTCTTTGACCGGTTGGAGATCAGAAGTCGGGTGATGGGATGGGATCACAGGTTTTTCTATCTTGAGCAAAGCATGTGGAAGGCGGGCGAGGCTACCGGCAACGCGCTTTATCGTAGTGCTGCAAGCGGGCCGGACGGTATTGTTGACCCTGCGCTGGTGGCAACGGCGATGGGTCTTGATCCGGTTAGTCCGCCTTTGCCGAAATGGACAGAGGAATGGATTAGCGCCGAAAGCCACCGCCCATGGCCACCGCAAAAGTAGACGTCTGATAAAGGATCGCTTGCCCCCAAGGCTGAATAAAGGTCTTATCGTGTGAAAACAGGGGGACAGCATGACCGAGGCAAGTGCCAAGAAGCGTATCTGGGGATGGTTCTTTTTTGATTGGGCCAGCCAGCCTTACAACACTTTGATCCTGACATTTGTCTTCGGACCATATTTTGCCGCCATCGTGACGCAGCATTTTATCGGTACCGGCATGGACGAGATGGCAGCGGATGCACGTACGCAGTCGATCTGGTCGCTGGGGCTGACGGTCTCAGGGCTGATCATCGCCTTTAGCGCCCCCATTCTTGGGGCAATGGCCGATGCGGCGGGGCGCAGGATGCCGTGGATATGGTTCTTCTCGGCGCTTTATGTGTTTGGCGCAAGTTGCCTGTGGTTTGCCTATCCCGATGCCTCGAATTTCTGGCTGATGCTGATCGTCTTTGGCATTGGTTTCATTGGTATGGAGTTTGCCACGATCTTCACCAATTCGCTGCTGCCGGATCTGGGCACCAAAGAAGAGATCGGCCAGATCTCGGGCTCGGGCTTTGCCTTTGGCTATTGGGGCGGGGTGCTGGCGCTGGT
>JAAEUB010000366.1 GCA_024227755.1 Paracoccaceae bacterium | reverse complement strand
GGACCAACCCGCACAGCGGCTCCTTCAGCGCGGGCAATCGAACCACCCCCTGCACCGATTGATTCAACCGCAGCCATAAGCTGACGCACCGGCAGCCCGGCCAGACGCTGATCGGAGCTGACCTGAACCTTGCCATCGATGACAACGCAAGTATCGGTGGTGGTGCCGCCCATATCAAAGCCGATGGCGTTGCCCAGCCCAAGTTCATCGGCGATCTTGCCTGCCGCTGCCACGCCTGCCGCGGGCCCTGAAAGAGCAAGCGTCAAGGGGCGTTCCCTGACCGTATTGACCGAGGCCATTCCACCAGCGGAATGAAATAAATGGATATTGGTTTTGCCGTCCGCACTTGCCTCCAGATTGTCTAGATACCCCCCGGTCAGCGGCATCAACGCAGCGTGCAATATGGTGCTGTTGGTTCGTTCAAACTCGCGTGGCTCAGGGCTCATTTCATGGCTTAGGGCGACGTATTTAGTGGTTTGAGAAAGCTTCTCACCTAGCTTTTTTTCGTGCGCGGCGTTGACATAACAGTGTTGCAGGGCAACGGCGACGGCTTCGACCCCCAACCCTTCAACTGCTCCCGCCACCCGCTCAACCTCTTCACCTTCGAGAGGAGTTAGAACCTGACCCTCGGAGCCCACACGTTCAGCCGCTTCAAGGCGGCGCTCTTCAGGCACCAGCGGTGGCAGTTTTGGGGGAACATGT
>JAAEUB010000365.1 GCA_024227755.1 Paracoccaceae bacterium | reverse complement strand
CCGCACCCAGGACGAGATCGACTCAAACGCCATGATGCTAAGTGCCTGTCGGCGGCTTGGGATCGAAGGCGGGTTCATTTCGCTGAAGGAGGCGCGCGAGAAAGCCCCGATTCTCGACACCACACATATGGCCAGCGTGTGCTGGGAAAACGAGGGCGGCCATGTTGATCCGGCGTCGGCCACTCAGGCTTTTGCTACTGCAGCACGCGCCTTGGGCGCTACGATTTATCGCCATACACCGGTCACGGCCACCAGCCAACGCGCGGACGGCAGCTGGGATGTTCTCACAGAAAAGGGTAAAATAAACACTGAGTTTGTAGTGAATGCGGCCGGACTTTGGGGGCGTGAAGTGGCCCGGTTGGCGGGTATCGAGCTACCGTTAATACCAGTTGAACATCATTATCTGGTTACAGAAAACATCCGGCAAATCGAAGACCTCGGCTTTGAATTACCGCAGATCAACGATAACGAAACCGGATGCTATGCCCGGCAGGAAGGCAAGGGAATGTTGCTCGGGGCCTATGAAAGCACCTGTGTTCATTGGG
>JAAEUB010000364.1 GCA_024227755.1 Paracoccaceae bacterium | reverse complement strand
GAGCCTGAGCCTGAGGCTGAGCCTGAGCCTGAGCCTGAGCCTGAGCCTGAGCCTGAGCCTGAGCCTGAGCCTGAGCCTGAGCCTGAGCCTGAGCCTGAGCCTGAGCCTGAGCCTGAGCCTGAGCGTGCCGCGAAACCCGGATTATTTGGCCGATTACTGGGGCGGAGCGAGAAAAAAACCGTCATTCGCCGGGTGCTGGATGACGACATGCTCGAAAGCCTTGAGGATCTGATGATCTCATCTGATATGGGGGTTGATACGGCAATGCGTGTTACCGCCAATATTTCAGAGGGGCATTTTGGCAAGAAACTCTCGGTTGATCAGATCAAAGCACTGATGGCCGCTGAAATTACCCGCATCATGGAACCGGTTGCCCGCCCCTTGCCGCTTTATGCCAAGAAACCACAAGTGGTGCTGGTCGTTGGGGTTAACGGATCAGGAAAAACCACGACAATCGGCAAACTTGCCAGCCAGTTTCGTGCTGCCGGGAAATCGGTGATCATTGCCGCTGGTGATACTTTTCGTGCGGCGGCGGTAGAGCAGCTTCAGGTCTGGGGGGAACGCGCCGGGGTGCCCGTGCTTACGGCACCGGAAGGATCAGATCCTGCCAGCCTCGCCTATGACGCCATGACACAGGCCGAGGCTGAAGGCGCTGACCTTTTGATGATCGACACGGCAGGAAGGTTGCAAAACCGGGCCGACCTGATGGAAGAGCTGGCGAAGATTGTCCGGGTTATCAAGAAAAAGGATGAGAGTGCTCCGCATAACACCTTGCTGGTGCTTGACGCCACCACCGGTCAGAACGCTCTGTCACAGGTCGAAACTTTCCAGAAACTCGCTGAAGTTTCCGGCCTGGTGATGACCAAGCTTGATGGTACCGCCAAGGGCGGCGTGCTGGTCGCTTTGGCAGATAAGTTTGCCCTGCCAATCCATGCCATTGGCGTGGGCGAGCAAATTGATGACCTCGCCGCCTTCGATCCCGAAGAGTTTGCCAGCGCCCTGACCGGAATAAACTCGTAATTCCTTCTTCTGGCGAAAAATATCCCACGGGGGGTTGCCAGTGGTTGCGCCACTGGTTCGAGAAACCACTGGCGACGGGTGTGAAACCCCCGGCTCTGCCCTCAAAATCCGGACCAAATCCATGAGTGACTGGCTGATCTCCCTTGAAGGTACCGAAGCCGGTCAAAGACTGGCGCTGGGTCTTGCCCTGATGGCGGCGTTTCTGCACGCAGCCTTCGGAGCGCTTCAGAAAGGTCGTCACGATCCTTGGCTCAGCCGGGGCGCAATAGATGTCACCTATGCCGCCATCGCTGCGCCTTTTGCGCTTTTTGTTGTCCCTTGGCCTGAACCGCATATATGGCCAATCCTTGCCGTCGCTTTCGTCATCCACGTGTTTTACAAACTGTCGCAGGCGTGGACCTACAGCCTGGGCAGTTTCACCGTGGTCTATCCGGTGGTGCGCGGAACCGGGTCACTTTTTGCAGTAATCGGCGCGTGGCTTGTCTTTGGCGAGGTGTTTTCCGGGCTGCAATGGCTCGGGGTTTTCACCCTGCTGGCTGGTATTTACGGGCTTGCCGCCTATAATTTGCGCAACTGGCAGGCCGGGCGTGAAATGCTGAAACCAGCGCTGGCAATGGCAGTTCTGACCGGGCTTTTTGTTGCCACCTATACTACCTGGGATGCCTACGGTATCCGCGCCACAAAAGACCCGTTCACCTTCCTTGCTTGGTTTTTCCTGATTGACGGGCTGTTCATGCCTGTTCTGGCAGCAATACGCTGGCGCAACATGGCCGTGCGTCCAGCATTGCCCCCATTGATGTTGCGCGGGCTAATCGGGGCGGTGTTTGCCTTTTTCAGCTTCGGGGCGATCATGCTGGCTACTCGGATTGGTGATGTAGGCCGCGCGGCTGTTCTGCGCGAAACCTCGACGGTTTTTGCCGCCCTTATCGGCTGGTTGATGCTGGGGGAAAAGGTTGGACCAAGACGTCTTTTCTTGATGGGGTTGATTGCAGCCGGGGCTGTGATAGTTGAACTGGGCGCATAGGACAGGCAGTGAAGGTAAGCGGTGAGGGCAACATGAGCGAAAAATCCATCAAACCCGGCATGAAGGCCTTTTTGGAATACGGGCCGATTGCGGCGTTCTTTCTGGGCTATATCTTGATGAAAGACAGGACATTCAGCATGGCCGGGCAGGAATATTCCGGGTTCATTGCTGCCACCGCGATGTTCATTCCCATTCTAGCCCTGTCCACCTTCACCCTTTGGCGATTGACAGGACACATCTCAAAAATGCAGATCGTGACGCTGGTACTGGTGATAATCTTTGGCGGGTTGAGCATATGGCTTAACGATGAACGCTTTTTCAAGATGAAACCAACGCTGATTTACTTGATTTTTGCGGGGCTTTTGGGCTTTGGCCTTTTGCGCGGGCACAGCTATCTTGAGGCTGTGATGGATCAGGCCTTGCCGCTTCAACGCGACGGGTGGATGATCCTGACAAAACGACTGGCACTGTTTTTCCTGACCCTTGCGGTGTTGAACGAGTTGATATGGCGTAACATGTCAACCTCGACCTGGGTCAGCTTCAAGACGTTCGGATTACCGCTTGGCATCTTTGTTTTCTTCATGGCGCAGGCGAAATTATTCGGGAAGTACGCTGTTGAAGAAGAAGATTCCGAGGGTGAAGCGGAGTAAGGGTTTTCAAAAATCCTTGCCGACCTCACCGGTCGACGCTTCCAAAAGGTGTTTCAAGCGTCTCAGGTTTTCCTGCATCACCCATTCGTAATACGCGGCGGTCGTGGCAAGGCCGATTGGTACAAGGGCAATCTCGAAAACCAGGCGTTCGTCCGTAATGGTGCTGTAGTTAACCCGCGTCCAGTTATCATTTAGTTTTGTGAAGGTACGTTCTGACCTGAAGTTGCGATTGTGAGTTGCAACCGCCTGAACCCGAAACAGACTGGGGGCGTCAAACGCCGTTACTTCGACCCGAATTTCAGAATTGCTGCTAAACCCAATCTGGATAACCTCATCGAGAACTATACCCAACCCCATGGGGCCTGAAGCTGAGAGGTGCCTGACCTCATCACGCCACAAGCGTTCATTCAGCGGGTCAGTAGCAAAGGCAAACACAGCTTCAATGGGGCGGTTAATATCAATTTCGGCCTCCATACTGACTTGGCGAAAGGGTGGATCATGGCGCGGCACTGAACAGCCAGCTACCGCCAGACACAGGCCCGCTAATGCCAGCAGAATGCGCATTTATCTACCCTGTTTGAACAATACGTCCTGCGCTTTCTTGTTGGTCTGAAGGTTAGAGCGTACCTCGGCTGCCACCGCGCGCCCACGCGTCACCGCAGGCCGTGTTCCTACCTCATCCAGCCACCGCGCCAAATGAGGTTTGTCGTCCAGAGTTTGCTGCTGCCCTTCCCACAATGAGGCCCAGCCCCAACAGGCCATATCGGCAATCGAATAAAAATTCCCCGCCAGATAACGGTTACCAGACAGTTGTCGGTCCATCACCCCATAAAGCCTTGCAGTTTCATTGCGGTAGCGGTCTTTTGCATATGGCAGGTCATGTGGCGGATCCATGGCTGGGGCGTATTTCAGGAAGTGATGCGCCTGCCCAGCCATTGGCCCCAACCCGCCCATCTGCCACATCAGCCATTGATCCACGGCAATTCGCTCCCTTTCCGTTTCACCGCAAAACTTCCCGGTCTTGCGGGCCAGATACTGTAAGATAGCCCCACTTTCAAAAATGGAGATGGGGGCACCATCGGGTCCGTCGGGATCAATGATAGCAGGCATTCTGTTATTCGGCGCAATTCTTAGAAATTCGGGTTCAAATTGCTCACCCGCACCAATATTCACCAGTTTTACCGCGTAAGGCAGCCCCATTTCCTCAAGCGCGATGGTGATTTTCCAACCGTTTGGCGTGGGCCAGTAATAAAGCTCTATCGGGTCGGTCATGGCCTATTCCTTTCAGGTTTACTCGAGCTTGCCCTGTATCCAGACCTGCTGGCAAGAGGAGTTGACGGGGTTGGCGCTTCACTTTATCGAACGTACCAGTGGCGATTTGTCTGCCGGATTGCGGGCCACTTTAAATATTCCGCTAAAGAGGTCAGGGTTTTTGCCCCCGACGCTCTTACCTGCGGTGGGGGCTTTTTTGTGCGAAAGGATGCGTAGATGGACAAGTGGCACAAGCGGACAAAAATGGTGCATGCCGGGACCAGGCGCAGTCAGTATGGTGAGGTAAGCGAGGCGATATTCCTGACCCAAGGCTTTGTCTATGAAAGCCCCGAACAAGCCGAGGCACGGTTTATCGAAACCGGGGCGGACGAGTTCATATATGCCCGTTATGGCAATCCGACCGTGCGAATGTTCGAGGATCGTTTAGCTGCCCTGGAAGGGGCCGAGGACGCATTCGCGCTGGCCTCGGGCATGGCGGCGGTGAACGCTGTGCTGATGGCGACGCTCAAGTCAGGCGACCGGGTGGTGGCCGCGCGCGCATTGTTTGGCTCGTGCTTGTATATTCTTGAGGACGTGTTGGCGCGTTTTGGGGTTGAGGTGGTTTTGGTTGACGGTACCGACCTTGATGCCTGGCGCAGGGGGATCACCGATGGCACCAAACTGGTGTTTTTTGAAAGCGTCGGCAATCCGACGCTAGAGGTGATCGATATTGCCGCCGTGGCCGAGATTGCCCACAGCGCAGGGGCGCTGGTTGCGGTCGACAATGTCTTTGCCACCCAGACTTTCAGTGCGCCCTTGTCGATGGGGGCCGATGTGGTGATTTATTCTGCCACCAAACATATTGACGGTCAGGGGCGTTGTCTTGGCGGTGTGGTGCTGGGGTCGAGGGATTTTGTTCGCGGTATTTTGGAGCCGTTTATCAAACATACCGGCGGTGCACTCAGCCCGTTTAACGCCTGGATAATGCTAAAGGGGCTCGAGACTATGGACCTGCGGGTGCGAGCACAATCGGCAAGCGCATTGGCACTGGCCGAGGTTTTATGCGGGCACGCGAAACTGACGCGGGTGCTGTTTCCAGGCTTGAAGGATCATCCTGATGCTGCCCTTGTCAAACGCCAGATGGATGGGGCTGGGGGCACGGTGCTGTCATTGGAGTTTGCTGGCGGGCAAGAAGCAGCATTTCGCTTTCTCAATGCGCTGAACATCATCGTGATTTCCAACAATCTTGGCGACGCAAAGTCGATTATTACCCATCCGGCAACCACGACCCACCAACGCCTGCCGGACGAGCAAAAAGCGGCCTTGGGTATCACGCCCGGATTGGTGCGCCTGTCGATCGGGCTGGAAGACATACGCGACCTGATCGAGGATGTGAGCGCCGCACTTGACGCTGTTTAGTGCCGCTTTTGGGCATGGGCATTTGGTAATTCGGTGTAAAAGCCCTAAATTGGACCTGCGACAGGACCTTGGGAGGGACCAAGATGAATTATGTGACCCCGGAAGCGGACAAGACACCCAACGAGGACGATGCAAAGCAGGCGTTGAAAGTGCTGCGCGATTGGGCATCGGCCGCTGACCCGATTGAGGTAGCTGGGCTTGACCCCGCGATTGCCCGGCTGCTTCCCGGTGGCGAGGTGTCAAATTACCCGGACCTGTCACGCAACTACCCGGGTGGGTTCAAACCGGATGAGGCGTACAAAGCAACCATGCCCGACCTTCAAAACGGTCCTGCAAGCCTTATTCAGGGCGCGCGAAAGCACATACAGCATGTGGGTATTTCGAACTTTCGCCTGCCAATCAACTATCACCGGCGTGATGGTTCTGATCTGGTGCTTGAAACCTCGGTGACCGGAACCGTCAGTCTTGAGAAGGGCAAGAAGGGCATCAACATGTCGCGCATCATGCGCTCGTTCTATCTGCACGCGGAAAAGACCTTTTCCTTTGAAGTGATCGAGGCAGCGCTGGATGATTACAAGACCGATCTGGAAAGTCTGGACGCAAGGATAGAAATGCAGTTTTCCTACCCTGCTAAGGTCGAATCCCTGCGTTCTGGCCTGTCTGGCTATCAGTATTACAACATTGCACTGGAATTGGTCGAGCATCACGGGGCGCGGCGCAAATTCATTCATCTCGACTATGTCTACAGCTCTACCTGCCCTTGTTCCCTGGAATTGTCCGAGCATGCCCGCCAGATGCGCGGCCAGCTTGCAACTCCGCATTCGCAGCGTTCTGTTGCACGATTGTCCGTTGAGGTCTTAGGCAATCAGGCCTGCCTGTGGTTTGAAGACCTGATTGATCTGTGTCGTCAGGCGGTGCCGACGGAAACCCAGGTGATGGTCAAACGCGAAGATGAACAAGCCTTTGCCGAACTGAATGCGGCCAATCCGATATTTGTCGAGGATGCAGCGCGGCTGTTTTGCGAACATCTGCAAAAGGATGCCCGGATTGGTGATTTTCGCGTCGTCGCCAGTCATCAAGAAAGCCTGCACAACCATGACGCCGTGTCTATTTTGACCGAGGGCGAAACATTCGAGGCGAAAAGCCTGGACCCAAAGATGTTTCAGACGCTTTATCACGTTGGCTGAGGAGCCAAATAGAGTGCGCGCAAGGGCGCGCTGGTCAGATTTATTCAGTCTGGGCGGGACTTGAGGAAAACCCCAAAGCACTTTACCGGGATGAATAGGCGCGTTGCGACGGGCTGTATTTGTAACAATGCTTGACACCCCGCCTTGCCACGGCCAACCCTGCGCTCATGTTTGATCTGCGTCCTATCTTCTCTGTTATTGGCCTTTTAGTGGCGGCACTTGGCGCCACCATGTTGGTGCCAATGGGGGTTGATTTGGCGATTGGCAGTCCGGATTGGGCGGTATTTCTGCAAAGCGCCGTGATAACTATGCTGGTAGGCATTTCGATGGCCCTGGCCTCGACCAACGGGGTGGGGCAGGGATTGTCGATCCAGCAGACCTTTATCCTGACTACGGCCGTCTGGCTGGTCTTGCCGATATTCGGTGCATTGCCGTTCTTTTTGGGCGAGGTTGACGCACGCCTGGTGGACGCGGTGTTTGAGGCAATGTCGGGTCTGACCACCACGGGAGCCACGGTTTTAACCGGGCTTGATGACCTGCCTGAGGGGCTGCTTTTATGGCGTTCGATGCTGCAGTGGTTTGGCGGGGTCGGGATTATTGTTGTTGCCATGGTGTTTTTGCCTGAGCTTCGGATTGGCGGTATGCAGATATTTCGCACCGAGGGTTTTGACACTATGGGCAAGGTTCTTCCGCGAGCAGCGGAAATTGCAGGGCGGATAATCTCGATTTATCTGGGACTTACGCTTTTGTGTGGTGCGGCTTATCTGGCGGTAGGGATGGCTCCGTTTGACGCCATAAACCACGCGCTGACCACGCTCGCCACAGGAGGCTTTTCAACCCGGGACGCTTCCTTCGGGGCCTTTTCTGGCGCGGCTGAATATGTTGCCGCCCTGTTCATGATTTTGGCCAGCCTGCCTTTTGTTCGCTACGTACAGATGGTGGCAGGAACTGCCCAGCCATTATTCCATGATCGCCAGATCAGGGGTTTTCTGACGATGATCACACTGGTTGTGTCGCTCATGGTCCTATACCGCATTTTTCTGCGTGGAGATGGGTTCGAGCCTGCATTGCGAGAGGGGTTATTCAACATCACATCAATTATTTCGGGCACTGGTTACGCCAGCACAGATTACCAGCTTTGGGGAACATTTCCGGTAATGGTGTTCTTTCTTATGGGGCTGGTGGGTGGTTGCGCCGGGTCAACTTCTTGCTCGATCAAAATCTTTCGCTATCAACTGCTATTCGCGTCGATACAGGCACAGATCAGGGCCATACACAGCCCACATGGGGTGTTCCCCCCTCGCTATGACGGGCGCACGGTGGCTGAAGGAGTATTATCCTCGGTCATGACGTTTTTCGTTATGTTCGTCGTATCTTTGGGGGTTCTTTCGGTGGCGCTGAGCCTGACGGGTCTGGACCCGGTAACTGCGGTTTCTGGTGCCGCGTCCGCCTTGGCAAATATCGGCCCCGGCCTTGGTGACATCATTGGTCCCGCCGGTAATTTTGCCAGCTTGAATGACAGTGCCAAATGGCTACTGACTGCCGCCATGCTGGTTGGGCGGCTGGAGCTTTTGGTTGTTTATGTTCTGTTTACCGCAACTTTCTGGAGGGGATGATGGTTACACGACCATTAGGGGCGCAGATTTCACATATGCTGAAGGACCGCGGTGTAGATGTGATTTTCGGCATACCCGGGGTGCATAATATCGAGATGTATCGCGGCATTGAAGAAGCCGGGATCACCCATGTTTTAGCGCGCCACGAACAGGGTGCGGGCTTCATGGCCGATGGCTATGCCCGCGCCACTGGCAGGCCGGGTGTTGCCTATGTGATCACCGGGCCGGGGCTGTGTAACATCATGACGCCGATGGGGCAGGCATATTCGGATTCTGTGCCGATGCTTGTACTCTCTTCGTGCCTGGATGAGACTGCCTTTCGTAAGGGCCAACTGCACCAGATGAAGGATCAGGAAGGAGCCGCGGCTTGTGTTTGTGACTGGTCAGAAACTGCACATACGGCTGAGGCGGCATATGGGTTGGTGGATAAGGCTATCATTGAGTTCGAAGTTCAAAGGCAACGACCTAAACATATTCAGGTACCTATCGGGCTATTGGGGTCTGACGCTCCCGCGCCGCCAAAACCGCACCATAGCGTGGCGCGATTTGATCAGGCAATTAGTGGTGCCGAAGCGATTGCTGGCCTGTTGACGGACGCACGCAAGCCGTTGCTGGTATTCGGGGGTGGCGCCGCCAAAGGGCACCTGATCGATGGAATTGAAAACTCCCCCTATCGTACAGTTTTGCGCAAATCCCGAGCCGCCTCGTTCTGCACCTATGCCGGGCGTGGCCTGGTGGCACCTGATGATCCGCTATTTTTTGGTTCATATTTGGCCAAAGATGGCAGTGCCAAAATACTTACCGAAGCGGATTTAGTTTTGTTTGTAGGCACCGATCTGGCCGAGGTTGATTTGTGGCGCGAGCATGCAGGGCACGAAGCCAGAGCAATTGTCATTAACACGGATCCAGGCGTGCTTGGTGCGACCTCAGTAGCGGGGGACGGGTTATATAACGCAAATGCTCTGTATTTGATGAATGCCGTTGCGCAGGTGCTTGAGGATGGTTCGGGCGACACTGACTGGTCGGAGGATGCGGTTACAGTTGCCCGAACCAGATTTCGCGCCGAAACCGATACAGCGCGCCCCGGTATTGTGCCGATTGTCGAGGCTCTTGCCGTGGGGCTGCCGAAAGACACCATGTATTATTCCGACATGACCCAGTTTGCTTATGTCGCCAAAGAGGTCTGGGATATGGACCGTCCGGGTCACTGGCATCAT
>JAAEUB010000363.1 GCA_024227755.1 Paracoccaceae bacterium | reverse complement strand
TGCGTTGGATACATCCGACTATGCGGTATCGGAAAGCTATATCTACGAAACGATTGCTCAAGAAGGCTTTGCCCGGCTTCCCCGCCGTAGTGTGGCGGCCCACCATGACACCTTGGCGGCGGTGAAGCTTGAAGCGCCCAAGAGTGTTGTGCTCGGGGCGGCCTCAAAGCCCGAGCGATTTCACACCCAGAATACCCTTGGTGTGCTCTGTTTGCTCCCCTATATTCAAACGTATGGCATTGATAAACTGATCGCGACAGCGCCGTATCCAGCAACGACAACCTTGCCAAAACTCAATTCGGTGCTGAGCTTTGTCGCGCTGAAACTGGCCAATGTCAGACGCTATACAGCGGATGAGTTGTGGTGTATGGACCGCGGGCTCGGCGTGTTTGCCGGATTGAATGTTTTGCCTAAAGCCGCTTGGTTTACCTCCTACTCGCACCGGATCACAAGAACCGCCAATATGACCTTCCTGAAAAGCCTTAATCGGTTATGGGCTGAGCGCGGTTTATTGTCTGACACGGCCAATCTCGACTTCGTCACTATCCCCTATTGGGGAGACGATGCGCGCCTGGAAAACAACTGGTCGGGAACCCGCCACC
>JAAEUB010000362.1 GCA_024227755.1 Paracoccaceae bacterium | reverse complement strand
CAGCAGGGTCAGCTGACCCTGCCACCGGCGCTGCTGGCACGCTGTCCAACTTCAGTGGAGTTCAATGCCTGGCTCGATCAGCATTACCGTAAAGGCTGGATCGTCCATTTTGCCAAGCCCACGCAAAACTCACACCATACCGTGAATTATCTCGGGCGCTATCTCAAACGCCCACCGCTCGCCCAATCACGCCTGCTGCATTACGATGGCCAAACGGTCATCTTTAACTACCTCAATCACACCACCGGGCATCATCAAACCCGCACCGAGCAGAGCGAGGCCTTTATCGCCCGTCTGGTTCAGCATATCCCCGATAAAGGCTTTCGCCTGATTCGTTATTATGGCTTCCTCGCCCACCGGGTGCGCTCAACGTTATTACCCACGGTCTATGCCTTACTCGATCAACCGACCCCACAACCGCCCACCATCCGCTGGCCAACCCTGCTTCAGCAGAGCTTTGGCCTCGATCCCTTGCAATGCATTCTCTGTCAGGCCCCGTTGCGCTTAAGCGCTATCGTGAAGGGCTTGTCAACACGCGAACTGCAACCGTATCATCGGCCTCTGGCGCTGGGGAAACCCATTGTCTGGTAACCGGCCTTAGGATTGATCCGTCTGGACTTTGTCTTTTTCCCGTAACCGGGCGATTTTGAGCCGGTTTGCTGCCTTTTTCTCAGCCTAATGGCTCACTGAGCACCCCTTTTGTCCTCCCCGCCGCCACACGACCCCTGCCAGTACGGTGCCATCATGGCCAAAATCCTCTTTGAAATTCCTATACCTCAAGAAAGATTTTTTCCAGGTCGTGGCGGTTTCTCATCCCTTAGCGCTATCCGGTATCCAGCGGGGTGAACGGGAGGCGATCAGTTTGGCGGTTGAGCAACAGATTGCGGTGTTCGTCACCGATGATGAAAAAGCCTTCAAAAGAGCCTTGGAACAGGGACTGACGCCGATTCGTACCTGGCGGGTG
>JAAEUB010000361.1 GCA_024227755.1 Paracoccaceae bacterium | reverse complement strand
TAACCGGCTGCGTAAGGCACGTGAAAAGGCGCTTGCCGGGGCTTAGAGCGCCGTCCTGAAAATCTCAACCACGTCAGAGGATGGGAACGGAAAAAGCGGTTTCGAAACGCCTTGTCCCGGTTCAGACTAAAAGCACGCGGCTCTAGGGCGCGTTTAGCACGCCAGCACCAGTCAAAACCTCTTGCGCCGGGAACCACATGTCATCGGGTCCGGTGACAAATATCTGATCGACAAAATCTTCACTTACCCCCTGCGCCAAAAAAGCGGCGCGGTCCTTGGCCTCCTCTTCGTCCAGACTGACGGTTTCGACATAGACTGTCTGCTGGTATCCGTGAAAGCCAAGACGAGCATCCGGTCCCATCGAGCGATTGTATCCAGCTATGAATATCAGGGTGCAGGCAGAGGCGCAGGTATCCTCGACATGGGTTGCCAAGCCGTAATCACGGACCAGACGCGCGATTGCGCGTGCTGCGAAAACCCGTCCTCCATCCGAATGCAAAACCAGCCGGGCCAATTCAGAGTTTTCTGTCAGGGCCTTTTCCAAGGCTGTGAACATGGGAAAACTGACCGGACCATGCAAAACCGCATAGGTGGGCACCAAGACCAGACCGGTTTCGGGCGCCACCTCATCGGGCAAATTTGCCTGATAATTCGCAGCGACCCGGTCCAGATGCGGCAGGGCAGTCAGCGGCAGGCATAAGGTGACTGCGCCGAGAGTTATCACCGCGTTTATCAGATCGGGGCGATCCGCCTGGCTGCGGGCAAATGAACGCAACGTGCCGGTGATTTGCCAGATCAGTATCAGGACATCTATTGTCAAAAACGGTATCCCGCCAAGACTTGAGATCAGCAATCTCAGCCCGATTAGAGTTATAACCAAACTGGGCCAGAGCGCGACTTCTCCACGCCAATGTGCAAGAGGAAACGAGAGAATTTTGCTAAACATGCCACATACTAGCAATAAATCCGGTCATGGCAGAGGTTTTACCACCCGCAGATAGGCAATAATCGCGCGTCTGTCGCTTTCCGGCAGAGCAGATAGGTTTTCAACCACCCGCGCCATATGCCCGCCCGCCATGTCGAAATCGGGGGTAAACCCGCTGGTGAAGTATTCCAATAACTCATCTTCGGACCAATCCAGACCTGCTGGTGTGATATTTGGGAATGAACCACGCCCGTCCGGATTTGGTGCACCCGAAAGCCATTCGCCTTGTATTAGTCCGCCTAATATCCCGCGCGGAGTATGGCATTCGCCGCAATGTCCCAAGGCTTCGACCAGATAACGCCCACGCAAGAACTCCGGATCATGATCACCCTCAAGCACCCATTCCTGACGCAGAAGCAAAGCTTTCCAAAGGCCAAGCCCGGCGCGGATATTGAAAGGAAAACCGACCCCGTGCGGCCGGCTTGGCTGGGGTGTGGAGGGCAGGGCCATCAGGTAAGTATACAGATCCAGAACGTCCTGCGTCGTGATTTTGTTATAGCTGGTGAAGGGAAAAGCCGGGTAATAATGCCTGCCCTCGGGCGAGGTTCCAAAGTGCATTGCGTTCAAGAGGTCCTGCGCCCCCCAGCTTCCAATTCCGTGGACAA
Organism: Paracoccaceae bacterium; assembly: GCA_024227755.1. Taxonomy (GTDB): domain Bacteria; phylum Pseudomonadota; class Alphaproteobacteria; order Rhodobacterales; family Rhodobacteraceae; genus JAAEUB01. Next base: position 2,808 of record JAAEUB010000361.1, on the reverse strand, counting down.
GGTCGGGCGAGATATTCGGGGCTGTGAAAGTTCCAAAGGGCGACGGGAAGCTTTGCCCGCCAGAAAGCACCAGCCGCGCGGCCCCGGTCGCACCCTTCGCCATATGGCACGAGGCACAGCCGCCAGCCAGGAAAACCTGCCCCCCGCGTGATATGTCCCCCGACAATCCGGCAAAAGCATCCCCGTCCCCCGTTTGTGGCCGTGTCAGCCAAAACCCGGCCACGATCAGTATGGCCAGCGCCAATGCGATGCGTAAAAACCCTATCCGCATATTCAGCCTTTCAAATCTTCAAGGCGAGTATATGGCTTTCAGGGCATGTGAATAGGTATGGTGAAAAACACATTCGTGAACCGGATTTGCCGAGGGGTTCACTACCTCAGTTTGCTCGCCGTCAGCCACTCGGGCCAGCCAAAGAACCGTTCAATCCCAAAGAGAACAAGGCACAGAACGACAATGCCAAAGACCAGCTTTACGCGCGTTGCTGAGGGCGGGCGCCGCGCCCACTTAGCCATGCGTAGAAACTGGCGGGAAGAAAACACATGCTTTCCCTGAGTTAAACGGTGATCAGATCAGAACGACAAGCCGACTGTCAATTCCCAGATCGGGTCACTTGCGCCGGAATACCCGGTGACATTGGCATCGACATAGAGCGTGTCAGTTGGTTGAAACTTGGCACCAGCCCCATAAAACGTATCAGTTCCGCCTGAGTTGATGTTCATTACAAAGGCGTCCAATGTCCAATTATCGTTGAGGGCGTAATTACCATAGGCGGTTACAAGCCCCTCGCTGATATTGTCGTTGACGTCGAATATAAGCCCTGTACGCCAGTTATCAGTACCGCCCTCTGCCCCAATCCGGTGGGCAGAATAGTCAGATGACCCATCAAATGCGTATTCAAACCCTCCGAAAAAGACCATGTCATAAAAGCTGCTGATCGCGTCCATTTCATGGCGAAAAGCCACAGCTACCGTATCGAAATCGCTGCCGGGTCCGGATACGCGGTGATACGAGGCTCCGACCTGAGTTCCGCCAAATCTACCGTCCCAGCGCAGCCCAAGGGGTAAAACATCTGTTTCAAATAAATATGAGGAGCCTGCAACTGATCCAAGGGCCGCACCAATTTCAAGCCCGAAATAGCTGGAAGTCCCCAATGGCATTGAAGGAAAGTAGCCTGAATCATAAACCGAGCGCGGGATGCCAACTGAAACATCGCCAAAGCCAGTGCCGATAACAGCCGCAGGATAAAGCGCATAATAGTTGTCGCTGTCCAATATGATCGCGTCGATGCCAAGGTTGTAACCAATCGCAGAGGATGCAGAATATCCCAGATCCAGATCCAGCGTGCCAAAGGTTTCGTTGGAGCCGCCATCCACCGCATAGCTTAACTCGGCGTAGCCGCGTATATAAAAACCCTCGCCATCGGGTCCGGCCTGAGCAGCCACCCCGTTCAGACCAAGAAGCGTCCCCGCTATCGCTGCATGTATAAGCTTGGTCATACTCGTTTCTCCTGAATGCCCGCACCGGGCAAGAAAACCGTAAATCCCGTGTACATAATACACCTTCCTGGCGGCATTCGCAAAGGGTAGGATCAAAATATACCTGATCAGCGGCAAATGGATCACGTGGCCAGGTTACTCGTTTGTAAACCGAACTTTGCCAATATAGGACAGATTGCGGTTTCTTTGTGCGAAATCAATGCCGTATCCGACGACAAATTCATCAGGTATCTCAAAGCCGATCCAATCGGCGCTGATGTCAACTTCGCGTCGCGAGGGTTTATCCAGAAGGGCGATGGTCTTCAGGCGTTTCGGCCCCTTGGCGTTAACCAGTCCAATCACGTGTTTCAGGGTGTGACCGGTGTCGACGATGTCTTCAACCACCAGCACATCGCGCCCGGCAATCTCGCCGCGCAGATCTTTGAGGATGCGCACCTCACGGCTGCTTTCCGTTTTATTCCCGTAAGATGACGCTTCGATGAAATCGACCTCGACCGGCAGATCAAGTTCGCGCACCAGATCGGCAATGAAAACGAACGAACCACGCAACAGGCCGACCACGACCAGCTTGTCGGTACCCTCAAACTCGTCGTGTATTTCGCGGCTAAGATCCTCGACCCGGGCGGCGATAGTCTTGGCCGAGATCATTTCTTCGATCACATATGGACGCTTTGGCATGCTGCCCCCTTGATTTTCCACCTCCATTCTATGACATGTGGCCCAGCCAGATACGAGAAAAAAACAAATGCCGACACATGCGGAAAAACGGGTACTACCCTATCAACCAGACCAGATCTATGACCTGGTGGCTGATGTCATGCGTTACCCTGAGTTTTTGCCCTGGACTGCGGCGGCGCGGATCAAATCACGCAAGGAATTGGCGGACGGACGAACCGAGTTGATGGCGGACCTGGTGATCAGCTTTAAGGGTTTTCGCGAACGCTTTACCAGCCGCGCGGTTCTGGACACGAAGGCGCGCCGGATCGATACCTCATATCTGGATGGCCCCTTCAAGCACATGAACTCATTTTGGCACATTAGCGAACATCCAGAAGGATGCGAGGTCGAGTTTTTCGTCGATTTCGAGTTTCGCAACGCAGTGTTGCAAAAGCTTATCGGGGTCGTGTTCAATCAGGCGATGCAGCGAATTGTACGGGCGTTTGAAGAACGTGCTGCCGAACTTTACGGGGCCAGGAAGTAAGGCGCGGAAAATTTCAATTTTCCGGACCGGATTTTTTAAAAAATCCGGATAGCCGCACTTTTAGCTCTCTTTTGCCAACGGATGCTTGGTCAAAACCAGCCTTTTCAACC
>JAAEUB010000360.1 GCA_024227755.1 Paracoccaceae bacterium | reverse complement strand
GCGTTCAGCCAATAACGGCTCCGGTGCGGCTTGAGGTCTGTTTCTTTTTAAAATGCGCCCCACTGAGCCGGGTGAAATCGTTTCGATTATTCCGCGCCGCACAGCTTCACAGCCAAGCGCCGGTAATGACCGTTGGGTGATCGGTGGCCCGTCATCCTTTGACGGAGGCTCGCAGGCCAGCGCCACAATCTGGCAGGTCTGTTCCGGCGTAATGCTTGCCGGCTTGCCCGAGCGCGGTTCGTCGACAAGGCGCGGGATGATCTCTGGTTCGTGATTGCGCGCCAGCCAGCGTTTGCGCCAGCGCCGCACGATGTTGTCCCAGGTGCCAAGACGGCGCATGGTCTCGCGGACGCCCACACATTCATCCGCCAGCAGTATGATCTGCGCGCGCAGGGCAATCTGTTTGGCCGTCGTGTGGGCGCGAACAATGGTTTTAAGGGCCTCTCTTTCGGTGTTTGACAAGGTGATCTGATCGGCTGGCAGCAGTGGCGTTTGAAGTCTCCATCGATATGGCAAGGATACCCATCATTATGTTGACAAAAACGTCATGGGAATCCTGTTTTGCCAAAATACCAGCAGCGTGGTAAATTGGAATCCCCGACTAAACGCAGATAGAGTCAGGACTTGCGGAAGGCTGTACTAGTAACCTGGAACTATAATTGCTATCATACTTGTGATTGAGTTTCGGAGGTTATGCAATGGTTCGGGGTGTTGCGGACGCGGTGGTTCTGAGTGGTGAAGAACAGGCGTTTCTGGAAAGTCAGGTTCGGCGGCATAAAGCGCCCCGGTCTTTGTCGGATCGGTGCCGGATGGTTTTGTTGTGTGCACAAGGCCTGACGAGCAAGAAAGTCGCGCGCCAGCTTGGGGTTAATGAGCATACAGTCGGCAAATGGCGCCGACGCTTCGTCAAGGACCGGATCGAGGGGCTTACGGACGAATACCGCCCGGGTCGTCCGCGCACCGTTTCGGATGCGCAGGTCGCCGAGGTGGTAGAGCGCACGTTGCAATCCACACCCAAGGACGCGACCCATTGGTCGATCCGTTCAATGGCGGCAGAGGTGGGGCTTTCGCACACCACCATACGCCGTATTTGGGCCGCGTTTGGCCTGCAGCCGCATCGGTCTGAGACGTTCAAACTGTCCACCGATCCGCTGTTCGTGGACAAGGCACAGGATATAGTCGGCTTGTATTTGTCGCCGCCAAACCGGGCTATCGTCTTGTGTGTGGACGAAAAATCCCAAATCCAGGCGCTGGATCGCGAGCAGCCGGTTCTACCCATGGCCCCCGGTATTGCCGAGCGACGCACCCACACCTATGTCCGCAATGGAACCACCTCGCTCTTTGCGGCCTTGGACATCGCCACAGGGGCGGTGATCGGGAAATGCTACAAGCGCCACCGGGCAATCGAGTTCCTCGACTTCCTCAAGCTGATCGATAGGCAGGTGCCGGAAGGTCCTGATGTGCATATTGTCATGGACAATTACGCGACGCACAAGACGCCGAGGATCAAGAAGTGGTTGGCACGCCGACCGCACTGGCATGTCCATTTCACGCCGACCTCGGCGAGTTGGATCAACCAGGTTGAGCGCTGGTTTGCCGAACTGACACGCAAGCAACTGCAGCGTGGGGTGCACCGATCAACCAAAGAACTGGAGGCCGACATAATTGCATTTGTTGAAGCACACAACGAAAACCCTAAACCCTACAAGTGGGTCAAATCCGCCGACGAAATCCTCGCTTCAGTGAAACGGTTCTGCCAAAAAACGCAACAAAATGTATATGGCGAACTTTAGATTCGGGTGACTAGGAAACCGGTCAGGGTGATTGGCGAAGATGCGCTTTTGAAAGACAAACCCGGATTTGAGGTCGAATTCCTGACCCGTGGGTCCGAGGCCCCTGCCCTGGCGACACGCCAAAGCCACACGGTTCTCATGCCCGTACGTGGCCATTGGCATCTGCGCTGGGATGGCGGCGAGACAGTC
>JAAEUB010000359.1 GCA_024227755.1 Paracoccaceae bacterium | reverse complement strand
GTCAGGCGCTCTTCCGGTGGTGGGCGGCTGATAATAGGCAGCAAGTCCGTGCCATCGCGGTACACGCCAATTTGTGCGCCGCTGAAGCTGGTAAGCAACAGGTTATCCAGATCAGCTTTACTGATACCAACACGGCGCGCTGCGGCTTCGTTAAATACCGGGCGAATTACCTTGGTTTGCTGACGCCAGTTGTCACGGATATTGCGTGCACCTGGGTCAGACTCCAGCACGCGCTTTGTTTCCGAAGCCAATTGCCGCAACACCTGTGGATCCGGCCCACTAAAGCGCGCTTCGATTTTGGCATCGGTAGACGGACCAATTTCAAGACGCTTTATCTTATAAAACATTTCGCCGTGTTCAGTCTCCATGTAATCGCGCAGTTTCGGCAATTGCGCTTCCAGTGACTCACCATCCTGCATTCTGATCACCAGTTGCGCGTAGGTAGGATAGCTTTTTTCCGTTTTATAGGTAAGCATGAAACGCGGAAGCCCCTGCCCAACGGTCGTTGTTACTTCCTCGACGCCTTCCTGCTCAAGCATATGGGCTTCGATAATCCCCATTTTTTCCGCATTAACCCGAATGTCGGGGCCGGCTTTATGCCACACGTCGACCAGAAACATCGGCGTAGTTGAAGGCGGGAAAAACGCCTGCTTTACCTGGCCAAACGCAATGACCGCACTGACTAACAGGCCCACCATGGTAACCACAGTCAACACTCGCCAGCGCAACGCGAAACCCAGAATACCGC
>JAAEUB010000358.1 GCA_024227755.1 Paracoccaceae bacterium | reverse complement strand
TCCAGCCCGGTTTCCCGTCCGCCATGAGCCGCTGCCCTTTCTTCATCAACCATGTATTGGATTGTTGCGGCCAGATCGGTCTGCACGAATCGCTCACCAAGGCGAGGGGGTCTGCCATCAGGCATAAAAATTGCTGCATTGGCGGGCCAATGGCTCTCGCGCGCCGCATTGTGTTCAAGCGCCGATGCAAGATAGTGAAACACGGAAAATCCGTCGCGTGCGTACTCTATCGCCGCTGCCGCCACATCGCCAAAAGACATCGTGCCATAATCCCGCAGTGCTGTAATCCAGGCATCCGGTGCAGCGGGTACAACAGTCCTCAGTACCCCGGCGGGAATTTCACCATCATACTCACGCATAAAAATATCGGCTGGTAAGGACATGGGCCAATGCCCAAGCCCGGCGATAGTTACAATCTCGCCGCTCGCCATACGAATGATGATGGGTGCAACACCGGAAAAACAAACTTCATCGGCGTGAAGCACGGCGAGTACCATACCTGCTGCGCACCCGGCATCGATCGCGTTCCCCCCCGCCTCCAGAATTTCATTTCCGGCTGCGGCAGCAAGATAGTGACCGGCGGAAACGGCATGGCGGTTGCCATAGAGTGTTGGGCGCATATTAGATCCTCATCCTGGGTCGCCTAAGTGAAGCAAATCGAATTTAGTATTCACATTATTCCCAGCTTGAAACATTCCCGAACCCCCCTAACCGTTGAGAAGGAGTAACGCTGGTGACTGTGGTGCTTCTTCCCCGGACCGTTCTGCGATCACCCCGCAAAGAGTCGTATCCATCACCTTCCC